>JBEKWE010000029.1:0-21690 GCA_049513335.1 Acidobacteriaceae bacterium | reverse complement strand
GCTCTGCGCTGGCAACCGATCATCGCAATCCATCCGCGTAATCGTCTCGCCGCATCTCCGCGCATCCGTCCTCAAGCTGCTTCAGCCGTGCGCTCTTCGACCCCCGCGCTTCGGCCCCGCTCCATGCAAGCCCACTGCATACAACCCTGGCAATCAGTCCACGGAAAACTTTGCCGACTCCTCCGTCTGCTGCTTGCTCACCGCATCGTTCACCTTGATCTTCACCTGATACTGGCCCGGCTGCAATCCAGCCAGCGAGAGGCTCTTCTCCAGCGTCAACTGGTCCGCGTTCGGGCTCAGCTTGTTGCTCAACTCCTGCGCATTCAGCACCGGCTTGTTCGTGCCCAGGTCGGTGATCTCGTAGCTGATCGTCGCGTTGTTCTGCTTGCTCTTCTCGTCGATTCCCAGGTTATACACCTGCATCCAGAAGTTCAGGTTCTGCGCGCGGCTGAACCGCACCGGCGTCGCCACGGCCCCATTGGCCGCCACGCGCGGACGAATGCGCGTGTTGCCGATCACGAAGTTCCCTCCCCCGATCTCCTTCGATGGAACGCGCTCCATCTGGTCGGCCAGGATCAGCGAGGAGTGCCCCAGCGTGTCGTCGTCGAACTTCGGCACGTTGATGCTCCGCGTCCATCTTCCAACGTGGTCCGGGTTGTTCGTGTCCTTGATGACAATATCGATCTTGTACAGCCCCGGTCGCAGCGGAAGGGCCTTCCAGTAGACCGACGACTGCTTCTGCTTCGCCGCCAGAAGTTCGCTCGGAGTCGACACCTCCACCGGGTCCCCGAACCATCCCCCGTCCACGACCTTGTGCGTCAGGTTGGACACGCGCCCCTCGATGTCAACCCTCCCCACCGATACCCCATCCTTGGTCTCGAACGTGATGTCCGAGTTTTTCACCTGAATCGTGATCGGCACAATCACCGTATCGTTGGTCACCTTCACATAGTCCGTGCGCACATCAAAGAGGAACGGCGGCCCGGTCAGGATCTTGGAACTCGCCATGAACTCATCCATGTCCGCGTACTTGACCGGCGGGGGAGCCATGATCTTGGCTTCCAGATCCAGCCGGTCGAACTGCTTGTCCTGCAGCTGCGACATAAGGCCGGGGCTCAGGCCAAGCTGCTCCAGCCCGCCGCCCTTGAAGCGGTCCTCTTTCTTGGTCTGTCCCTCCTCCTCAGCCTGGGTCAATCCAGCGTTCGGAACGTGCTTCAACGCGTCCTTCTCCGAGCGGTCGATCGTATAGTGGTAGTCGCCGCACTGGCAGGTGTCCACAAACTCCAGGTCGATGTTGTCGCCGATCCCCTCGATATACCGGTAGTGCCACACCTCGAACGGGTAGGCCACCGTGTTGCCGCCGCCCTCGTCCATCGGCCGGTCATACGAGCCGGTGCTGGGGTGCGCATCGATGTCGTCCGGCTTGCCGTAGGCAATGTAGATGTGCCCGCGGTCCGTCATCCATCCCGGCTTGCCCGACGTAAAGTGCTCATTCGCATACGCAATCCGCGCGTAGATCTCGTCGCGGTACGTGTTGTCCGGGTCATCCGGGTTGGGGTTGCGCCGCTGCCAGAACTCCTCTTCGAACTGGTCCCGCTCCTCGTCGTTGGTCAGTTGCTTGAACGCCTGCAGCTCAGTGTCGGTGATGATCCACCGCACATCCTGCTCCACCCACGTCTTGTAGTGGCCCTTCAACTCCTCTTTCAGGTTCTTTTGCTGCGTGATCTTTTCCTTGTCCGTCATTCGCCGCTTCAGAGGGTTCGGCTTCTCCACCGTCGGCGCCGTCTGGGTCACGCCACCGGAAGCCGTAGCCTGGGTTGCGGGAGCCGCTGCCTGCTGCCCCCGAGCGCTGCCCCACCCTGCCGATAACAACATCACGCCCAGAACCAATCCACCCGCTGCTCTCATCGCCTGCAATACTCCTGCTTGAGGAAGTTTACCTGCACGGTTCCATGCAAACTTCAACCGCATTCTTCTGTCCTGTGCACCGCTCGCCGGCCCTGCTGGCAAACCGGACGGGGCCGGGACTGGACCTAGCCCCCATTGTAGTGCGCTCCCATCCCCGTTACAAGCCGTCCGCCGCCCCGTCCCTGCTATCATCAAGCGTAGAGAGTACGCACGCAAATAGCCGCCGAAAGCAGTCCCCTGGGACCTCTTTCTGAACCCGAACCTGAGACCGAATCCCTGTATCAAATCGCTGTATCGAATCTCTGTATCGAACCGCAACGGAACCAACGTCTCCTCACACGCGTACCTAGTCCAAGCCGGCCTGCCGCGCACCCGCCGCACCAGCAGCACATCCCCGGCCCTGCGGCCGGAATGAAAGAACCAGCGTCAGGAAAGATTGCATGAGCACGAAGAAAATCATCGTCATCGTCGTCATTGTCCTTGCTCTGGCGGGCATCACCGCCGGCACCATCCTGCACGGCCAGGCCGGCATCACCAAGGTCGCCACCGGCAAGGTCCTGCGCGAGGACCTCGTCTCCACCGTCAGCGGCACTGGCCAGATCAAGCCCAAGAACTACGTCAATATCGGCGCAACCGCCTTCGGACGCATCACCCACCTCTATGTCAAAGAGGGAGACCGCGTCCATAAGGGAGACATCCTCGCCCGCGTCGAGAGCGTCCAGCCCGAGTCCACCGTCGACGCCCAGCAGGCCGCCATCGCCAGCTCCAGGACCGACATCGCCTCCTACGTCGCAGCCGAGAACACCGCCCAGGCCAACATCGCCCAGGCCCAGGCCGACCTGGAGCAGAAAAAATTCGACTTCGACCGCGCCCAGGCCCTCTACAACGCACAGCTCATCGCCAAGCAGGACTTCGACGCCAAAAAAGCCGCCTACGACGTCTCCGCCGCCACCCTCGACCAGCGCGTCGCCGCCCTCGCCCAGGCCAAGGCGCAGACCGCGTCCCAGCGCGCCCACCTCGACCAGGCCGTCGCCAGCCAGCGCGCCAACTTCGACGCCCTCGACAAGACCATCAGCCGCGCCCCCTTCGACGGCCTCGTCACCAACGTCCCCGTGCGCGAGGGCGAGACCGTCGTCGTCGGCATCCAGAACGCCGAGGGTTCCACCCTGATGACCCTCGCCGACATGTCCGTCATCACCGCCGAGATCAAGGTCGACGAGACCGACATCGTCAATCTCCGCCTCGGCCAGTCCGCCGACGTCACCGTCGACGCGCTGCCCGGCCGCACCTTCAAGGGCCATGTCACCGAGGTCGGCGATCAGGCACTGCTGCGCACCACCGGCGTCGCCACCTCGCAGTCCACCACCGGGACCGAGGAGGCCAAGGACTTCAAGGTCGTCGTCACCCTCGACCAGACCCCCGTAGCCCACCTCGAAGACCTCCGCCCCGGTCTCTCCACCACCGCCAAAATCACCGTCGCCGACAAGCCCAACACCCTCACCCTCCCCATCCAGGCCCTGGTGCAGCGCGACCCCGCCCTCGAAAAGGACCTCGCCGACCACGCCGGCAAGCCCTCCACCGTCGCCGTCTCCGCCGCCTCCAGCTCCGGCGTGCCGCCCAAGCCCAATCTCGCCCAGGGAGTCTACCTGCTCACCACCAGCAAAGGAAAACTCCGCGCCAACTTCGTCCCCGTCACCACCGGAGTCACCGGGACTACGGAGATCGAAGTCCTCTCCGGCCTCAAGGAGGGTGACGAGATCGTCATCGGCCGATACCAGGTCCTGCGCGCACTCAAGAGCGGGACCCTGGTCAAGCGCGACAACTCCACCCCCGTCACCACCACCGACGACAACAGCAGCAGCTCCTGACGTTGTATTCCGTCGCCGTTCGTTTTACGGCGTCATTCTGAACGAAGACACTATAGAAATTGTCATTCTGAGCGAAGCGAAGAATCCCCGCATTTGTTGTTTGTTCTTGTTACATGAGGCACGTCATAGCCCATCGCTGAAATTGGAACTATCCTTGGAACAGCACCACCCGGAGCAAACGATGCCCCTTGAAACCGAACCAACCGAACTCGACACCACGCCAGAATCCGCTGATGGCCCCATCGACGGCGAGGTCATCGTCACCAGCAATCTGTGGAAGACCTACGAGATGGGCGAGCAGCAGGTCAACGCCCTGTGCGGCATCAATCTGCGCATCCGCCACAACGAGTACGTCGCCATCATGGGCCCCTCCGGCTCCGGCAAATCCACCCTCATGAACCTCATTGGCTGCCTCGATTCGCCCACCCAGGGCCGCTACTGGCTCAACGGACACGACGTCTCCGCGCTCAACGACGACGAACTGGCCCGTATCCGCAACAAGGAGATCGGCTTCGTCTTTCAGACCTTCAACCTGCTGGCCCGCGCCACCGCCCTGCACAACGTCGAGCTGCCGCTCATCTACAACGGCACCGCCTCGGCCGAACGCATCGCCCGCGCCAAGGAGGTCCTCGAGTCGGTCAGCCTCGGCTCGCGCATGACCCACAAGCCAAACGAGCTCTCCGGCGGCCAGCGCCAGCGAGTCGCCATCGCCCGCGCCCTGGTCAACCACCCCTCCATCATCCTCGCCGACGAGCCCACCGGAAACCTCGACTCCAAGACCGGAGACGAGATCATGGCCCTCTTCGACCAGCTCCACGCCCAGGGCAACACCATCCTCATCGTCACCCACGAGCCCGACATCGCCGAATACGCCAACCGCATTGTCACCCTCCACGATGGCGTCATCTCCAGCGACCGCCCCTCCCAACGCCTCGCCACCGGCGGCTCCAAACAAACCCACCGCACCGTCTGACCCGCCGGGTGCCCCATCCATTCCGCTTCTTTGCGGAATGGGTGGGATGATATTGTCATCCTGAGCGAGGAGCAAAGCGACGAGTCGAAGGACCCGCGGTTGCTTGTTTCGCTCGTAATTCTGGCGCAGCCAGAATCTCCGTATCTTTTCTTGATCGGTCAGATCGGTGTCAATCGGTGTTAAGTCTTTAGTCCACCCGAGCTACAGCCGCTTCAGATACGCCTTCGCAGCCTCCAGCTCGGGAAACAGCCGCTCCTCCGCCTGGAACGCCCTGGAGTGCACGCACCTCCGTCCCGCCCTCACCCGTACCGGATGCTTCAAATGCAGCATCTCGTGGTACAGCAGATACTCCACCGCGCAGCGTGGCGTCTCCGCCCGGTCGAAGACGCGGCTCACCATGATCGTGTTGTGCGCCGCGTCGTAGTGGCCCAGCATCCTCCGCGCATGGTGCGCGCTCCAGGTCAGCGTGGGCCGCCCCAGCAGACCGTGAAAGAACCGCGCGTTCAGGCTCTCGAAGACCTCGTCCAGGTCGTAGCAACGCCCCTGCGCCGGCAGCACCGTCTTGCGCCCGCGCGTCTGCCGGATCTGCTCCGCCCGCCGCGCCACCGCCTCCGACGACACATACCGCCGATAGCGGTCCGCATGCGCGCGCGCAATCGGCTTCTTGTACAGCTTGGCCAGCAGGATGTGCGCAATCGCGTGGTGCACGGACTCCGGAGCAGACTCCAGCAGGTCCGACAGCCGCACCAGCAGCCGCCCTTCGCGCAGCCGGATCGTCGTATTCAGCGACGTGAAGCGGCGAAAGCGCACCTCCAGCGCAGGAATCGGCGCGCGCGGGCGAAGCTCGCGATACTCCTGCTCAAAGATTTCGTTCAGTGCGGTCGACACGCTGAGTCCCAGATTACTACGGCGTCACCACCCCGCCCGCCGGTACCGGGGCCTGCGTGGCCGGGACCGCGGGCTTCCCGGCCGCATCCGGCGCAGGTGCAGGCGCTGCCGCAACCTGCTGCAGCGGGTCCAGTTGCGCTACCACCCCAACCGGAATCTCAACCGTACCCACATTGTCCGAAACCATATCGTGGATCGCCGTGCGCAGCCAGTACTGCCCCTTCACCGGAACGCTGATCTGCTGGTGGAACGCCAGCTCCCCGCTCTGCAACCTGGCGTACTCCGCCGGCGTCAGCAATTGATGCAGGCGGTTGCTCGCGGTAATCAGCTTGTCTCCATTGCGGTCGTAGACGAAGGTCCACATCTCCAGCGCGCAGTGGTGATTGCCATCGGCGCCCAGGCGGCAGGTGACCGCGCGCGGGTCAGGCACAAGGTCCACTCCATACTGCTTGAATGGTCCCCCAAGCATCCCCTTCAACTTGGGATCGGGATTGGACTGGTTGGTCTTCAATACCGCCGCATCCGGAGGCGCGCTCGACGGACGGACCCTCGCCTTGAACAGGATCTCCGCCGGGTTCGGCCCGCCGAACATCATCGCCGAAGCCATGGTGTTCGTCTGAAGCGACATTGTCGCCGCGCTCTGCGCGTTCACTTTGTTTCGGTCGTAAGGGTCGATGGCATAGTAGCCGTTGCGGTAGGTGAGCTGTTTCGCATTCGGATCGTCCACCTTGACCTTGATCGTCCGGAACCTTGCGTCCCACTGCAGGTTGGCCGGCGTATAGGTCAGCGTGTAGTAGTTCGAGCCCTGCTCGATCGCCTTCGACACCGCCTGCGTCAGTCCGTTGGTGTTATAGAACGCCGCGCCGCCGGTGTCCTCCGCCATCGCATCCATCGTCTCGTGCTCCTGCGCCGTCTGCTGCATGAAGGTCATGGGGCCGTCGGCTATGGTCTCGTTCACCACACTGTTGGACGGATCGGTCTGCAAGCCCCGCGCGTCCACCGGATACATCGCCACCTGGGCGCGCGTCAGCATGTTGTCCGTCTTGCGCACCGCATCGTCGTTACGGATCACCGAGTCGTTCTCATCTCTTTCGTTGAGATTGGGCAGGACGTCCAGCGGAAAACTGCCGGAGAACCAGATCACGTTCTTCCGCCCCGGAATCCCCACCAGGTACCGCGCCAGTTGGTCGAAGGCGCTCAGCGTGTACACCGCCCGGTTGTTCAACTCCTCCGAGGTCAGTTGCGCATCGACTCGTGCCATGTCGTCGAGCATCTCCTGCGTGATCGTGTCGCTAACCGGCCCAGCGGCGTCCTCGAACGCAGTATTTCCCTGCACCCCGCCGTTGACCGCGTCCGTCATGATGTCCGACACCGGCGACGCACCCTTCTTCGACATCAGCGTAGCCTTCAACTTCGTCATGTCCGACGTAAACCCCTGCAGCATGACCAAATGCGTCGTCAGGCCGAAGATGGCGATGCGCGTTCCCGCAGGCGCCTTGTCCAGATAATCGAACAGCTGCCTTTTCGCGCTGGCCTGCGAGGTCAATGGCGTGTTCAGATAATCCAGCAGAAGCACATTCACCGGCCCATTTACCAGGGCGTCCGCCCTATTGGAAAACAGGCCGGGAGGCATCTTCGGCGCAGGCGCAACCTTGATCTCCGACAGCGACACCGCGGTATGCTCCTCGAAGTTCCGGATCGCCTGCGGCTTGCCGTCTTCCGTCAGCGTAAAGTCCGATGCCTTTAGCCCATGCACCGGGTCCTTCTTCGAGTCGGTGACCACCACATCCACCACCACCAGGTTGCTGCGCGCATGGATCGTCGCAATCCCGCTCGTCGGCTGCGGCTGCGGTCCATTTGGCACCGACGCCGCTCCTGAAGAGGCCTGTGGCCCCGACGGTCCCGTCTGGCCGTGCATCCCGAAGGCAAGAAACACTGTGGCTAACGCAAATGCAAGAACTGCCTGAAACCAACGCGACTGGATTGGACGACGCACCGGAACCCTCCTGCGGGTACACCTCAAGAATACACTCCCGCGAAAGTACGCATTAATAGAATTAGACGCCAATATGGAGGCAAAGTTGTCGCCGCAGCTCCCGATTCCGGTCCGGCGCCAGGCAGTCTCGTTCAGCCTTCTGTCGCCGTCTTGGGCACGATCACGCCATCCCCTTCGGCCACATCTTCCACAGGATGAGCAATGTGGCCGACCTGCAGCTTCACCAGCTCCGGCTGCGCGATCCGCGTCGGCCCCAGCACCGCGATCCGCGGCAGCGGCCCGCGCACCATCGCCACCTCGTCGCACGCATACAGCCGCGGACAGGCCTGGCAGTCCTTGTATATCTTGTCCGGCAGCGTCGTCCGGTCGGCCAGCCGGAAGCCGAAGTGGAAGAAGAAGTCGGGAATCCGCGTGAACATGCACACCGATGCGACGCCCTGCTGCTCGGCCTCCTCCAGCAGCGCAAGCAGAATCCGCCCGCCCGCGCCCTGCCCCTTGGCCTCCGGTTTCACCACGATCGACCGCACCTCGGCCAGGTGAGGCCCATACAGGTGCAGCGCGCCACAGCCCAGAAAGATTCCGCTCTCCGACTCGGCCACCGCGAAGTCGCGCACGTTCTCGCAGATGTCCGCGTAGCTGCGCCGCAGCAGAGTTCCATCGCCCGAGAGCGAGTTGACCAGCTCGAAGATGTTGACCGCGTCCTGCAGCCGCGCCTTGCGCACCATCGCGCCACCCGCGCGTGCGCGCGTGGATGAGGTGGATTCGCTGGCGGCCATCAGGGACGAGCTGGACAATTGATGAAGCTCCTCTCTCTATCTTCTCAGAGTTGCGCCCACGCGTCCGAACTCAGCCGCTGGCGGGCCTCCGTCAGCGCCGCATGGACCCGCGCGCGCGCCGTCCCGCCAACCACGTCGTGGCAATCCAGCGTGGCCTCCAGCCCAATCGCCGCATGGAAATCTTCGCCGAAGGCCGGACTCAGCTCCTGCAGCTCCGCCAGCGGGATCGCATCCAGCTCGCGCCCGCTCTCCAGCCCCAGCCGCACCGCGTTGCCCACAATCTCGTGCGCCCTGCGGAACGCCACGCCCTTGTTCGAGAGATACGTCGCCGCAGCCATCGCGTTCAGATAGCCGGTCGTCGCAGACGTCTTCATCCGCGCAAAATTAAACTTCAGCGAGCGCGTGAAGCCAGGCAGAATCCCCAGAATCCCGCGCACCGTGTCCGCCGCGTCGAAGACCGGCTCCTGCCCCTCCTGCAGGTCCTTGTTGTACGCCAGCGGCAGCCCCTTCAGCAGCACAGCCAGCGTCGTCGCCGCGCCCGCCAGCCGCGCGCTCTTGCCCCGCATCAGCTCCGTGAAGTCCGGGTTCTTCTTCTGCGGCATTGCGCTCGATCCCGTTGAGAAAGCCTCCGGCAGATCGAGAAATCCAAACTCCGCCGTTGCATAAAGCGTCATCTCCTCCGCAAACCGCGAGATGTGACCGCCCAGTGTAGCCAGCGCCTGCGTGAACTCGAGCAGAAAGTCGCGGTCGCTGGTCGCGTCCATGCTGTTGAGCGTAGGCCCGTCGAAGCCCAACTCCCGCGCCGCTATAGCCCGGTCCAGCGCAAGCGTCGCGCCCGCAACCGCGCCCGATCCCAGCGGGCACAGGTTCATCCGCCTGCGCGCGTCCGCCAGCCGCGCAATGTCGCGTTCAATCATTGCCACGTACGCCAGTAGCCAGTGCGCCGCCAGCACCGGCTCCGCCCGCTGCATGTGCGTGTACGATGGCATCGCCGCTTCCTTCGCCTGCTCCGCGAGTTCAACCAGCGCCAACCCCCACCTGCGCAACCCCTTCACCGTCGTGTCGATGGCCTCGCGCACAAACAGCCGCATGTCGGTCGCAATCTGCTCGTTGCGGCTGCGTCCCGTGTGCAGCTTCAGCGCCAGCGGGCCAATCACCCGGGTGAGTTGAAGCTCGACGAAGTGGTGAACGTCCTCGGCGCGCGCCATCGACGCGGCCAGATCGGCCTCCGTCGTGGCCGGGAACTCCTCGCACGCACCTTCCCCGTCCAGGTCGAGATTTGCCTGGATGGCAAAGTGGTTCTTCATCCGCAGCAGCAGGGGATCGTCCTTCGCCAGCGCGATCCGCGTGTGTTTCACATGGATTTCGCAAAACTCCGGCTGCCTGCTCAGCCAGCGCCGGATGGAGCGCGGCGTCGTGCCCAGCTCCGCACCCAGCAGCCTGGGATTGACGAAGCCCGGCTCAATCGGCGCGAACTCGGGCGTGATGTCCCCAACCTGGTCGAGGCCGTCGATCATCCGTTCCAGCTCGGCATCGGTCAGGATGCCGGCCGCCGCAATCATCTGCGCGTGCGCCTTCGACGCAGCCACCTCCTGCGGCAGCAGCCGCACATCGAACGGAAACGACCGCTGCCACTGCTCAAAGACAGCGTCCAGCGGCTCGCGAAAGCGCCCGGCCCACATCTTGCCGCCAGCCGCCTGCTTCGTTTTGGCCTGTTGCTCGCTCACTTGGCGACTTCCTTTTCCATTTCTTTCTGCCGGCCCATCACCTGCGCGCGTACGCGGGCTGGCAGCCCAAGGATCTTGATGAATCCCGCCGCGTCCTTCTGATCGTAACTCTCGCCCATGGTGAACGACGACAGATCGACATTGTAGAGCGAGACCGGCGAGCTGCGGCTGACGAACGAGATGTTTCCCTTGTACAGCGCCATCTGCACCGATCCGGTCACATTCTCCTCCGCCTTGGTGAAGAACGCGTCCAGGGCCTCGCGCAGCGGCGTGAACCACAGTCCGAAGTAGACCAGCTCGGCGTACTTCAGCGCCAGCGTCTCCTTGAAGTGCTCCGTCTCGCGGTCCAGCGTCAGTGACTCGATCTGCCGGATCGCCTCCAGGATCAGCGTTCCGCCCGGCGTCTCGTACGCCCCGCGCGACTTCATCCCGACGAAGCGGTTCTCCACAATATCGATGCGCCCAATCGCATTGCGTCCGCCAATCTCGTTCAGCAGCTCCACCAGTTGCACCGCGGGCATTCTCTGCCCGTTCACCGCGACCGGCGTGCCGCGCTCGAACCCAATCTCCACCTGCTCCACGCGGTCGGGCGCCTCCTGCGGCGATTGGCTCATTCGCCATGTACTCGCATTCACCGGCTTGTCCGTCCCTTCCAGCTCGCCGCCCTCGTGCGACACATGCCACAGATTGCGGTCGCGCGAGTGGATCTTCGTCCGCGACGCCTCAACCTCCACTCCGTGGGCCGCCGCGTAATCCAGGCAGTCCTCGCGCGACACCAGCTTCCACTCGCGCCACGGCACAATCACCTTCAGTTGCGGCGCCAGCGCCTGAAACGCGTGCTCGAAGCGCACCTGGTCGTTGCCCTTGCCGGTCGATCCGTGGGCCAGCGCCGTCGCGCCCTCGGCCAGCGCCACCTCCACCTGGTGCTTGGCAATCACCGGCCGCGCAATCGACGTGCCCAGCATGTACTTGTGCTCGTACACCGCGCCCGCGCGCACCGCGGGAAATACGTACTCCGTGAGGAACTCTTCGCGCAGGTCTTTCACAATCGCCTTCTTTGCGCCGGTCCGTTCTGCCTTCTCGGCAACCGCTACCAGGTCGTCGCCCTGTCCCACGTCGGCGATGAATGCAATCACGTCGTAGCCGTAGTTGTCGTTCAACCAGGGAATGATGATCGACGTGTCCAGGCCGCCGGAGTATGCAAGAACAATTTTTTCCGCCATCTCAATTTCCTTCTTTCCGTCAAAACAAATGTCGTCATTCTGGCAAGGCCAGAATCTCTGTATTTGGCACTTGCCATTGCTTGTTCTTCAATCCCGCACACCTGGACGCCTTAGCTTCGCTTCCTCGCCTGCAAGCCGCGGTCGCGAGCATTGGAAATCCTCTTGGCTCCGCCCAGCAGCATCAGCAGCAGCGCCTTCTGCGCGTGCATCCGGTTCTCCGCCTGGTCGAAGACAATCGACTGCGGCCCATCGAACACTGCATCGGTCACCTCGGCGTTGCGGTGCGCCGGCAGGCAGTGCATGAACACCGCGTCCTGCTGCGCGCGTGCCATCAGCGCCTCGTTCACCTGGTAGGGCTTGAAGATCGGCGCCCTCCGCGTCGCCTCATGCTCAAATCCCATGCTGGTGCACACATCCGTGTACACCGCGTCCGCGCCGGTCACAGCCTTCACCGGGTCCTGCATCAGCGTGATGCTGCCGCCCGTCTGCTCGCTGATCTCGATCGCCTTGTGGATGATCTCCAGCTTGGGCGCGAACCCCTTGGGGCTGGCAACCGTGCAGTGCACGCCCAGTTGCGCCGCCGTCAGCATCAGCGAGTGGCACACATTGTTGCCATCGCCCACATAGGTGAAGTGCAGTCCCTCCGCCGAGCCGAAGCGTTCCTCCAGGGTGAAGAAGTCCGCAATCGCCTGGCAGGGATGCTCGAAGTCGGACAACGCATTGATCACCGGGATGCGTGAGCACGCGGCCATCTCCGTGATGGTCTCGTGCGAGTAGGTGCGCAGAACAATCACGTTCATCCAGCGTTCGATGTTGTGCGCCATGTCGGGCAGCGATTCGCGCTCGCCCAGCGGCGACTGCGTCTGGTCCACAAAGATCGCGTTGCCGCCCAGCGTGTTGATCGCCGCTTCAAAGGTCAGCCGCGTGCGCAGCGATGCCTTCTCGAAGAACAGCACCATCTGCTTCCCGTCCAGCGAGTGGCGAAAGTCCTCGGGATTGCTCTTCACCGCATGCGAAAGCTCCATGATGGCCGCCATCTCATCCACCGACAGGTCGGCGACGGAGCACAGGTCGCGCCCAGCTAGACGCTTGGATGCCTCGGCAAATGCGCTGTCGGACTGGATGCCGAGCTGCTTGGCGGTTCGCGCCGGCTCCGCAGTGGCGTCCGGCTTCGGGTTCATCGTGACGGTTTTACTATCCATGGGAATCTTCTCCTGACGGCGCTCGGCCGGCCAATGCTGCACTGTTCAAAGGTTGTGTAGTGAGGATTCCATCCAGCGCCGCAATGGCCCGGTCTACGTGCGCGCGCTCAAGGATGTACGGAGGAAGAAATCGCAGCACGGTCTCGCTGGTGCGATTGATAACAATGTGCTGGTCCATCATCTCGGCGGCCGCGCGCTTGGCCAGTTCCTCCGAGTCCAGCTCGATGCCCAGCATCAGCCCCATGCCGCGCACCGCAGTAATGCAGTCGTGCCGCTCGCGCAGCCACTCCAGCCGTTCCTTAAAATATCCGCCCACGTCGCGCACGTGCGCCAGCAGGTTGGTCTGCTTCATGGTGTCGATCACCGCGATGGCAACCGCGCACAGCAGCGGCCCGCCGCCAAACGTCGACCCATGCATGCCCGGCGCAAAGGCGCGCGCTGCCTCGTCGGTGCACAGCATCGCGCCCATCGGCAACCCATTCGCGATTGGTTTGGCCACGGTCGTAATGTCCGGCAGAATCCCGTAGTGCTGGTAGGCGAACCACTCGCCCGTGCGCCCTAGCCCCGACTGGATCTCGTCGGCCAGCAGCAGCGCGCCGGTCGCGTCGCACAGCTCGCGCGCCGCCGCAAAAAATTCCTTGCTCACCGGACGCACCCCGCCCTCGCCCTGCACCGCCTCGATGCAGATTCCGCAAACCTCATCGTTGAACTTCGCGCGCAGGTCCGCCACGTCGTCGAAGCGCACGAACTCCACGCCTCCCATCACCGGCTCAAACGGCTCGCGGTACTTCTCCTTGTGCGTGGTCGCCACCGCGCCCATCGTCCGCCCGTGGAAGCTCTGTTCCACCGCCAGAAATCGCGTCCCAACCCGTTTCCCTTCCGAACGCAGCAATCCCGCGTGCGCCCGCGCCAGCTTCAGCGCAGTCTCCCACGCCTCCGTACCGGAGTTGCAGAAGAAGACCCGGTCCATCCCGCTGATCTCGGTCAGCCGCAGCGCCAGCTCCGCCGTGTGCTCGTGATAGAAGAGGTTCGAGGTGTGCAGCAGCCGTTTGCTCTGTGCAGCAATCGCCGCCTCCACCGCGGGATGCGCGTAGCCCAGCGCCGACACGCCAATTCCGCTCAGCAGGTCGAGATACTCGCCGCCCTGCTCGTCGCGCAGATAGACTCCACTGCCACCCACAAACAGCACCGGGTTGCGTTGATACGTATTCAACATCAGCTTCTGCTCCGCCGCCTGGATCGACGCCAGCTTCATCGCACCATCCTTCATGGGACCACTCATGCGACCATGACCTCCGTTCCGTCGTTGACCTTGGTCGAGCAAAGGTCCGGCAATAGATTCACCGACTCCGCGGGTAGAATGCGCACCCGCTTCACGCCGTGGGTCAGCGCGTCGCGGCATGCGTTCAATTTGGGCAGCATTCCGCCAGTAACAACCCCCTTGCGCTCCAACTCCGGCACGTCCTTCAGCGAGAGCCAGCGCATCACCTCGCCGTCCGCTCCCTTCACGCCGGGAACGTCGGTCAGAAACACCAGCGCGTCGGCCTTGGTGCAGATCGCGCACGCCGCCGCCATCTCGTCGGCGTTGATGTTGTAGTACTCGCCGTCGAAGCCCAGCGCAATCGACGAGATCACAGGCACCGCGTCCATCTTCCAGATCGCTTCCAGCCACAGCGGATCGGTCGCCGCAATCTCGCCCACGAATCCCAGGTCCGGCACCGTCTTCTTCTTGCGCGCGCGAAACACGTTGCCGTCGCCGCCCGCCAATCCCATCGCCGACTGCCCATGCGTGCGCAGCGCGGCCACCAGCGACTTGTTCACGCGCCCGGCCAATACCATCAGCGCGGCGTCGCGCGTCTCCGCATCCGTCACCCGCAACCCGCTGACGAACTCGCTCTTCTTGCCCATCTGCGCCAGCACGCGCGTCAACTGCACGCCTCCGCCATGCACCACCGCAACCTGGTTGCCGTCGCGCACCAGTTCGAAGATCGCCTTGCCGCAGGCGTGCAGCAGGTCCTTGTCCTCGATGGCGGCGCCGCCCAGCTTGACCACGTATTTCACCGCAGGCCCTCCGCTTCGTCCCAGCCGCACATCACGTTCATGTTCTGCACCGCTTGGCCCGCTGCGCCCTTCAGCAGATTGTCCAGGCACGACACCACCACCAGCCGCCGGCCGTCCTTGTTCAACTCAAATCCCAAATCAATGTAATTGGTGCGCACCACATGCTGGATCTGCGGCAGCTCCGGCGTCGCGTGCACGCGCACCATTGGACTCGCCGCGTAGAACGCGCGCAGGCACGCCTCAATCTGCTCCGGCTCCATGCGCTCCGCCAGCCGCACATAGATCGTCGAAAGAATGCCGCGCGGAATCGGCAGCAGGTGCGGCGTGAACTGAAGCTGCTCCGCCTTTAGCCCAAGCTGCTCCAGCATCTCGCCCACATGGCGATGCCCGAAGACCGCGTAAGCCGAATGATTGTCCGCCGCATACATGAAGTGCGTCTTCGCGGTCGCAGCTTTCCCCGCGCCGCTCACGCCGCTCTTCGCATCGCACACGATCCCGTGCTCCACGTCCACCAGCCCCGCGCGCAGCAGCGGAGCCAGCGCCAGAATAATCGACGTGGCGTAGCACCCGGGGTTCGCCACCAGCCGCGCCGCGGCAATCGCCTCGCGATGCAGCTCCGGCGCGCCAAAGACAGCCTCCGCCTGCAGCTTCTCCGCCAGCGCCGCGTCCGCATCGTGCAACTTGTA
Source organism: Acidobacteriaceae bacterium (assembly GCA_049513335.1). Lineage (GTDB taxonomy): Bacteria > Acidobacteriota > Terriglobia > Terriglobales > Acidobacteriaceae > Edaphobacter. Next base: position 6,382 of record JBEKWE010000029.1, on the reverse strand, counting down.
CACCGCGCGGTTCGCCGCGTCGTTCAGCCGCCACGCACCGCTCAGGTCGATCACGCGCACCCCATGCTCCAGCCACTCCGGGGCCCACTCGCGCGAGTTCTCGTGCGGCAGCGCCAGAAACACAATCTCCGTGCCCGCCTCGCGAATCAGCTCCCAGCTAAACGCGCGCACCTCCGGCTGCAGCTTGCCCTCGCCCAGAGCAAGTTGCGGATGAATCTGCTCCAGCGGAATCCGCCCTCCCGCAGCGTCGTCGGCCACGCGCCCCAAAAAGAGCGGTTTGGCCCCGGCCAGCCGCGGATGCGCCAGCAACAGCCGTGCCAGCTCCCCGCCCGCATATCCGCCAACTCCGGCCACAGCCGTGCGCACCGTCGCCGGCGGCTCTTTGCCCCGCGTCTTTGTCGCTGCTTCGAGTTTCGTGCTTGCACCCTGCATGGCAACCAACCAATTCCTTAAGTCGTCATTCCTAGCTCGAGCCGTCATTCGGGTTCAAGTCGTCATTCCGCCCTGAGCGAAGTCGAATGGGCGGAATCTCCGTATTTGTTCTTCGCTCCCTTGAACTCCGATCAACTCAGCCAATATATCCTTCGATGCGGGCCTTCAATATGCGAGCTTGCCGTTCGTCCGGGCAAATAATAAAGACCGTGTCGTCACCGGCGATGGTGCCCACCACCTCCGGCCAGTCCTCGTAGTCGATCCCTGCGGCCACAGGCTGCGCCGCGCTGGTCGTCGTAATCAGCACCAACTGGTTCATGGCCTGGCGGACCTCAATGCCAAAGCTGCTCAGCACCTCGCGAATTCCCGGCAGGCTGTCCTCATCCTCTTCCGTCCCATTGCCCGGCAGCGCATAGCCCGCCGGCCCCTTCGACAGCCGCAGCTCGTGAATGTCCCGCGACAGCGTCGCCTGCGTCACGTGAAATCCGCGCCGCGCAAGCCTGCGGCGCAGCTCGTCCTGGCTCGGCACCGTGGCCTGATTGAGAACTTCGCGAATCGCTGCATGACGCTGTTGTTTCATCGTGGCCCGTCTGTTGCTGCTCGTCGATGCGTTTCAACCGAAGCTGAAACGTCTGATGCATAAACATGCACTCTATATGTATAATTATACATGGGCCCGTTGTCAAGACCTGAATGTCATGCCCTGCCGTCTGCGTTCCAGGCGAATCCGTTCCACTCCTCAGAGCTTGTAGGCCTTGCGCACCAGGTTGACGGTCAGGTCCTTCACCACCTCGAACGCCTCGGCTTCGTCCAGGCGGTGTTCGGCCACCAGCCGCGCCAGGAACGCGCAGTCCACGCGGCGGGCCACGTCGTGCCGCGCGGGGATCGACAGAAACGCGCGCGTGTCGTCGTTGAAGCCGACCGTGTTGTAGAAGCCTGCCGTCTCGGTCGCGGCCTCGCGGAAGCGCATCATGCCCTCCGGCGAGTCGAGGAACCACCATGGCGGGCCCAGCTTGACCGACGGGAAGTGGCCGGCAATGGGAGCGAGCTCGCGCGAGAACGCCGTCTCGTCCAGGGTGAACAGAATCAAGGTAAAGTTCGGCTCGTTGCCGTACTTCGACAGCAACGGACGCAGCGCATGCACATACTCGGCGGGCGAGGGAATGTCGGCTCCCTTGTCGCGTCCAAACTTCTCGTACACCGCCGCGTTGTAGTTGCGGATGGCGCCGGCGTGAAGCTGCATCGTGAGCCCGTCCTCAACGCTCATGCCGGCCATCTCCGTCAGCATCTGGGCCTGGAACAGCTCCACATCGCCCGGTTGCAGCTTACCAGTAAAGATGCGCTGATAAAGCCGCTCGGCCTCCGCCAGCGGCAGGTCGGCGGTCTGCGCGGTCAGGTGGCCGTGGTCGGTCGCCGTCGCTCCGTTCTTCTTGAAATAAGCCCGGCGCAAACGCAGCGCGGCAAGGTATCCCTTCCAGTTCGACACGTCCTCGCCGGAGACTTCGCCCAGCTTCTTCAGGTTCTCCTGGAAGTCCAGAAACTCCGCATCCACCACCGCATCGGGGCGGAACGTAGGCAGCACGCGGCCCTTCCAGCCCGAGGCCTTGATCGCCTGGTGGTACTCCAGCGTATCGCACGCTGAGTCCGTGGTCGCCAGCACCTCGATGTTGAACCTCTCAAACAGCGCGCGCGGCAGGAACTCCGGCGTCTGCAGCTTCTTCTCAATCACCTCATAAAATTGGTCGGCGTTGGCGGCCGACAATCGCTCCGTCAGGCCAAAGACATTCTCCAGCGCGTAGTCCATCCACAGCCGCGTGGGCGTGCCGCGAAACAGATAGTAGTTCCTGGCGAAGATGCGCCACACCTCGCGCGGATCGGCGCTCTCCTTGCCGTCCTCCTGCGGGATTCCCAGTGGTTCCAGCCGGATTCCCTGCGAATAAAGCATGCGAAAGATGTAGTGGTCGGGCTGAATGAACAGCGCCGCCGGATTGGGAAACGGCTTGTTCTCGGCGAACCAGCGCGGATCGGTGTGGCCGTGCGGAGAGATGATTGGCAGGTCGCGGACCGTCTCATACAACTTCACGGCAACGGCGCGGGCGGTGGCTTCGGCAGGAAATAGCCGCTTTGCATCCAGCATGGGTCCCTAACTCCTCTTACTTTGGCTCTGTGGTCTTGGCTGTGCGTGGTCCTGGCGGCACTGGGCTTGGCGCTCGTCGCTGTCTTCGACCGGGCGAACGTCCGTTCCCCATCCTCCGGAGTACGCACATACGAATCAATTGACTGTCAGAAATAGTATAGTCCCGCCTGCTGGCCGGACTCCCGCTAATGCAAGCAGTCCGCTGCCGCACAGTCCAACCAACTTCACCACAATGATTGGGTCAATCTCTCGTTCAGCGGACCCCACCGTTTGCCTGCGGCGGCGCGAAGCTCAACTTAATCGTGGTCTGTACGTCCACAGCAGCGCCGTCAACCACGTACGGACCGTATCTCCATTGCTTCACCGCGTTCACGGCTGCGTCCCGAAATCGATACGGCCCGGAGACAGCCTGCACGTCGCTCACCTCGCCTGTCTTCGTAATGGTCGCCAGCAGGACCACATCGCCTCGCGCGTCCGCCGCAATCGCATCCGCCGGGTACACCGGATCGACCTTCTTCTCCAACTGGCTCGCCATCACCCGGCCGGAAACCCTCGTCACTCCCGCTGGCGGCGCAGGCAACGGCGCAGGAGCGGCAATTTCCACTCCATCCGCGCCGGTCTGGGTCTGCGTCAAATTAAAGACCGTTTGTTTCAGAGTTTCTCCCATGGAAAAATTCAGCGTGATCGTCGTGTCCACCGCGAACGCGACACCCTCAACCCGGGCCGGCTCGTATCGCCACTGGGTCACTGCATCCCTGGCGGCATTCCTCAGTATCGGGTCCCCGTTGGTGATTTTAAAGTTCTTCACCGTTCCATCCGCCGCGATCGTCGCCTTCATCACAACCGCTCCTTGCACGACTCTCTGTCTCGCTTCCAGGGGATAGATCGGGTCAATCCGCTGGATAAGCCGTGCTGGCGCAATGAACTGCTTCGGAGAAGCTGCTGCGGAGGGATTGGGCTGCGAATTCTGGCCGAGGGCCGACGGCCTTGCCCCCGCCATAGCCAGTACGCATACGGCAATACACAGCGAATAAACAGTCTTCATGGTTTCATCCCCCGGCGCATTAAGTCCGCGGGAATCATTCCACGCGCAGCGAACGCCAGTCAATGGCTCTTTCCGGCATGTAGGCAGTTACGGCTGGATCACAATCTTCATCGAGCCGGCCTGCGGGTGCGACGCCAGGTCGATCGCCTCCGCTGCGTCCTCCAGCGAAAATCGGTGCGAGATCAGCCGCGTCAAATCGAAGCTCCCGTCGCGATACCCCTCGAACACCAGCCGCGCCACCTCATCGTTTATCGTCACCGACGACGAGTACGACCCCATCAGCGTCTTCTCGTCCATGCACACCGCCGCAGGATCGAACGGCGTCTCGCCGTGCTGCGTCGAGGCAAACAGCATCACGCGCCCGCCCGGTCGAATCGCGTCCATCGCCGTGCGGATCAGCGCGTCCGCGCCCACTGCGACCAGTGCCACGTCCGCGCCGCGCCCTTCCGTCGCAGCCTTCGCCGCAGCCACCACATCACCTCGCGCGTCCAGCGGCCGGTCCAGCCCAAACGTCGCCGCAATCGCGTGCCGCTCGGCATACAAGTCACTGGTCAGCACAGTCGCCCCAGTCCGCCGCGCCAAGGCCGCCAGCAGAATCCCAATCGGCCCCTGCCCAATCACCAGCACCGTCTCATCCGACTGCAATCCCAGCAGCCGCACCGCCTTGAAGCAGGTATTCACCGGCTCAATAAACGAAGCCTGCTCCAGCGGAATGTCGTCGGGAATCCGGATCAGCCCCGCTGTCTTCCCCGCCCCGCCGACGATCCAATCCGCCACGCGGATGTACTCTGCGAACCCTCCGCCCGCCGGCGCAAATCCCGCCGTGCATCCCACCTTCTTGTAGGTCTCGCACTGCGCGAAGGTCCGCTTGCGGCAGTAGTAGCACCGCCCGCACGGAATATGGTGGTACGCCATCACGCGGTCTCCAATCGCGAAGTGCGAGACGCCCGCGCCCACCATCGCAATCGTCCCTGCCATCTCATGCCCGAAGATTCTCGGCGCCGAGTGCGACCCCGAATGGATCTTCTTCAGGTCCGTCCCGCAGATCCCGCACGTATCGATGCGCACCAGAACCTCGCCCGCGCCAATCCCCCCATCCGCGTTCACTGGCGCCGGCACCGTCTCCACCCGCACGTCGTTCACGCCGCGATAGACCGCCGCGCGCATCGTCGCCGGAATCACCGGCGGCGCAACAATTGGCCGCGCACTGCTCGGCGATGAGGCGCCTTCGCTTTTGTTCGTCATTCTGGCCTGAGCTTGTCGAAGGCCAGAATCTCCGTATTGTGTTGTTGCTTGTTTCATTCTGTTGCCAATTCTCTCGACAGCAATAACAGAACCGTATAGTTCGAACTGTCTTCAGACGTTTTTCCTGTACCAGTCTAGCTCTCCGCGCAGCGCCTCGGTCAGTGCGCCGATGGCCTTGCTGCTGTTCCGCCCCAGTGCGATCGCCTTGCTCCACAGCACCGGTCGCAGCGCCGTGTGCAGCGCGAACGCTCCTTCGCGGAACCACCCCTCCTCGGTCGAGAAGCGCCCCAGCCCCTCCATCTCAAAGCCCGCTTCGTCCGAGATCGCCTTGATCGCGTGGAAACCAAGCCCGTGTGCCCGCGCCAATCGGGCCACGGCCGCAGCCTCCATGTCCACCGCATCGGCATGGTAGGACGAGTGCAGCCGTGCCTTTTCCCGCACGCTCGCAATCGCATTTGTACTCACCAGCACCTGTTCGCACCGCGCATCTTCAAATCTTTCTCCGGTCCGCGCATCCACCACCACGCCCGCGCGCACAATTGCTCCCACGCCCAGCGCCGGATCGCACGCCCCCGCAAGCCCCGCTGAGATCAACTCTGTCACCGGCATCGCAGCCATCGCCGCCTGCACTGCCAGCGCCGCGCGCGCCGCACCCATCCCCGCGCAGGCAACCACTGCCTGGCCGTTGGTATAGACCGCAACGTTCTTGCCAGCAGCCCGCGGTTCCCACCCCTTCACCAGAGCGCTCACCTCGCGCGGCAGCGCCGCAATAATGCCGATCCTCATCGCGCCTCACTTTGCGGCATACTCGCCGGTTGCGGCGCGTAGCCATTCGCCAGGAACCACTCGATCGCGGCGCGCAGCGCGTTGTAGACTGGCAGTACGCGGAACCCCAGCTCGCGCTCCGCCTTCGCCGACGACGCAAACATCTGCTTGCGCGCCAGCCGCACCTCCTCCACCGTCGCCCTCGGTTCCCTGCCCAGCAGCTTGCCCATAATCGTCTCGTCGAAGAACGCAAACGCCAGCGCCACTGCGTGCGGCACCTTCATCGTCGGCGAAGGCAGCCCCGTGATCGCCGACATGCGGTCCAGAATCTGCTTCAGCGTCAGGTTTTCCCCGCCCAATATATAGCGCTCGTCCGGCCTCCCGCGCTCCAACGCGACAACATGCATGCGCGCCACCTCGGAGACATCCACCAGGTTCAACCCCGTATCCACATACGCGGGAAATTTGCGGTTCAGAAAGTCCACTACGATCCGTCCCGTCGGCGTCGGCTTGGCGTCGCCCGCGCCAATCGGCGTCGTCGGATTCAGGATCATTACATGCTGCCCCGCGCGCGCCGCCTTGATTGCCTCCTGCTCAGCCATGAACTTCGACCGCTTGTACGGCCCAATCATCTCCTCCAGCGAGACCGGCGTCGTCTCATCCACAATCGTCCCGTCCACCTTGAAGCCCATCGTCGCCACGCTCGACGTGTAAACGACCTTTGCCACACCCTCTTCGCGCGCCAACCGCAGCAGCTC
>JBEKWE010000028.1:0-21704 GCA_049513335.1 Acidobacteriaceae bacterium | reverse complement strand
CGGAGCAGACCTTGTCGAACAACGGACCGAGGCGAGCCATCTCCTCGCGTGTGTACTTGTGATGAGTACTGGTGATGTGCGCAACCAGGTCGGCCAGCATCTCCGTTGTCCAGTTACGGTCCTTTTGGACGGCGCGTGCAGACTGCTCGGCTATTTCGAGCGAGTCCAGCACCTCGTCCATCGGGAGATTCGCCGTGCGGCACGCTTCTTCGAGGGATCTGTTGCCGCCGCAGCAATAGTCGATGCCCAGCTTCTCAAAAACTCGGGTCGCAGCGGGGTTTTCCAGGGCCACTTCCCGCACAGTTTTCTCACCGGTAATGCTCATTACATCCTCCTGGTGGTCCGGCTCCATGCCTCGTGGCCACGCTTCACCTTCCGAAGCTAGCGGAGTAGCGCAGCCGTGCCAATGACTTTTGTCACGGCGATCACAAAGCCTGGTGAGGGGTAAACATCATAGAAATGACAAAGCGGAAAACACAGGGCGGACGCGGGCAGGCGGAGGACCCAGATGCCGCTCTGGTTAGTCGGAAGACTGCAGTTCGGCTTCCAGGGCTTTCAAATTGCGGACAATCACGCTGCGGCCATCGATCTCGATCATTCCCTCCGCTTGCAGCCGGGAGAGATTGCGGGATACGAGCTCGCGCACTGTGCCAATTTGCGAAGCCAATTCCTGGTTGCTGACTGGCATGGTGATTTCCACGCCTTCGGGGGTGCGTTTGCCTTCCTTCTGGGCGAGACGCAAGAGAAAGGAAGCCAACCGATGGCGCACCGTAGTGAACGAGAGTTCTTCGATGATCCCGACCAGCCGGCGCAGGCGAGCACCCACCACACGCAAGACCTTCAGCGCGACTTGGGGATGTGCAAGGCAGAGCGACTGAAAATCCTGCTTGCTGACGAAGAGGAGTGTGGCATCGTCCACGGCGGTCACCGAGGCTGGATAGTTACCTCCATCGAAGACGGGCAGCTCTGCGACGGAGCTTCCTGGCCCATCGATGCTGAGAACCTGCTCGCGGCCGCCCGCGGAACTCTTGAAGATGCGGATGTGTCCGGACTCGACCACGTAGAGCCCCGCGCAAGGTTCGCCCTCACCGAAAACGGTTTCGCCCGCTGAAAAGTGGCGCGGCACCGCGCGCTGAGCCAGGAAAACGAGTTCGGATTCGATGAGCCCGGAAAAGATGGGAACTCGCGCCAGCGTCTGACCGTGGTTGACATTGATTTCCGCCACGGAGGCTATTGTACCGGACCAGATCTGCACGAACGCGGCTATGCCATCCAGTGGGTATTTTGGCGACTACCGAGCGACCAACGGAAAGGGCGTAGTCATCAGTTTTGTGCGGCTCGTTTTCGCGATATTCATGGTTCGCCACAGCTCGACTCCCCACCAAAGCAGTGCCGCGAACTCGAAAGGACTAAGAACGGGCTGTCAGTACCGTTAAGATCCAATAAGTTACATCGGCCAGAGATCCCGAAGTACCACTCTCGCGGACCAGGCATTGAGTTGGTAGGCTGTTGAGTCGATTCGGAAACGCAACGAACAAACTACGCTATCGGTGTGTAGTTGGTTAGAGTGTCGGAGTTCTGGTGTTCCAATAAGTCTTTGATGATCAAAAAGATATAGATTGAACGCACTAAAGGGCAGCGTTCTAACCAACTGAACTACGTCTCCACTCGCCAAATCAACTACATGCAAAATCACCAGTGTTTATGCGGCGTTGCGCGATTTGCATATAGTGCACATGGTTGCATCCGTTGCCTAAGAGAGCGCTATTCCTGGCGGAACCGCCCCATGGAAAGACCCGCAGAGCACCGCTATTGGACCACAGTCGGACCACACTCCGGCGGGCCTTCTGCAAGGTGTTGAGCGCAGCCTTTTCAGAGCTTGGCTATTAAGTGTTTACAATGACTTGGAACGCACGGACGACACCGTAAGTCATTGATAATCACCCCAGGTCAGTCGTTTTGTGGGCTTTGTTGTGGGCGGTTGCTGGACGGAACCGTGAACACCGTTCGCGGCACCGAGTCCTCCATCGACTTCGGCAGATACTGGTCGTAGATTGCGTTCGCCACCGCACCCGAAAATCCCTGCGCCCGCGCGTACAGCCCGCCCACCTGCCCTTGCAGCTCGGTAAACTCCTTCACCAGCTCGGTCGTCAGATCGGTCTTCGCCAGCCGCGCCGCCAGCTCCAGCGCCACCCCATCCAGCTTCGTTCCGCGAGCCTCCACCAGCCCGGCCAGCGACGCAACAACCGCCGACACCCGCTCCGTCTTCGCCGCATAACTCCCCAAGTCCTTCTGGAACGTCACCTTCTCCAGCAGCTTCACGCGCTCCACCAGCGGAACCCTCTGGTCGAACTCCCAGAAAAATCTTGCGTCGTTGAACCTCGCCCTCAGCACGCGCTCATTGCCATGCCGGATCACCGCCTCGCCCGCCGCATCCGCCGCCGTATTCAGCACAGCCAGAAAGTGCGGCGCAAGTTTTCCCGCCGCATCCTCCACCGCAAAATACTTCTGGTGATCGCGCATCACCGTCACCAGCACCTCTTCCGGCAGCGCCAGATACTCCGGCTCAAAGCTCCCCAGCACCACCGTCGGCCACTCCGTCAGGTGGGTCACCGTATCCACCAGCGCCTCGTCCTCGCGCCAGCGCAGCCCCGCTCCCTGGGAGCCCTCAGCAACGGAAAAAGCGCGTGTCGCCTTGTCCAGCGCCTTGCGGATCGTCTGCCGCCGCGCCTCCACGTCGGCAATCACATGCGCCCGCAGCAACACCTGCTCGTACTCATCGGGAAATCCAATCGGAATCGCATCGTCTCCCGCCAGCACGCGATGCCCGCGCGTCACCTTCCCCGCCGTCTTCCCGCCGAACTCGACCGGCACAACCACCTCGCCCAGCAGGCACACCATCCAGCGCACCGGCCGCACAAACCGCTCCGGTCGCCCCGGCCGCCAGGTCATGTTCTTCGCCCAGTAGACGCCCGCCAGCTCCTTGGGCAGCTCTTCGGCAATCACCTCCACGGCCTCGCGTCCCGCCTTCACCGAGGTCGCCGCCAGGTACTCGCCCTTCGCCGTCGTCACCATCTTCAGCGCCGCCACATCCACGCCCGCCTTCTTCGCAAACGCCATCGCCGCCGGCCCCGGCTTCCCATCCTTGAACGCAATCTTCACCGCCGGCCCAACCATCTCCTCACAGGCATCCGGCTGTCGCTCCGCTACCACCCTCACCCAAACCGCCAGCCTCCTCGGCGTCGAAAACGTTCTTACGCCTTCCCGGTCACCCAACTTAAGCTGGCCGCGGCTACCTAAGCGGGAAATCGCATCGCTAGGAAACAGTAATCGCTCTCGCCTGAGCATCTCAATTGTGCGCGAGCCCAACTCCGCCTCGGCGTTCGCGATCATCCGCGCCGGAACCTCTTCCAACCCGATCTCAAACAGAAACTCCGCCATCGCCCTCTTCCAATCTTCCTGCGCCCAAACCGTCCGCGTTTACTGATCCCTGTTCCCTGTTCTCTGTTCCCTGCACGCCAGCGCTTCTCCTTGCTCCACATATGCCTTCGCCACGCCAATCACCAGCGCGCGAATCCTTGCCATCACGCCCACGCGCTCCGTCACGCTGATCGCTCCGCGCGCATCCAGCAGATTAAAGACATGCGAGCACTTCAGCGCCAGCTCGTACGCCCCCAGCACGGGAAACCGCTTCAGCTCCGACTCATCCGCCTTGCTCATCTCCCCAAATAATCCCTTCGCCCGTTCCAGCAGCGCCAGGCACTCCGCCTCATACAGCCCCAGGTGCTCCCACAGCTTCGCCACGTCCGCGTAGTCGAAGCTGTACGCCGAGAACTGTTCCTCCTCGGCCAGCCGCATCTCGCCATACGTCACGCGCCTGCCGGTGTCCGGCTCCTCGGCCCACACAATGTCGTAGATCGAGTCCACATCCTGTAGGAACCCCGCGATCCGCTCCATCCCGTAGGTAATCTCGCCGCAGATCGGGTCCAGGTCCATCCCGCCGCACTGCTGGAAGTAGGTGAACTGCGTAATCTCCAACCCATCCAGCATCACCTGCCAGCCCACGCCCCACGCGCCGCCCACTGGCCACTCCCAGTTGTCCTCTTCGAACTTGATGTCGTGCTCGCCGAGGTCGATCCCCATCGCCTCCAGCGATTCCAGGTACATCTCCTGAATATTCTCCGGCGGCGGCTTCAAAATCACCTGCATCTGCGTATGCCGGAACAGCCTGTTTGGGTTCTCCCCATACCGCCCGTCCGCCGGCCGGCGGCTCGGCTGCGCATACGCAATGCGCACCGGCTTCGGCCCCAGCACGCGCAGGAAGGTGTCCGGCGTCATCGTCCCCGCGCCCACCTCCACGTCGTACGGCTGCTGCAACACGCATCCACGCTCCGCCCAGAACCTCTCCAGCCGGAACAGCAGCTCCTGAAACGTCAGCGCCTTCGTCTTCTCTTCCGCAATCGCCCGCATCGTCCCTCGGATAATAGTGATCTATTTCAGTCTAACCAACTCCGTGCGTCCAGCACAGCACGAAGCATCGAAGTCTCGCCCAAGTTCCACAAGTTGTCATCCTGAGCGAAGTTTGGCGCTCAGCGCCAAACACAGTCGAAGGACCTGCGGTTAGCTAGCCCCCGCCGCAACCGTTCGTACCTTTCTGCCTCAACACCCGCCGTTACTCTTCTTTTTTATGATGTGCACATTTTTCGCCCACGCACTGCCTCTAAGGTTTACTCTATCTGCAACTCACAACCCACCCCAATGCGAGACCTCTGGCGCTCCACCACATCCCTCCTCCGGCAATACCCCATCCTCTGGCTACCCATTGCCATCGTTGAGTTCATCGAACTCATCCTCAGCTGGCCCGAAAGCTTATTTCGGCATTGGCTCATACAAAAGCTATTGCTCTGGCTGTCCGAGGGGCATTCAGTCCTCAGCAGCTCGCCGGTCTACGGAGCGCCCACACAACATGCGATAAACATGGCGATACTCCTAGCCACTCCAATCGGCTGGTGCATTCTTCTTCTGTACAACGTTTTACTCACGTGCGCGATCATCGCAATCGCATCGATGCTGCAGCGCATTCCCGAAGCAGGATCAGGAACGCTTCGCGACGCCGTCGCTCCCATCAAGTCGTCCATCCGCCGCATTTTGGTCTTCGCCTTCACCCTCTTTGGCCTGAATGTAATTGGCCAATCGATCGCCGGCCTCCTGTTCCCGCTGGTCCAGTCCATCAACCTGAATCATTTTCAATCCAAGCTCGTACAGATGCTGGAACATATATTGCCTCTCTCTGTCAGGTCCCAGATCGCACTGGAACACACGAATCTCATCAGCAACATCTTCGCCAATCTTTGGCCCATCCCCATCACTCTTTGCGTCGTGTACATCATCGCGCCTTTTCAGGTCAGGCTCCTGCAGCAGCCGGACTCCAACTCAACCGCACAGCAGGTGAGAAGTGCGAGAATCGTCTGGTTCCTCGCGATACTCACTTCAACTGCTGCCACAGTTGTCTCTCATCTGTTGGAAACCAGTCTATCGATCGCATTGCAACCGTCACCCATTATTTTTTACTTGTTCCAAGTAGTCACACACCTTATTTCAATTGCTATTTATGTCCCCCTCTTCATCGCGATCTATCTCATCGCAAATCCGGACAGCCCACTAGCTATCCCACCTGCTCCACAGAACACCCCACCCGAAGAAGAAGACCTCCCGCCCACTGAAGAAGCTACCTAAGCTCTTCCCACACAGAAACACCCTTTATCCGGCCGAAGGAATCTCCGCCTTCACCTCTGGCACCGCAAACGGATACCTCACCGCGCACCCAAAAATCGCCACCAGCAGCGCCGCCTGCACCAGCCCGTCGAACAGCAGCACTCGCGGGAACTTGAACAGCGTAAACGCCGCGAACAGCGGCACAAACAGCATCACTGTCAGATTCAACCCGCGCACCTGCACCCCCGCCCGCTCCGCGCGTATCGCCACAAACAGCAACACCACCAGCGGCGCGTACATGTGCACCAGAGTGTGGAAGTACGCGACCGGAGGAAACATCACCATGAACGCCGTCACCGCCAGCAGTTGATTCGCCATCGGCATCCTCCACAGCTTGCCGAAGAATGCCCATCCCATCACCGCCGCTCCGCACGCATAGTACGGCAGCGTCAGCCATGCTAGCGGCACGCCGGTCATCATCGCCGCCAGCTTGGCCAGCGTAAACGCCGAGTGGTTCGCCGCCAACTCCCTCAAACTCCACTCGCTCGCGCGCAGCCCCTGGTAGCCAAATACGTTCTGCAGCGATCCTCGCCACGCCACGCCCATCGTCGGCCCCAGCCACCACAGCGCCAGCACCGTCGCCCCCGCAAACGTGGCCACTCCCAACGCAAACGCCCGCCAACGCCCGCGCGGCAGAAACAAGATCGGCAGCACCGCCGGAAACAGCTTCATCGCCGCCGCCAATCCCCACAGCACCGCCGCCGCATCGTCGCCCCCGCGCGAATCCTGCAGATAAGCCCACACTCCCGTCGCCGTCAGAATCCACAGCGCCAGCTCCACGTTCCCCTCATGCACCAGGCGCACAATCGGAAACGAGATCGCCACCATCGTCAGCGGAAACAGCGTCGCCGTCACGCCCCCAATTCCAACCCGCACCAGCGCTCGCCGCACGCCCCATATCGCGGCCGCCAGCCACACAGCCGTCACCTCCAGAAACCGCATCACCGGGCTGGCAGCCGAGTAGAGTCCCGCCATCACCATCGCCGCAAACGGTGGATAGGCCACCGGCGAGTACATAGGATATGGCACCGGCTTCGCGCTCAGGTTGAAGAAGAACGCCGTCGTGTGCAGCCACTGATAGGTCCCGGGATACTCCATCAGGTCGCCGAACAGCGGGTCGCCCAGTGGGTTGTAGTTCACCGCCGTATATCCCATCCGATACTCCACCCACGCCACCACCAGCGTCAGCCCAAAGACCACCGCCGACCACGCCCAGAACCTGCGCAGCAGCGTCGGTAGCTTCACTCGCCCGCCGTCGTCTTCACGCGTCGCCTCGTTCACCGGCTCCGATTTCTCCCGCGTCTCGATGGCCATTTAGCAAGTCTAGCCCACTGCGATCCGCCCCAACTCCTCTACCCTCTCCCCAGTACCCGAGCCGTCATCAGCCGACCCTCCAAGTGCCGCTCCAGCACCTCGATCGCAAACCGCCGCAGGTCTGCCGCGCGCGTCTTCGGCCATTCCTCCTCCGCCAACCCCTTCACCGTCCCGCGAAAGATACGCCCCGCCGTCGCCACAGACTCCGCGCTCAGCGCCTCGCCCTCGCCCACCCGGTCGTCCTCGCACGTCACCCCATCGCTCGCCGCGGAGGTCCACACCGTCCCGCCGCGCAGGTCCAGCCCGCACGCGGCACATCGTCCCAGCTCCGGCATCCACCCCATCAGCCGGTTCATCCACAGCGCAAAATACATTACCGGCATCCACACCCGTCCCACCTGCAGTTCGTCCAGCACGGCCAGCGCCAGCCGGAAGACCGCGTCCTCCGCTGCCCCCTCCGGCAGCGCCTCCTCCAGCACCTCCGCCACCATCTGCAGCGCCGCCGTCCGCGCGTGGTCCACCGGCCGCGACATCGGCGACGACAGGATCTCCAGCGCATCCAGCCGCACCAGCTCCTGCCGCGGCCGCTCCACATAGCTCGCCCTCACATGCGTCATCGGCTCCAGCGCCCCGCCAAACCGCCGCCGGCTCCGCAGCGCATGGCGCGCCACGCCCTTCACCCTCCCCTGCTCCCGCGTAAACAGGCTCACCACCAGGTCGGCCTCGTGGAACGGCCACGTCCGCAGCACAATCGCCTCACCCACATGCTCCGTCATCGCGCCGCCTCACCCACCATATTCCTTGGGAAGCCGTCATTCTGACTCGTAGAGCCAGAACCTCCGTCGTTCGTCTTTGCTATTGCCGTTGTCTGTTCTTGTCCGTCATTCTGAGCGTAGCTCAGAATCTCCGTATTTGCTTTTCCCGCCCCACAAGAAAAACGCGCCGCCCTAAATTCGGACCGCGCGTCTGCTCTTCTGACCACTGACCACTACCCACTGTCTTTACCGCCCGAAGTGCGCCGCATTCTTCGCCGTATACTCCGCCCACTTCTCCGGCAGGTCGTCGCCCGCATATATCGCCGACACCGGACACACCGGCACGCACGCCCCGCAGTCAATGCACTCCACCGGATCGATGAACAACTGGTCCGCCTCCGCGTATCCCGCCTCGTCCTTCTTGGGATGGATACAGTCCACCGGGCACGCATCCACGCACGCCGTGTCCTTGGTCCCGATACATGGTTCCGCAATCACATAGGCCATGGTTCCAATCTCCCTTGCTGTTTAAAAAATCTTCTGTGAAATAGTTGCGCCTGACCAAAAGCCAGCCCCGGATATTCTACGGTCACAATATTACTACCAGCTCATCAACCGTTCGCTTCTAGATACAAGATTCCCCCGCCGCCCGCTTCGATTCATAGAATTGTCCAACCCCTCCATCGACCCATGCGCCGGCTTCGCAGTAGAATCGTTCCATGCCCACGTCCCCACGGCCTCCGCGCCTCCTCAGCCACATCCTGCGCGCGCTCATCGAAGTCGGCTTCATCATCTTCCTCTTCTACTCCAACCTCCTCATGGGAGAGTTCAGCCGCGCCAATGGCCGCGGCAAGACCCTCGCCGTCGCCCTCGGCGACATCTTCACCATCACCAACTTTTCCATCGCTATCCTCGCCGCCACTATCGCCTACCTCGTCTTCGAGCACCTCCGCAAAAAACTCTAGCCCCCCGCCTTCCGCTTCGCCGCAAACTCTGCCGGCGTCGGGATCGCTCCCATCCCTCGTCCAGCAAACATCTCGCCAAACAAATGCTCCAGCTCGGCTTGTATCAGCCCATTCGTCGCCAGCACCTCACGCGAGTCCAGCGTAAACTTCCCCCCATCGAAGTGCGTCACCCTCCCGCCCGCCTCCTCCACCAATAAAATCCCTGCGCTCGTGTCCCACGGATTCAGGTTGAACTCCCAGAACCCATCCAGCCGCCCGCACGCCACATACGCCAGGTCCAGCCCCGCCGATCCCGCCCTCCGCACTCCATGCGACCGCAGCGTGATCTCCTGATAAAAATGCACGTTCGGCGAGCTGTGCCG
This sequence comes from Acidobacteriaceae bacterium, assembly GCA_049513335.1. Lineage (GTDB taxonomy): Bacteria > Acidobacteriota > Terriglobia > Terriglobales > Acidobacteriaceae > Edaphobacter. Next base: position 12,533 of record JBEKWE010000028.1, on the reverse strand, counting down.
CTTCTGCGATGGAAACCCCGTCGCCGTCAGCGCCTCGGCCAGTGTCCGCGTCTTCGACACGTGGATCGCCTTCCCATTCAGCCACGCGCCCTTGCCCCGCTCCGCCGAGAACATCTCATCGCGCAGCGGATCGTACACCACCCCCGCCACAATCTCCCCATCCGCGTCCTTAGCCAGCCCCGCCGCCCGCCGCTCCAGCCCCAGAATTACGCAGAACGCCGGAAACCCATGCGCAAAGTTCGTCGTCCCGTCCAGCGGATCGACGTACCAGCGGAACTCGCTCTCCAGCTGGTCCCTCGTCCCCTCCTCGCCGTAGATCCCATGCGCCGGAAATGCCGCCGTCAGCTTCTCGCGGATCAGCTTCTCCGTCGACCGGTCGGCCTCCGTCACCAGGTCCACGTCGCCCTTGTACTCGGTCGCCACGCCCTTCTCGTAGAACCCGCGCAGCAGCGCGCCCGCCTGCCGCGCAATCCCCTCCGCCACATGCGCAAACTCAAACCGCTTCATCGCCTCTCCCGCAATCCGTCGCTATTACCACCCTATCAGCCCTGAGATTGCGCGCATAGCTCACAGCCCACCGCCGGGTGCCCCATCCTCGCGGCAGTCTCACCGCCGCAGGGTGGGGTATTGTTTGCGGTAGCAAACGACCGCAGTTGCTTGTTCTTGCTGTCATCCTGAGCGCGTCTTTAGAGCGCGAAGGACCCCGACGATCTCAGCCGAACCTCAGCCGCTCGAAGCTTTCTCCCGGAAAACTCCCGCCTTTGTCCTTCTGCATCCCCTGACTCAATTCGCCGAAGGCCGCTCCACCTTGTCGATCACGATCACATCCACTGGGGCCTTCGCCCCTTCCAGCTTCAGCCCAATCTGTTCCTGGATCGCCGTAAAGATCCCCGGCAGCGCATTCGGATCGTCTGGTTCCGGCGCGGTCTCCGGCCTCCACTTCAACAGAAAATCCCACTTGCCCGTCAGCCCCGTCTGGTCCACCAGAGGCTTCTCCAACTGGGAGTCCATCGTCGTCGCAAACTCCGCCATCGTCGTGCTCGTTACCCGCAGCACCCGCCTCTGCGAGTTCCACTGCGTGAATGTCGTGTCGCTCATCGCCTCCTGGTCCACGCTCTTCGAAAGCTTCGGCCCCCCCTTCGCCACTGTCAGCACATACGCGCCCATCGTCCGCGTCTCGCGATGCATCTTCAACCCGAACCGCTCCTCCAGCAGTTTCCTGTACATTCCTTGCATCTGCTTGTAGTCCGGTTCCCCCGGCACATCCGGATACCCATCCACGTCCCATCTTTCGTCAAAGAACCACTGCGGCGCGCCCACAATCTGCTTCGCATGCACGCCATACACAAACTCCACAATCTCCGCGACCGTCTCGTTGTCGCAGTCGATCCGCCGCCCATCGCCCGAGTGGAATCCTTGGCTCCCATTCTTCGGATCGCTCGGCTTCACCGTCGCCACCTCAAACGACGGGTCCGCGTCCTTCGCCATCCCCTTCGCCTTCTCAATCGCCCATTCCGTATCGCTCGTGGCGCGCACCAGCTTCAGCCCATACACCTTTCCACCCTGCTGTAGCTTCCCGTCGATCGATGCTCCGTCCGGGCTCAGTTTGCCCTCGAAACTCACCTCCACCGAGGCAATCGCAAACGCCACCGTCCCGTTCTGGGCCGTCAGCGAACTCGCCAACCGTCCGCTGCCTTCCTGATCCAGCCTGTATACCACGCCCTTCCATCCGCCCGCGTCTCCCTTTGCGACCTTCAGCATGACGCGTGCGCCCGAACCCTCCAGTGCTCCCTGCCAAGTCCCGGCAATTCCCTGTGCGGACTGTGTTGCTTGACCAGCCTGGGCCGCCTGCGTTGGAGCCTGAGCCATCAGTGGCGCGCCTGCCAACCACAATAAAATCGTCGCGACCGCCACAAATCCAGCCCCGCCAATCCACAACCTTCTTCCCATCACATCTGAACGAATCATTGGCCCATCCCTCTGCAAACCACTACGCAATGTTTACTCAACCAGTTCTATCAATTTTTATTTTGAGTCGGCGAAGTATCCCGTCCGATAGCGCAAATTGTACTTCGCGTCCGCCGCAGAGTCCGTCATCTTCACCTTGATCCGCCGGAACCCGCTGCCGCCCTGCTGCGGCGCGTAGTAACCCAACAAATACTGCGTCCGCAGGTCGTCCGAGATGTGGCTGAACGCCGGCTCCAGGTCCTTCGGGTCCACAACGTAGTAGTACTTCCCGCCCGTGTCCTCGGAGAGCTGGATCAGCGCGTGTTCGCCGCCCGTGTTGCGTCCCGCGTCCGCCGCAATCGGCACAATGATGATCGAATAGACAATCGCCCCCGCGCGCTGCGCCTCCTCTACCGCCTCCTCGTAGCGCACGCCGTGCTCCACTGAGTCCCCGCCGTCGCTAATCACCACTAGCGCGCGCCTCCGCCCGGCCGCCACCGAGGTCGCCCCCAGCCGCTGGCTCGCCAGGTACACCGCGTTGTACAGCGCCGTCTCGTCGCCGTGCTGCAAGTTGCCCAACCCCTCCTCGATGCGCTTGGCCTGGTTGGTGAACGGCACCACCTCGCGCACCGTGTCCGCAAACTCCATCAGGTCGATCTCGTCCTGAGGTCGCAGGATCGCGCGCACAAAGTGCTTCGCTGCATCTCGCTCCAGCCGCTCGCTGGTCACCACCGTCTCGCTCGCGTCGATCGCCAGCACAATCGACAGCGGGCTGGTCGCCTCGCGCTCAAACACCGCAACCGTCTGCTCCCGTCCGTCCTCGAAGAGTGCGAAGTCCTTCTTCTCGAAGCCGCCCACCGGCGCGCCGTGCTCATCCACCACGTTCACCGCCACGTTCACCAGCCGAGCCTGGACGCGGATAGTCCCCGCGTCAATGCCCCCGTTCTTCGACGCACCCGCCGTCTGCGCTCCCGTTCCCTGCGCCGCCGCGCCCGCCCCAGTCAGCGGCCCCGCCACCGGCTCCATCGGGCCCGCATTGGGATGCGCAACCCGCCGCCGCACCACCGGGGCCGCAGTCGTCTGCTGCGTTTGTGTCCCGCTCCCTTGCGCCCCATTCTGCGACCCGCTCGTCTGCGCCCCGCTCTGCGAATTTCCGCTCTGCTGCGAATCCGTCGTCTGCCTCGGCGCGGGCGTCACGGGAGTCGGCTCCGCCTGCGTCTCCTGCGCACGAATCTGCGCACAACCCAACGCCAAACCGATCACCGCGAGTAAAGATGCAACGCCAGCCCTCATCGCGCGCCCTCTCTTCCGCGCAGCCCAATCTCCTCCGGAAACGGCTCTCCCGCGGCCCACACCGCGCCATCCGCAAAGGTCTCCCGCTTCCAGATCGGCACCGTCCGCTTCAGCGAATCGATCAGCCAGCGGCACGCGTCGAAGGCCGCCGCGCGGTGCGCGCTCGCCACCACAATCAGCACGCTCGTCTCGCCCACCATCAGCCGCCCCAGCCGATGCACCATCGCCACATCGCGCACGCCAAATCGCGCAATCGCCTCCGCCGCCAGCCCGCGCATCTTCTCCAGAGCCATCTTGCGGTACGCCTCATAGTCCAGATACAGTGTCCGCCGGCCGCGCGTGTTGTCGCGCACAATCCCGTCGAAGACGCACACTGCGCCGTCCGCGCCGTCCTTCATCCCAGCCACAATCCCATCCGCCGCAATCTCCGCATCCACAATCTCAATCAGCATCGTCTTCTTCTCTCAGGCCATCTACACAACACTCGTGAAGCGAGCCTTTCGCCCTACGGATTCCCCTCGCGAGCATCGCGAGCGCAGTCTTGGCGAGCGAAGCTCGCTTTTCGCCGTGCGCGCAGCACCCGCCGCTTACCGGAGGAAGCAGCGCGACCTCGTCGCCATCGCGCAACACCACAGCCAGCGAGCTGTACTCCCGATTCACTGCCACAGCCAGACTCCGCCAAAGTCCTTCGTCCGCTTCCTTGTCCATCGAATCATTAGACGTTCGTCCGCGTAGAATCTCGATCAACTGGCCAACCGTCGCGCCCTCCAGCAGCTCGACCGTCTCATCCAGCCCGCACAGCCGTTCCCGCAACACGCCGAAAGTGAGCAGCCGCACCCGCATCCGCCCAGAATACCCGCTCGCCCGCCTCCACGCCTACGCTTTTCCCAAGCGCCCATCTTTAGCCCGAGATTGCTGCAACGACAAATACAGTTCTTCAGCTTGACAATCGGGAAACTGGCAACTAGGGTTGCAGGAATACCGCTGTGTCAGTGGATCGTCTCCTGCATAGTTAGCGCTAAAGATACTGCTCCTCAGTCCTTCAGGCCCCGTACAGCCAGATTCAGTCCGATAGGACGCAGGAGCACTCCCACAATGCGCAAGATACTTGCCGCTCTTCTTGCTTTAACCACGCTGTCCGCCTCAGCCCAACAGACAGCCCAGCAACCTGCACAACCACCCGCCGGTTCCAACTGGCAACACGTCCAGGCGCTGCCCGTCGGCGCCTCCATCAACGTCAAAGCCCGAACAAGCCACGCTAGCTGTACCCTCAAAAGCGTCAGCGCCGACTCCCTCACCTGCACCCATGGCAAGGACATCGTCATCCAGCGCTCCGATATTCTAACCATCCAGATCTCTCGCCGCGGCCGCTCCACTCTGATCGCCATGGGTATCGGTGCAGGCGCAGGCGCCATCGTTGGTGCAGCGACCTCCGGCTGCTCCGCAACAGAGAAGAACTCTTTCCTGGGATGCTTTTTGACGCCGACACGCCCCCAGGGCGCAGCGATCGGGGCAGTGTTGTTCGGGGTTATCGGCGCACCCATTGGCGCACTTACCGACTTTGCCAAGTCGACCATCTATCAGGCGCCATAGGACAAAAAAGGCGATCACGAGGAATCTCGTGACCGTCGTGTGTCCCCTTATCCTGTAGGATTCAGCTTGCCGCGCTCAGCACTTCCTCGCGAATCACTTCGTCCTGCACTGCCTCGCGCTCCGACTTCGGCAGCGCTACGGCCAGCACGTCTTCGATGCGGTTGGCATAGTGGATCGTGACGCCTTCGATCTGGTCCGCGGACAGGTCCTCTTCCACCTGCTGCTTGCAGTCGGTCGGCAGGATCACGTCGCGCACGCCCGCCCGTTTGGCCGCCAGGAACTTCTCCTTGATCCCGCCAACCGGCAGCACGTTCCCGCTCAGCGTGATCTCGCCCGTCATCGCCAGCAGTGGATGCACCCGCGTCTCCGTCAGCAGGCTCACCAGCGCCGTCGCCATGGTCACGCCCGCGCTCGGCCCGTCCTTGGGAATCGCGCCCGCAGGCACATGGATGTGCAGGTCAACGTCCTTCAGCAGGTCCTCATCCAGCCCCAGCGCCTTCGCATTCGATCGCACCCACGTCAGTGCCGCCTGCATGCTCTCCTTCATCACATCGCCGATCTGCCCGGTGATGGTGAACGTCCCCTTGCCCTTCATGCGGTTGGCCTCGATGAACAGCACATCGCCGCCCGCCGGCGTCCACGCCAAGCCCACGGCAACCCCGGCCCGCTTGGTCCGCTCGGCGATCTCCGTATCCACGCGCACCTTTATCCCGCCCAGAAACTCCAGGATCACCTCGTTCGTAATCACCAGCTTCTCCGGATGCCCCTCGGCAATCCGTCGCGCCAGCTTGCGGCAGATCGTTCCAATCTGCTGCTCCAGCTTGCGCACACCCGCCTCCCGCGTGTAGTGCCGCGCCAGATGCGCGATGCTCTCCACCGGAAACTCAATCAGCGCCGGGTCGATCCCGTTCTCCTTCGTCTGCCGCGGGATCAGGTACTTGATCGCAATCTCCACCTTCTCTTCCTCGGTGTATCCCGTCAGCTCGATGATCTCCATCCGGTCCAGCAGCGGCGCAGGAACCGGATCGAGCTGGTTCGCCGTGCAGATGAACAGCACCTTCGACAGGTCGAACGGCTGATCCAGGTAGTTGTCGCGAAACGTATTGTTCTGCTCCGGGTCCAGTACCTCCAGCAGAGCGCTCGCCGGATCGCCGCGAAAGTCCCGCCCCAGCTTGTCCACCTCGTCCAGCATGAACACCGGGTCGTTGGTCTCCACCCGCTTCAAGTTCTGGATCACCTGGCCCGGCAACGCGCCAATGTACGTCCTCCGGTGTCCGCGCAGCTCCGCCTCGTCGTGCATCCCGCCCAGCGAGATGCGCGCAAACTTCCGTCCCAGCGCTCGCGCCACGCTCCTCCCCAAGCTCGTCTTGCCCACGCCCGGTGGCCCCACAAAGCACAGGATCGGCCCCTTCATGTCCGGCTTCAGCCGCCGCACCGAGAGATAGTCCAGGATCCGGTCCTTCACCTTCTTCAACCCGTAGTGGTCGGCGTCCAGAATCTCCTTCGCCTTCAGAATGTCCACCTCGCCCGCCGACGACTTCGACCAGGGAAGCACCACCAGCCACTCAATGTAGTTCCGCGTCAGCGAGTAGTCCGCCGCCATCGCGTTCATCCGGCTCAGCCGCCCCAGCTCCTTCAGCGCGTCCTTCTTGGTCTCCTCCGGCATTCCCGCCGCTTCAATCTTCTCCTTCAGCTCCGCAATGTCCTTCTGCGTCTCGTCCAGGTCGCCCAGCTCCTTCTGGATCGCCTTCAACTGCTCGCGCAGATAGTAGTCCCGCTGTGACGACTGCACCGAATCCTGCACCTCGGTCTGGATCTTGTTGCGCAGTTGCTGCACCTCAAGCTCCTTCGCCAGGTGCTTGTTGATCCGCTCCAGCCGCGCCCAGATGTCCGGCGTCTCCAGCAGCTCCTGCTTGTCGTTGGTCGTCAAGAACGGCAGCGACGATGCGATAAAGTCCGCCAGCCGCCCCGGCTCCTCAATGTTGATCGCAATCGTCTGCAAGTCGTCCGAAAGCGTCGGCGACGAGCTCACAATCTGCTGGAACTGGCTCACCACGTTGCGCTGCAACGCCTCCGTCTCGGGCGACGCCACAGGCTCAATCTCTTCCACCGGCTCGCACTCCGCGGTCATAAATGGGGCAATCTGCGCAAACTCCCCAAGCCGCACCCGCTCATTGCCCTCAGTAAAGACAAACAGGCTCTGGTTGGGCATCTTCACCACCTTATGCACCGTCGCCCGCGTGCCAATCTGGTGCAGGTCCGCCGCCTGGGGTGCATCCTGCCGCGCATCTCTCTGCGCCACCACCAGAATCGTCTTCTCCTCGCCCAGCGACTGGATCAACAGAATCGAGCTCTCGCGGCCCACCGTCAACGGCAGCACCGCATGGGGAAACAGCACCGTGTCCCGCACCGGAAGCACCGGAATCGCCCGGCCAGCGACCACAACCTCCGCCGAATCATCGTCAACCCTTGCCGCCCTCGGCTTGATCACGCTTACAAATTCACTTGGCATCGTCTATCCTTGAGTGTCTTTATATCAGATTTCCTTAATTGGATGCATCCGCAGCCCCAAAGTCGCATCCCAAACACCGCTCCTTTGCCTCCACACCCTGTTGGATGCGCGCTTCCTCCTCTCCGTCATCGGCGCATCGGACCTTCTCCTTCAACCACGTCCGGCCGCTCATTCCAAAACTCCGCCTTTTTCATGAGTCACTTACGCCGCAACATACCGCCCAAGCTCCTTCACCATCTCGCAATGCTGCCCCAATCCAGCCAGCGCCGCATCCATCTGGCTGGCCGAGTCAAAGCGCAGATCGACGAAGAACACATACTCCCACGGCATTCCCGGCACCGGCCGCGACTCGATCTTGGTCAGGTTCACCCCCGCCCGCGCAAACTCCTCCAGCGCCACCACCAGCGTCCCCGGCCGGTGCAGCACAATGAACGCAAGGCTCGCCTTGTTCGCCCCCGCCGCCGCCTCCCATCCGCTCTCCCGCACCAGATAGTGAAACCGCGTGTAGTTCTCCGCGTGGTCCTCGATCCCCGCCGCCAGCACCTCGCCGCCGTACTGCCGCGCCGCCAGCTCCGGCGCAATCCCCGCCGTGTCGCTGGCCCCCGACGCCATCACCTGCTTCACGCTTCCCGCCGTGTCGTAAAAGTTCACCGCCTCGATCTCCGGATGCGCCGCCAGCCAGCGCCTGCACTGCGACAGGGCCACCGGGTGCGACATCGCCCGCCGCACATCCTTCAGCTTCACCCCCGGCCGCGCAATCAGGTTGTGCCGCACCCGCAGCAGGTTCTCCCGCGCAATCCGCACCGGCTCGGCCAGCAGCAGGTCGTAGTGCTCGGCCACCGATCCATGCAGGCTGTTCTCGATCGGCAGCACCGCCCCATCCACCTCGCCCGCCGCCACCCGCTCAAAGACCTCCGCCGACAGGTTGCAGGCCACAATCTCCACTCCTCCGGCCCCCGCGCCCTCCGCGCCGCTCGCGCCCGCCATCATCTCCAGCACCGCCATGTGGCTGTTCGAACCCAACTCGCCCTGTATCGCAATCCTCACACGCTACCCCCGAAAACATCCTCTCGCGATCGCACCTGGCAACCTCTTCCCGGTAACTGGCAACTTATCACATGACGGCCCGCGGTTGGTCTTTCCTCTCCAACGGCAGAAAACCGCGCCGCGCACTTCCCAGGAGAAACCATGCTTTGGACCATCACCATCGTTCTCTTCATCCTCTGGCTGTTGGGCCTGGTCAGCGGCCACACCCTCGGCGGATGGATTCATATCCTCATCGTCCTCGCTGTCATCGTTCTCGTCTTCAACCTGCTCTCCGGCCGCCGCGCTTTATAAATAACAGCAACCACATCCTCCAGACAGAAACATTCTCGGCCCGCACGCACTCAATCCACAGGAGCAACCCCATGAATCATGACACCGCAGCAGGAAAGTTCGACCAGCTCAAGGGCAAAGCAAAGCAGTCCGTCGGCGAAGCCCTCGGCAACCAAAGGCTGGCAAACTCAGGCGCAGCCGATCAGGTCAAGGGTGCTGTCAAGGAAGCATGGGGCAACGTAAAAGACGCCGTCCATGCGGTCGCAGACGATGACTGCGCCGGTGCGGCCGCAACCCACTGCGAAGCCAGACAGCACGCAGCCGATCGGGCCCACGACCTTCGCGAAAGAATCGTCTCGACCGCGCAGAACGTCAAGAGTGCAGTCAACGCCAGTGCCGAAGACATCAGGCGCGAACACAATCGCACTGCATAAACCAACTCCGTTCCCATCTCGCTATCTTGTTGTTTGAATTCTCCAAAGAGGGCTCGCTCCGTGCGGGCCCTCTATTTTCGCAGCAGCACGTCCGCCGCAAAGAACCCGAAGAACACCACCGAAATCACCCCATTCAGCGTAAAGAACGCCGCATTCATCCGCCGCAAGTCCTTCGGCGACACAATGCTGTGCTCATAGATCAACAGCGCCGCAACCACCCCAACCCCCGCCCACGCCAGCCCTCCCAACCCAAACAGCCGCACCAGCCACACCAGCAGGCACACCATCCCCATGTGCATCGCGCGCGCAATCCAGAACGCCGCATTCAGCCCGAAGGCCTGCGGCACGCTCTTCAGCCCCGCCACGCGGTCGAACTCATAGTCCTGGCACGCATACAGCACGTCGAAGCCGCCAACCCACAGCAGCACCGCCGCCGTCAGCACCGTAATCCGCCAATCCAGCGCGCCGCGCACCGCAATCCACGCCGCCGACGGCGCAATCCCCAGCGCCAGCCCCAGCACTAGGTGCGACCACCGCGTCACCCGCTTCAGATAGCTATAGATCAGCAGCACCGCCAGCGTCGGCACCGCCAACTCCAGCGTCAGCCGGTTCAACATCGCCGCGCCCAGCACGAACACCGCCGCCGACAACACCACAAATCCCGCCACAAATCCCGCGCTCAGCTTCCCCGCCGCCAGCGCGCGCATCTTCGTCCGCGGATTCGCCGCATCCAGCCGCGCATCCACCAGCCGGTTGAACGCCATCGCCGCCGACCGCGCCGAAACCATGCACAGCACAATCCAGCCCAGCACCGGCAGCCGCGGCCATCCCCCCGCCGCCAGCACCGCCCCGGTCAGCGCAAACGGCAGCGCAAACACCGAGTGCTCCCACTTGATCGTCTCCAGCGTCAGCCGCGCACTCCGCCAAACGTTCCCCATCCCTCCATATTATCCAGAGTTACCGCGCGCTACATGGTGGTTGGGCAATTTGAAGTGAGTGTTTGAAGTTTCCGATAACGGGTGCCGGCAGTTCGACCACCAGCTAGCAACAGTTGAAGCAATGGCGATTTGGCAGAACCGAGATCGGAGCCTCGTCTCGGCCGGCTTGCCAGTTTAGGTGTGCATCCCGTGTCCAAGAATCGAGAGTCTGGGAATCTGCCCGAATACTTAGGTTCCTACGGTGCCATGGGCTCCTGCGGCCTCAGTTGTCTTCTTGAACTCGGCAAGAGCCATTGGCATAAACTCATTCACCTTGAGATTGACGTAGAGGTCGATGACGACTTTCGCTTTAGCCACCTCGTCGACTGTAATGGGCCGAATCGTTGGCTTGTTCATTGCGGCGTCTTTGGCCAACGCGACGGTGTCCTTCACCCAAAGGACAATTTCTTCGGCGTTCGGACCGCGATGGAATATCTGGTCTATGATCGCTTCAAGCGTGTCTTCTTTTCCGTCCCAATCGCCGAAGGCGAATAGCCCGGCCCTAAAAACGTTCATGAATTCGACGAGGCACATCGCCTCAAACTGACCGAAGATGTCGTTCTTGGCCATTAGGCCTAACGTCGCCATGTATCGGTTGATAAACGCTGCTTTGGGAGGATATTCCACGCACTTAGCAAGGAATGTCCATACCCCACCGACTCGATTGTAGCTTTCTTCTTTCATGGCGAGGTGTCCCCACTGTGCTTCAAGCGGTGGATGGCGCTCGACAATCAGGTCTGTTTTAAGTTCAATGTCATAGAGTTTCTCGTAGTAGCGCGATACAAACCTTGGAACGTACCACCAAAAGAAACCCGTCGTTGCAATATTTAGTGCGGCGACGAAAAGAATGCAGTTCTGATAACCAACGGGATAAATCTCCTTCCCTTTGAATAACTTGGGTAGGGTAAATTGGACGAGGAGTTCGCGGTTTCTGTTTCTAATCGGGAGCAGCTTGATCTTGTCGATTCCCTCATTCCATTTTTTGAGCTGGCCGGGTCTGATTGAATGCGACCAGGATTCCAGTTTGATCGTCATGAGAAACTTATCTTCAAGAGCTTCCTCTCCTTCGGGGATTGGCCGGTTGAGCTCGTCGAGGCCAAGTTGGATGTTGACTCTTTTCATCTCTTCGAATGTCTTGCGCAGCCAACGAATCCAATTTCCTTGCTCACCCTTGAGATCCGCCTGCTTTTCCATACTTCCCTTCGAAAAGATAAGGGGACGCAGCTCGGGATTTTGCGATGCTTCGAAGAACCATTCCAGATCTACTTTCTCCTCATCGGTTAGCTCACGATAGTTTTTTGCCTTCTCCATTTGGAGGCAAATATTGGCAAGGTCAATTAGCCATTTCACTTGTTCCTCGGTAATTGTGCTTGCTGCGTTCAGGTCTTCTGGGTCGATATAGAGGGTATTGATGCGAGTCTCGTGGATATTGCGGGCGACATCCATCGCCCTTGGGATGGTTTTCCAGTCTGAACTATTGTGGAAGATCGGTATCCAGATCGCCCAAAAGAGCTTGCGTTCGTGGTCATCGATCCGTTCCAGCAGATTAGGCTCATCCTCATCCTTGCTTCGAGGCTGCGGCTGGCGTGAATCTACGAGAACCATCGTGGCCTTCCCAACTTCCTCAAGGGCGAGAGCCGCGAGATGGTATGCGATGTGGTAGCTTCCAGGCTTGGTAACTGCGTTCGCGGCATCAACTAGTTTTTCGGCAGCCGCGTGGCACGCATAAATGATGGGTTGAACGTTCTTGAGTTCTCGCATAGAAGTATTTTAGGGTAGTTCACTCAACTCGATGTCGACCGTCTGAGCCGGCAGGTGTTTCAGGTAACTTCGCCCCGGAATTCAAACTGACCGCCCCGCCCTACTTATACCGCTTGCGAATCTTGAACACCACGCTGTACACACCCGACTCATCCCGCGTCGCCACAATCGACTCGTTGGGCGTCAGGTCGTACTGCGCCTGCAGCAGTTGTTGCGCCGTATAGTTCACATTCGTCGCATAGGTCACCGACAGTTGCCGCGACACCTGCTGCTGCACCGTAATCCGCGCCGCCGAGTTGCCCAGCGTCCCCACAAACGCCGGATCGATCTTCACGCTTCCCCCGCCGAACAGCTTGCCGATCCGGTTGCCCACCGTCTCGTTCAGCGCCCCGCCCAGCAGGGCGCTGTCCGTGGGGTTCGCCGCCTGCACCTCCTGCTCCTGGTAGAGCTGCGCCTCCTCCTGCGTCCGGCCCAGCGCCAGCAGCGCGAAGATGTCCGCCTCGCTCAGCGGTGGATCGGAGCGATACGCCGCCTTCAGGTTGCTCATCGTCCCCTGCAAGCCCACTGTAATGTCATACGTCTCCACTCGCGCCGTGGCATTCAGATCGATCGTCGGGTCGATGCGCACCGGGTTGCTGAAGTAGATGTCTCCGCGCTGCAACTCGTACTTCGTCCCGGCAAACGTCGCGCTTCCATCCG
>JBEKWE010000027.1:0-21812 GCA_049513335.1 Acidobacteriaceae bacterium | reverse complement strand
GATTGTGGGAATGTTCGGGCTGGGACTGGAGCTGACGGGGTCGAAGGACCCGTTTGCGCTGCGGCGGGCGGCCAATGGCATTGTGAAGATCCTGGCGGAGGGAGAGCCGGCGCTGCCGCTGACGCTGGGCGACATCGTGGACGCTGCTTCGCCCGACGAAGCTGTACGAATGCGCGTGGAGATTTTCTTTGCGGAGCGGCTGGAGTTCTATCTGCGCGAGGCGAAGGGGCAGGCATACGACGTGGTGAAGGCGGTGCTGGCGGCGGGGGCAAACGACGTAAGGGACGCCGTGGCGCGGGCGGAGGCGGTGACGGCGGTGCGCGGCAGCGAGGACTTTGCGGCGGTGTCTGCGGCGTTCAAGCGGATGAAGAACATTCTGGCGCAGGCCGGCGATAGCGGCGAGTTTCGGAGTTGGCGCGGTGTGAGCGGGAGTAATGTGGAGCCTTCGCTTGCTGCGTTGAAGGGAGCGTCGGAAGCTGCTCGCGCAAGCGTAACCGAGCTAATTGGAGCGGGTAATTATGTTGCTTCGCTTGAAACGATCGCCAGACTGAGACCGCTTGTGGACAGATTCTTCGACGAGGTGATGGTGATGGATCCCAACCCTGAAATTCGGCGGGGGAATCTCGTCCTTCTTATCTCGATTGTTGACGACATTCAGCGAATCGCCGATCTATCGGAGATTGTGACAGCGGGGTAGGAGGGCATACCTCAGGGGCTAAAGCCCCCCGATTTGGGATGGGATCTGTTGCCGGGGCTGAAGCCCCGGCCTATCTCAGGAGCAAAGGCAAAGCAGAAGCAGATTCCTGTGCTGTGCTGCGGAATGACAACTATAAAACAAGCAACGGCGAAATGCGGGGATTCTTCGCTGCGCTCAGAATGACAATCTCAAAAGGTGCTGCGCTGCTGAATGACAAACGAAGGCAGAAGCAGATTCCTCCGCTGCGCTCCACCCCAGCGAGCAAAGATCGCTCGCCGGGGACCCCGGCTAGCTGCGGAATGACAAACAAAATGGGTTCAGCCGAAGCGGGGGGCGAGAAGGATGTGCTGCTCGACGACGCTTTGTTCGAGGACGGACTTGGCGGGGTTGGACTGGTTGTAGCGGACCTGGATCCGCTGCTCTCGCATCTTTGCAACAAAGTCCTCGGCGTCGGCTTTCTTGGCGAATTCGTGGGTGTATTTGCCGGTGCGGTACTCCTCGACGAAGTAGGTGTACACAAGAGTGGCGAGGAAGCGCGAGGTGTGGGCGATTGGGGCGACCTTGCCGCTACTGATGCTGCCTTCGACGGAGGGCCAGCCCTGCGCGCTCTCTTCGAGGCGGCGTTTTTGCCATCTGCGGAGATAGAGCGAGCCCCAACCTGCACCCATGAAGATGACCCATTTGAAGGGTTCGCTCCACATGCGCGCGTGGCGGGTCCAGTAGGTCCAGTGGGAGAAGTCGGGGGTCATGATTGGTACGGTATCACGCGGCGGAGATCAGGGGCGGGCGAGGGCGAGCGGGAGGAGGGCCTGGGTGAGGCGGTCGGGGTCGTGGCGGAGGAGGTTGCCTTCGAGGGTGAAGTCGCCGGGGATGGGTTCTATGCCGAGGGCTCGGATGCGGTCGAGGTCGGGGACGATTGGCGTCTGGCCTCCGCGGGCGTAGAGATCGAGGAGTGTGGGCGAGATGGGGGCGGTGTTGATGAGGGCGTAGTCGAAGATGCGGGCGTGTTTTCCGGTGGAATGCGCTCCTGCGCCGTTCGCACCATTTGGCCCGCAGTGCTGGAGGATTTTTTCGATGTGCTGAGATGCGGTGAGGCCGAGCGACTCGTTGGCCTGGGTCATGAGGTTGCAGATGAAGACGCGTGTGGCGCGGGATGCGGCGAGGGCCTCGGGGATGCCGCGGACGAGCAGGTTGGTGACCAGCGAGGTGTAGAGCGAGCCGGGACCGAGGGTGATGAGGTCTGCGTTGGCGATGGCTTCGAGAGTGGCGGGGAGGGGTTCGACATCGGCGGGCGAGAGCATGAGCTCGAGGATGCGGTGGGGGCTGGCGGTGATGCTGGTTTCGCCGTGGACGACGGAGCCGTCGTCCATGCGCGCGGAGAGGGTGACGTTGCTGTTGGTGGCAGGGTAGATGCGGCCGCGGGCGGCGAGAATCTGGGAGGACATCTGCACGGCCTGGGCGAAGTCTCCAGTGATGCCGGAGAGCGCGGCGAGGAAGAGATTGCCGAAGCTGTGGCCCTCCAGGCCGCCTTGGTTGAAGCGGTACTGGAAGAGGCGGGCGAGGAGGAGCTCGTCCTCGGAGAGCGCGACCATGCAGTTGCGGATGTCGCCGGGCGGGAGCATCTTGAGTTCGTCGCGCAGACGGCCGGAGGAGCCCCCGTCGTCGGTGACGGTGACGATGGCGGCGAGGTCGCGGATGATGCAGGGGAGGTCGGCGGGGGGCGGTTCCGGCTGAAGATGAGGACTGAGGAGGGGCGCGGCTTCGGTGGAGCGGCGGGCGGCGGCGACATAACGCTTGAGGCCGCGCAGCAGAGTGGAGAGGCCGGTCCCTCCGCCGATGGCTACGACTCGCAGGGAGGGTTTGCCGGTTTGAGTTGAGGAGGACACAACTGTTCCCAGTGTAAATGGAGTGTGGCGCACGCGCGTATTTGCGATACGGCGGTCAGACCTCGGGGTAGAGGAGTTCGGTGAAGCGAGGGTCGTCTGCCATGTCCTGGAAGTCGGAGTCGGCGCGTGCCTGGATGCGGTTGCGCGGGTTGAGGCGGATGGCCTCGGTGAGGTGTTCGAGGCAGTGGTGGGCGTCGCCGGTCATGCTGGCCAGGACGGCGAGGCCGTATAAGGCGTAGTCGGCGGCGGGGTTCTCGGCGAGTATTTTTTTCAACTGAGTGCGTGCGTCTTCGTAGTTGCCGTCGTTGAGCAGGGAGATGGCGTAGTCGTAGCGCTCCTCGCCGGTGAGGAAGCGGGTCTCGTGCCGGGCGAGCTGCTGGGTGCAGGCGTTGATGTACATGCGGATGCGCTCGGCGAAATCGGCGGGGCTGGAGGCGAGCAACTGTTTGAAGGCGGCGCTGGCTTTCTCGAATTTGCCCTCCTGCATGAGGCGGAGCGCGGCCTCGTAGTGGGCGAGTGCATGGATGCGGGCGCCGTCGGCGGGCACGGCGCCGGCGAGGGTGCGCGGACGTTTAACGGAGGAGCGAGGCGCGGTCTTCATGGGGTCTCTGCGGTTCCTGTCTATGGACTGCAATTGCCGAGTTGCGTAGGCTGCCGAGTGGTGGAAGGGTTACGGCGATTGTCTTCGGCCAGGGCGCAAAGGCCCTGGCGATCCACAAGCGCTGCCGCCGGATGTTGTTTGACAGCACCCCAAGACGATCGGCTGAGTCTGCTCCGGTTTTATACGCAACTCAGACGAGAAGGTCAACCCGGCCTGTAGCGGGGCGGGTCATGCGCCCGTTTTGCGGTCGTAGACGGCGGGGTTGAGGTCGGGGTCGTTATACATCTTGAACTGGCGGTATAGCTTGAAGCGGCGACGGCCAGCGAGGACCTCCTGCCAGAGGCGGTCGAGGCAGGCGGCGAGATCGTCGCGCTGCTCCTGAAGCAGGACGAGGCGGTCGAGATTGCGCTGGCGGTGGGCCTCGGAGGCGGTGGGGCGGCGGCCCTCCTCGGCGGTGTGGTAGAGCTTGAGCGCGAGGACGGAGAGGCGATCGAGGATGAGGCCGGGGGACTCGGAGTGGAGCGGCGCGGCGGGGTCCTGCACGCCAGCGGCGGCGAGGAAAGCGCGGTCGATGGCTTCAACCAGGTCGTTGCGCTTCTGGTTGAGTGCGTCGATGGAGCGCTTGAGGCGGGCGATGGCGGCGTCCGATGCTCCGGGCTCGCGGACCTTGTCTTCCTCGTGCCAGAGGTCGAAGTTGGCGCGGTGATGAGCGAGTGCGAGGTCAGCCAACTCCGCGGAGGCTGTGGGGTTCGCGGAAGCCACGTGGGCGCGCGGATCCTGGTGCCAGCGAAGCGTGGCTTCGTCGTGCAGTCGCGTGATTTCGAGAGCGGTCAACATGGACGGCGGCGCGGCGCGCGCCCGACACCTTCCAATGTAACAGCAGCCTGGGCACGGCTTCCGGTTTCAGAGAGGTTTCGAATTCATGAGGAGCCGGGAAAGTCATCCAATGGGCGCTCTCCATTTATGATTACAATTGGTTGCCCTTGTAATGCGTCGCCGTGGGAGAGCAGATTGTCGTCTGAGTCACCGATTCGGAAGGTCCTGATCTACCGCCTGGGCAGCATGGGCGATACGGTGGTGGCGCTGCCGTGTTTTCACCTGATTGCGCGCAGCTTTCCCCACGCGGAGCGGGTGCTGCTGACAAACTTTCCGATCCATTCCAAGGCTGCGGCGACGGCGGCGGTGCTGGGCGATTCGGGACTGATTCATGGCACGATGCGCTACACGGTGGGGACGCGGCGGATCGGGGAGTTGCTGCGCCTGACGCGGGAGATTCGTCGCTTCCGCCCCGACGTGCTGGTCTACCTGATGCCGATGCGGCCATGGAGAAACGTTCTGCGCGACCGGATTTTCTTCTGGAATTCCGGGGTGCTGCGGATCGTCGGGCTGCCCAGGGAAAAGAAGCTGGAGTACCGCTTGGATGCCGCCAGCGGAACCTACGAGCCGGAAGCGGAGCGGCTGGCAAGAGCCATTGCGGAGTTGGGCGATGCTCATGCAGAGGACCTGGCCAACTGGGACCTGCGCTTGACGGACACGGAACGCCAGGCCGCGGTTGCGGCGCTGGGCGGTCTCTTCGGGCGGCGGTTGATTGCCTGCGGCCCTGGCACCAAGATGCAGGCCAAGGATTGGGGCCAGGACAAATGGAGGGAGTTGCTGGCGCGATTGCGGGTGAAGTATCCGAAGCATGGGTTGATCCTGGTTGGCGCTCAGGAGGATTACGTTGTGAATGAGTACTCCGCCGAAAAGTGGAT
Source organism: Acidobacteriaceae bacterium (assembly GCA_049513335.1). Taxonomy (GTDB): domain Bacteria; phylum Acidobacteriota; class Terriglobia; order Terriglobales; family Acidobacteriaceae; genus Edaphobacter. Next base: position 16,877 of record JBEKWE010000027.1, on the reverse strand, counting down.
CGGCTCGAAGATGAACCTATGCGGCCGGCTGACGCCGCGCGAGACCGCGGCTGTACTGGAACATGCAGAGGTCTTTCTTGGGCCGGACTCCGGGCCGATGCACCTGGCAGCCAGCGTTGGAGTTCCGTGCGTGATTGCGTTTTCGGCGCACGGGCTTCCCGGCGTGTGGTACCCGGCCGGGCGCAAGCACCAGATCATATATCATCAGCCGGAGTGCTTTGGCTGCGGACTTGAGACATGTATTGTGATGGAGAAGAAGTGCATGACTTCGGTGACGGTGGATGAGATGGAGCAGGCCGCCGACCGCGTTTTGGGGCCGTTGCCGCAAGTCTTGAAGTGAGGGCCAGGAGGCCTGTTTCTTATGTTGATCGTTACCGGAGGCGCGGGCTTTATCGGCAGCAACCTGGTCCACGAACTGAATGCCCACGGCATCACGGACATCCTGGTGGTGGACAATCTGGCCAATGCGCGGAAGTTTGTGAACCTGCACGGGGCGCGCTATGCGGATTACATGGACAAGCGGGAGTTTCGCCGCGCCATTGCGGAGGATGCGCTGGGAGGGGGCAGGATCGAGGCGATCCTGCATCAGGGGGCCTGCTCCAACACGCTGGAGGACGACGGCGTGTACATGATGGACAACAACTTCCAGTACACCAAGGAGGTGTTGCGGTTTGCCATCGCGCAGGGCGCGGCGCTGGTCTTTGCCTCGTCAGCGGCGGTCTACGGGCTCTCCGGGCTGGGACACTTTACGCCGACGCTGGAGAACGAGCGGCCACTGAATGTCTACGGATTCTCCAAGCTGGCCTTCGACCACTACTTCCGCAATCAACTGGCCCTGGACCAGGTTCCGATCACGGCGGTGGGATTGCGCTACTTCAATGTGTACGGGCCACGCGAGCAGCACAAGGGACGCATGGCGTCGGTGGTGCACCATTTCGGCAGGCAGATGAAGGAGACGGGGAAGGTGCGGCTGTTTGCGGGCAGCGGCGGCTACGGCGACGGGGAGCAGCGGCGGGACTTCGTCTACGTGCGCGACCTGGCGCGGATGAATATGTTCTTCGCGCAGGTTGGGCCCTACGCGCCGAAGACCGGCGAGGAGCGCAAGGTCTATCGCGGGGTGGTGAATGCCGGCACAGGCGCAAGCCGCAGCTTCAACGATGTGGCGCGAGCTCTGATGGCGGTGCATGGGAAGGCCACGATCGAGTACATTCCGTTTCCCGCCGATCTGGAGGGCCGCTACCAGCACTTCACCGAGGCCGACCTGACGGGGCTGCGGGCGCTGGGCTGCGATTTAAAGATGACGGGGCTGGAAGAGGGGATCGCGGAGACCTGCGCCACGCTGCGCGCGATCGGCGGATAGTTCAGGCCGGTCGATCGGACGAAGCGAGAAGGGCGTCGACGGCCTCAGGCAGAGAGGCGAAGCAGAGGTCGGCAAGTTGGCGCGCGACTTCCGCTCCGGGCTTTTGATGAGCCGAGTCGCCTTCCAGCAAGAGGGTGGTCATGCCCAGGCGGCGGCCGAACTCGATGTCGGAGAGCGAGTCGCCGATCATGAGGCTGGTGGCGGCGGCGATCTCCGGGAACTCGGCGCGGGCCTGATCGAAGAGGCCGGGGAGCGGCTTGCGGCAGTTGCATTGCTGCTCGTCGTGAGGGCAGAAGTAGAAGGCGTCGATATGCGCTCCCTGCGGCTGCAACCAGCGCTGCAATGCGGAGTGGATCTGGCGCACATCATCTGCCGTGTAGAGTCCCACCGCGATGCCGCGCTGGTTGGAGACGACGATGACGCGCAGACCCGCGCGGTTGAGACGCGCGATCGCCTGCGCGACGCCGGGCAGCGGCTGGAACTCGCTCCATGAGGTCACATAGCGGCCTTCGGGCAGCTTGCGATTGAGGACGCCGTCACGGTCCAGAAAGACGGTGCGCAGGGGGTTGGGCAGAAAGCTGTTGGCGGAGTCGGCCACCCCGCTATGATAGCAACAGAGTTGTCTGCGCAGGCTGAGAGGGCACGGTGATCGAGCAACTGCATGAGGTGATTCAGGAGATCCAGCTGAAGTGGGCCGCCAAGCGGCTGCTGGTGGTGGGCGACGTGATGCTCGACAGGTACATCTGGGGCGAGGTGGGGCGCATCTCGCCGGAGGCGCCGGTGCCCGTGGTGCGCGCGACCCACCAAGGCCATCAGCCGGGCGGCGCGGCCAATGTGGCCATGAACCTGAGCCGGCTGGGAGCGCAGGTTGAGGTGATTGGGTTCACCGGTGGCGACGAGGACGAACGGCTGTTGGCGGAAGGACTGCGCGCGAATGGGATCTCGTTGCGGTTCGTCGTTTCGGACGGCTTTCCGACGATTACGAAGCTGCGCATTCTGGGGGGACGGCAGCAGATGCTGCGGCTGGACAGCGAGCGGCTGGGCGCGCGGCCCCAGGGCGACTACGACCGGCTGGTGGGGAGTGTGCTGGCGCATCTGCCGAAATGCGATGCGGTGGTACTCTCCGATTACGCGAAGGGAGTGCTGACGGCGGAGGTCTGCCAGGCGGTGATTCAAGCTGCTGGGGGGCGAGGGATTCCGGTGCTGGTGGACCCCAAGAGCGCCGACTTCACGCGCTATCGCGGGGCCACCACGATCTGCCCGAACCTGGGTGAGCTCGCTGCGGCGGTGCATCTGGATGCGCGCGAGTTGAATCCTCTGCTGGAAAGGTCCGAGGCGCTGGTGGCGGAGCTTGGGATCGAGTTCCTGACCGCGACGCTGGGCGAGAAAGGGATCGCACTGGTGCGGCGCGACAGCCGTTTTCTGGCCCCGGCGGTGGCGCGCCAGGTCTTCGACGTTTCAGGCGCGGGAGATACGGTGATCGCGGTGCTGGCGTTGTGTCTGGCCTCCGGGCTGAGGCCGGAGACCGCGGTGGAACTGGCCAACATCGCGGCGGGGATTGTGGTGGGCAAGGCAGGCACGGTGCCGGTGGAGAAGTACGAGCTGCTGGCCGCGCTGACGCCGGAGATTGCGCTGCACGGCGAGGACAAGGTGGTGACGCGGAAGGAACTGGTGCAGCGCGTGGCGCTGTGGAAGGCGAACGGCGAGCGGGTGGCGTTCACCAACGGATGCTTCGATCTGCTGCACATTGGGCACGTCACGGTTCTGGAGCAGGCGCGGCGCTTCGCCGACCGGCTGGTTGTGGCCATCAACAGCGACGCCTCGGTGCGCGGATTGAAGGGCGCCGGGCGTCCCATTGTGGGCGAGCGCGAACGGGCGCGCGTGCTGGCAGCACTGGCCGCCGTGGATGCGGTGGTGGTGTTCGGCGAGCCGACCCCTCTGCAGGTCATCCGGGCCACGCGGCCCGACGTGATCGTCAAGGGCGGCGACTACGACGTGAAGACCGTGGTCGGCGCCAGCGAGGTGATGACCTGGGGAGGACAGGTCAAGATCGTTCCACTGGTCGAAGGATTTTCTACAACACGGCTGCTGGCCAAGCGTGGGGGCGAGTAGGTGCGTCTCCAGCCCACCCATCGCGTGAGACAAAGGCGCGATGGTGGGGGCACCCTGTGAAAGGCACCCCACCCTGCCACGCGATGAAGCCGCGCGTCGAGGATGGGGCGCCCGATTGCGTTATTGGAGGCGGGGAGCGACGAGGGCGCGGATGCGCAGCTCGATGGCGTCGATGGAGTTGTCGCCTGTGTCGTCGTTGGCGATGATGAGGACGCGGTTGGGTTCGCGCGCGGCGATCTCGAGATAGGCGGCGTGTATGCGGGCGTAAAAGTCGACGGGCTCGCGCTCGAAGCGGTTCTCGTCGGCGGGTTGAGTCTGAGTGGCCGCTTGCGGCTGGGGTTGCGTCGGGGCCGCGGCGTGGTGATGGTTGCGTCGGCGGGCGCGGGCGAGAGCGGCTTCCAGCGGCGGGAGAAGAAGCAGGGTGAGGTCGGGCTGGAGGTTGTTGCAGACGGCGGCGTGCATGGCGAGAATGCGCGCGCTGCCGAGCTGGCGGCCAGCCCCCTGATAGGCCTCGGAGGAGTCGGTGTAGCGGTCGCAGAGGACGATGGAGCCGGCGGCAAGGGCGGGCTCGATGATCTCGGCGATGGCCTGGGCGCGGTCGGCGAACATGAGGGCCATCTCGGCGAGCGGAGTGATGGGGCCGAGGGCGGACTCGGAGCGGGAGTCGAGCAGGACGGCGCGGAGGCGGTCGCCCAGCGCGGTGGTGCCGGGCTGGCGCAGAGAGACGACAGTGCGGCCGGATGCGGTGAGCCAGGCGGCGAGACGACGCATCTGGGTGGTCTTGCCGGAGCCGTCGAGGCCTTCGAAGGTGATGAACAAACCGCGTGGCATGAGGTCAAGTCTATCGCAATGAGCGTGAGAGGGAGTCACTCCTTGTTCCTTTGGCGGAGCTCGCGGATGATCTCGGGGAGACGATGGAAGATGGCGACCGCGCGCAGCCAGGTGCGGTTGTCGATTGCCGGATAGCCGCTGACGGTGGCTCCTGGGGCGACGTCGGAGGGGATTCCGGTCTGCGCGGTGGCGACGGCCCCGTCGCCGATGGTGAGATGGCCGGCGACGCCGACCTGGCCGGCAAGGATCACGTTCCTGCCGACGTGCGTGGAGCCGGAGAGGCCAACCTGCGAGCAGAGCAGGGTGTTGGCGCCGACCGACGAGCCGTGGCCAACCATGACGAGGTTGTCGATCTTGGCGCCGGTGTGGATGCGGGTTTCGCCGATGGAGGCGCGATCGACGGTGGAGTTGGCCTGGACCTCGACGTGGTCGTCGAGGACGGTGACGCCGGTCTGGAGGATCTTGTGCCATGCGGGAGCGTCGGGTAAAGGCAAAGACGAAATACAGGGGTCCTTCGACTCCGCGCTACCAACCCCAGCGAGCAAGCTCGCCGGGGACCCCGTACGCGCGTCGCTCAGGATGACGGCGGTTTCGGAGGGGCCGTTGGGCGCGGGAGCGTCGTAGTGGGCGAAGCCGAAGCCGTCGGCGCCGATGATGGCGCCATTTTGCAGGGTGACGTGGTCGCCGAGGCGGCAACGCTCGCGGACGACGGCGTGGGCGTGGGCGAAGAAATGGCTGCCGATCTGGGCGTGGGGATAGACGACGACATGAGGCAGAAGCGTGGCGTGGTCGCCGATGACGACGTGGTCGCCGATGACAACGTAAGCGCCGATGTGGGCTTCTGGGCCGATCTGCGCGGTGGGAGCGATGACGGCAGTGGGATGGATTCCGGGGGCGTAGGTCGGGGCTTGGTAGAGGAGTTCGAGGGCGCGGGCGAAGGCCAGATAGGGATTACTGATGCGCAGGGTCGCGGCGGCGATGGGGCCGAAGGAGGGTTCGACCAGGACGGCGGTGGCCTGCGTGGTGCGGGCCAGAGGAGTGTACTTGGGGTTGGCGACGAAGGTGAGCTGGCCGGGGCCGGCGACTTCGAGGCCGGCGGCAGAGGTGACTTCGGCGTCGGGATCGCCATGCAGGGTTGCGCCGAGATGAGCGGCAAGGGCTGAGAGCTTCATGGAGGAATTGTAGCTTGCAGACGAACGGCTTAAAACCGATGTCCACCGATGTTACCGATCAAAGACAAAGCAATTACGGATTTGCACGGAGATACACGGGTTATCAAGATCGTTGCTGAAGCCTCTTCATGGGTGGATAGATCCTCAATCGGTCAGATCGGTGTCGATCGGTGTTAAGTATTTTTTGGGTGGGGCGAAGGCATTCAGTTGGGGCGGGAGGCGGGGTCGAGGGGCAGGTGGAAGAGCTCGTCCTGGAGGGTTTCGGCGGGGGCGGGGCGGGGCTGGCGGCGGGAGGGGGTGGTGATGACGGCGAGGAGCTGGACTTCGGTGAAGGCGGAGCGGGGAACGTAGAGGCGCTGGGTGTTGGAACGGGTGTCGGGCGGGGTGAGGAAGAGGCCGTCGTCGTCGGCGAGGGCGTCGAGGAGGGAGCGGTCGGTGGGTGCGAGGCCCTCCAGGAGGTCTCCGGAGCGGAAGATGAGGCGGAGCCAGAGGCCCTCGGTGCGGGGGCGGGCGAGAAAGGCGCGGCGGGTGAGGCGCTCGGGGTTGACAGGGTCGGAGAGGTTGAAGTCGCGGACGTAGCTGATGGTTTTGATGTCGTTGAGCGGCAAAGGGATGAGGCGGCCCGCGAGGTCGAGCAGATCGATTGCGTGATGGCGCACAAAGGCGGACTGGGGCAGGTATCCGGGGAGGATGTCTCCTGAGAAGCGGCGGACGAGGACCTTTTTGGGGGAGTTGGACATGAGAAGCGACCGTGTGGAACCCGTATGGGGGATTGTCGCACGGCTGGGGCGGGGCCGCCACGAAAAAGGTGCAAATAGGCTGGTCAAAGGCGCGATTGCGTGCTAGAATGGTGCCTTGTTCCGTGCGTTTTTTTAGTATGTAAGCAACTGATTCGCAATAGTTTAGGTTGAAGTTTGGGGCGGAATTCCGATCCGGATTCAGGCCGGGTTCCGGCGAGAGTGCAGACCGGAGTTCCGAGCTGAGTTCAGAGGAAAAACCAGGCCAGAGCGACCAGCGTTGCGATCGGATGAAGTGACCCGGCGGCGGCCGGATGGAGAGAGCGCACCCGTATGGCCGATTACATCTACCTGCTTGAAAACCGCCTGTCCGAGGCCCAAAAGCTAGCACTTACAAAGGTACGCGAGATCGCCCGAGCCAAAGGGCTGATGGTGTTTCTGGTGGGCGGAGCGGTGCGCGACCTGACCAGCGGCTCGCCGGTGCGCGACCTGGATGTAGCGGTGCAGGGAAATGCTCTCAAGCTGAAGAAAGAATTGCAGAAGGCTGGGGCCGTCATTACCGGGGAGATGGAGGTGGGGCAGGCGCTGTTTGTGCGCTTTCCGGGCAACGTGCGGATGGAGGTGGGGAGTACGCTGGCGGTGCAGTATCCCAAGCCGGGCAAGCCGGTGATGAAGACGGCGACGATCCTGGACGACCTGCGGCGGCGCGACTTTACGGCGAATGCGATGGCGCTGTCGCTGAACGAGGGGTCGTACGGGTTGCTGATGGACCCGCTGAACGGAGTGGCGGACATCGAGAACCGGGAGCTGCGGCTGGTGAGCAACTACGGGTTCATTGAGGAGCCGGTGCGGATGATCCGGGCGGTGCGGTTTGCGGCGCGGCTGGGCTGGCAGATGGAAGAGAAGACCCAGGCGCGCTACCAGGCGGGCAAGGCCGAGGGAACCATCTCTGCGATGAACAGCTTTCATCGCGGGTACGAGGCGGAAGAGATTGTGCATGAGGAAGACCCGCTGCGTGTGATGCGGGGACTGGAGCAAGAGGGCTGGATGAAGCGGCTGGCGCCAGGGTGGAGCTCGGCCAAGGCGAATGTGGCGGAGCTGGAAAAACTGCGCGAGGCGCAGATGCAATTGCAGATGCAGGGCATCGTCGCGGACGCGTCGGCGGCGCAGTTTCCGCTGCTGACGGCGAAGATGCAGGCCAAGGACCTGAAGGCCCTGAAGAAGAGCTTTCCGCGGCGGGGGTTTGTGGCGGAGATCGATGCGCTGGAGGGTGAGGCGAAACGGTTTGCGGCGGAGCTGGGGTCGAAGCAGGCGGCCAAGCCGTCGGCGACGTGGAAGCTGCTGATGGCGGCGCGGCCGGAGGCGGTGCTGTGGGTTGCGTACTCCACCAAGAACGCGGCGTTGCAGGCGAAGTTCCAGAGCTTCTATACGGAGTGGCCGCAGGCGCGGCAGAGGGTCCCGTATGCGCAGATGCAGGAGATGAGGATCGTTCCCGAGCTGAAGGGGTTCGATGAGCTGGTGGAGAAGGTGTTCTTCGAGTTGATGGACGGACGGCTGGGGACGGTGGAGGAGATGAAGGCGTATCTGGAGCCGTACTCCCCACCAGCGCCGCCTCCCGCGGTGCATCTGCGGCGCGCGCGGGCGAAGAAGGACGCGAAGGCGTCGAGGTCGCGCAAGAAGGCCGAGACGGGCGAGGGACTGGCGGAAGAGACGGCGGGATTGGACGGGGCGGCATTGATGGTTGAGGTTGCGGCTGCGGTGGACGAGTCGACGAGCGCGGCGTCCAAAGCGGATGCATCGAAGCCGGTAGATAGAAAGGCGGCGGCAGCGGCGGTGAAGGCTGCGGAGAAGAAGGCCGCTGAGGCGGCGAAGGCTGAGGCCAGAAAGTCTGCTGAGGCGGCGAAGGTTGAGGCCAGAAAGGCTGCGGAGGCGAAGAAGGTTGCTGAGGCGAAGAAGGTTGCAGTGAAGAAGGCCGCTGAGGCGAAGAAGGCTGAGGAGGCGAAGAAGGCGGCGGAGGCGAAGAAGGTTGCGGCGAAGAAGGCCGCGGCGAAGAAGGCCGCTGAGGCGAAGAAGGTTGAGGCCAGAAAGGCTGCTGAGGCGAAGAAGGCGGCGGAGGCGAAGAAGGTTGCGGCGAAGAAGGCTGCGGCGAAGAAGGTTGCGGCGAAGAAGGCTGAGGAGGCGAAGAAGGCGGCGGAGAAGAAGAAGGTTGCGGCCAAAAAGGCTGCTGAGGTGAAGAAGGCGGCGGCGAAGGTTGCGGCGAAGAAGGCTGCGGAGGCGAAGAAGGTTGCAGTGAAGAAGGCCGCTGAGGCGAAGAAGGTTGCAGTGAAGAAAGCCGCTGCGGTGAAGAAGGTTGCGGTGAAGAAGGTTGCGGTGAAGAAGCCTGCGGTGAAGAAGGCTGCGGTGAAGAAGCCTGCGGTGAAGAAGCCTGCGGCGAAGAAGGCTGCGGTGAAGAAAAGTGCGGTGAAGAAGGCTGCGGTGAAGAAGCCTGCGGCGAAGAAGCGCTAGCTGGAACCGAACGGACGCGGTGGGGCGCGGCGGGTACTTTTGCGTCTCCCCGATCAGTGGAAGGCGAGGAGGGTGAAGATGCAGAGCCAGAGAGCGGTGATGGCGTGCCAGTACCAGGCTGCGCAGTCGACCATGATCTGGCGGTCTTCGACGCTGCGGAAGGCGAAGAGGCCGATCAGCGCAGCGATGAGGGCAATGAGGCCGGCGGCGAGATGGATGGCGTGGGCGCAGGTGAGGATGTAGAAGGAGTGTCCGCTGCCGCCGCTGGATTGGAAGGTGACTCCCTGGAGGGCGAGCTGATGCCAGGCGAGCCATTGGCCTGTGAGGAAGAGCGAGCCGAGGACGAGGGTTGCCAGCAGCCAGGGAAGGGCGCGGCGGGAGATGGGATGGCCCAGGCCAAACCACTCCTCCATGGCGTCGATGGATTGGAACATGTGGCGGCGGGCGACCTCGACGGTGAGCGAGCTGAGAAGCAGGAGCGCGGTGTTGAGCCAGAGGATGGGCGGAACGGCGGCGGGCAGCCAGGCGTTGATGGCGTGGTTGTAGGCGTCGAGCCGGCCGGTGGGTTGGGTGACGGAGAAGACGCTGACCAGCCCGGTGAAGAAGAGGAAGACTGCGCCGAGAGCGAAGAAGAGGCCGAGGCGGTAGGAGATGAGGCGCTGGCCCGGGAGGTGCGGGCGGTTGGGACGGTTGTCCCAGTTGTCGTTGTCGCCCCCTCCGCCGGTGCGCTTGAGGTCGTGGTCGTTGGGCGGACGGCGACCGTGGCCTCCATCGTCCTCTTCGGAGCGGCGGGGACGGCGTTCGAGATTGGGGGGCGAGACGATGGTGGGCATCCGGACCACTCCACACGCGCGCGCGATACGTAGAGATTACTCGGATTGGGCGGCTGGCACCACTGGGGGAGAATGGAAGGGATTAATGCGGCGGATTCGCGGGAGCGGCTGGGGCAGCCGACTGCTGGAGCTTCATTAGGGTGTCAAGGCTTTCCTGGAGCACACTTCGTATAGCGGGCTCTGTTTCACGCTCCATAGTGCTGCGAATGAGATCGATCGAGGCTGTGGAGCCCAACGAAGCCAGTACATCACTTCCAGCCATGCGGCTCGATGCATTATCGCTTTGCAGCAGGCTTTGCGCATCGGCGACCATGCGGTCAGCTTGACTCTGCGAGACTTCGTGGTACATCGCTGCAAACAGTTCAATCATGTCAATCTTGCTGTCGGGTCTGCTGTCGAATAGATTGAGCACCGTGTCGGCACAGACTGCGGGTGATGTGAACTGGGGATGAGAGTAGTGCGCCAGCGCGAGACCATGTACCGCCGCGCTCATGGCGAGGGTCGGGAGGGATGGATCGGTACATGCCGCAGCCAGATACTTTGCGCCTACGGGATCGCCGAAGCTGGCCAACGCTCCAGCGATATTTGCCCTCGTAGTATTGTCTTCCTCAGTGGAAAGAGCCTTCTCGATCGCGGGGATGGAGTGAAGATCGCAGTCGGCCAGAAGCTTTACGACTGCATTCATTCTTATTTCCGGGATATCGTTCTGTAGCGCGGCGATGAGCGACGGCTCCGAAATTTCGACACCATGTGCGCGCAAGAAGTCCGTATATGACTTTGCCCTATCAAGTGACTTATCAAGCCGGCTGCACGCTTTAATGGAATCGCTGTAGGTGTCAGTACCTTCAGGGGTTTGCGCGGGGAGTGGGCTGGTGGCGATGGCAAGCAGCGAGATCAGGAGGACAACGCGCAGCGACGACATGGCGGCTCCGTCAGGTGGAAACCAGTTGAACACGATGATACACAGGTGAACACATACGAATCGAGCAAGTTGCGACACGATGGATTGCGAAGATTACGGGCAAGTCGGATATGCTGGGGAAGAGGTGGCGGATGGGACGGATGCTGTTGCAATGGGTGTTGAATGCGGTGGCGCTGTGGATCGTGTCGCGCACTGTGAGCGGATTTGTGGTGAGCGGGTGGGGATCGGCGATGATTGCGGTGGTGGTGATTGGACTGTTCAACGCGACCTTCGGGCTGCTGTTGAAGATCATTACACTGCCGCTAGGGATCCTGAGCTTCGGTCTGTTCTTCCTGGTGATCAACGCGGTGGTGCTGAAGTTTGCCAGCGACTTTGTTCCCGGCTTCCGCGTGGAGACGTTCAAGGCGGCGCTGCTGGGCGCGCTGGCGCTGGCGGTGCTGCATCTGCTGTTCGGATTTTTTACTCCGAAGCGGCGACGTGTGGAGTATCGGGCTGAGTACTGAGTCAGAAGCAGACGGACACGGTCTCCACCCCATCGAACATAGTACGGTCGTTCGCTACCGCGAACGATATCCCACCCTGCCGCGCGGCAATACTGCGCGTCGAGGATGGGGCACCCGGCTATTTGAGCGATGCGCGGACGAGGGTGAGGAAGAGCTGGTGGACGCGGGGGTCGGCGGAGAGCTCGGGGTGGAATGTGGCGGCGAGGATGTGGCCGGAGCGGACGAGGGTGGGAAAGCCGTCGCGGGATGCGAGGGTCTCGACCGCGGGGCCGGCGCGGGTGATGCGCGGGGCGCGGATGAAGACCATCTCCAGCGGCGGGCCTGGAAGCGAGGTGGGCGCGGTGAGGATGGAGGAGTCGATCTGGCGGCCGTAGGCGTTGCGCTGGACGGTGATGTCGAGCGCGGCGAGCGAACGCTGGGCTGGGGCTTCGACGCGCGTGGCGAGCAGGATGGCTCCGGCGCAGGTGCCGAAGGTGGGCGTGGAGCGGACGTAGGTTTGCAGCAGCTCGAAGAAGCCGTTGCGGTCGAGGAAGCGGAGCATGGTGGTGGATTCGCCGCCGGGCAGGATGAGGCCGTCGAGGGCGTCGAGGTCTGGCGGGAGACGGACCAGACGCGGCGTTGCGCTGAGAGCGGTGAGAGTGCGGACGTGGGCGTCATAGGCGCCCTGCAGGGCGAGGACGCCGATGAGCGGAGAACTGGGCGCTGCGGTCACTTCGGGGAACTCGCGGAGGGCGTGCTCGTGGCTGGCGCGGGAGTGGCGGCGGGAGCGGGCGAGGTCGCGGCCGGGGCGGGAGTGGTGGCGGGAGCGGGAGCGGCCTGACTCTTGCGGAAGTCGTCGAACAATTGATTCAACTTCGGCTGCAGCGCGTCCATTCTGGACTTGGCAAGTTGCGTGGCCTGGGCGTCGATCGACGGCATCTTACCGAGCAGGGCGACGCCGGCGGGCGTCCTGTAGAAGGCGACGATTGCGTCCAGTTCCTGCTCAGTGAAGGATTTGGCGTATAAGTCAACGAAGGCAGGCTGCATCGCCTTCCAGCCTAGCTGCTCGTCGACGAGCTGAGCGATCTTCTTCTCGAAGTCGTCGAGGTGGGCCTTTTTCTCGGGCGTGGGGTTGGGGCCGAGTGAGCTCTCGGCCGCGTCGGAGACCTGTTTCATAATGCTGTCGGAGACCCGCTGCACCATGCGCTCGGTGTGCAGCAGCGCGACCAACTGAGCCGCCTTGGCGCGGTGGGGTGCCTCGTCGGCACGTGCGGCGAGGGGAAGGCAGAGGGCGAGGGTGAGAAGCAGGGCGAGGGGATGCGGACGGAGACGGATGGACATGATGATTCAATTTTACTTGGTTTGATATTTCGATGCGGAGTGGGTGGGAGGCTGGCGTGGATGAGTGCGGCGCTGCGGCAGGGAATGTTGCGGGAGTTGCAGGCGAAGCGCAAGCGGGCGTAGCTTTATCCCGGTATCCACTGAGTTGAGGTGTGGAGTTTAACGTTAGGCTCGATGATTGATATGGAGGATTGAGATGCGCATGAGAGCGGCAGTGTGGTGTTGTTTGATGTTTGGCATCATCTCGGCGTCTATGCAGGCACAGCAGGTTCCGACCGCTGCATCTCCGTTGGCTGCTTGCGGGGACGACAAGACGTCCTTCTCGGTTGAGCGTGGGCCGATAGGAGATACGGCCACTGCGCCGACTACAGATATGGCGACGGTGTATGTGATCGAACTATACAACCTGCGAGACAAGGGCAAATTCAATCGTCCGACACTGCGCCAGGGGCTTGACGGCGCGTGGATCGGGGCGACGCAAGGGTTCACCTATGTGAGTGCGGCAGTGAAGCCGGGGAGTCACCATCTGTGCTCTCGCTGGCAATCGCATTTTGGATCGCTCTCCGAACAGGTCTCGCTGTATAACTTCGATGCTGTGGCGGGAAAGCGATATTACTTTCGAGTCCAGATCGTCGTTGAAGGTAGCGGCGAGGGCGCAGCGCCCGCATCGATCGATCTACAACCGGTGTCGGAGGACGAGGGCCGATTTCTAGTCAGCGAAGCGGCGCAAAGTATCAGCAAGCCGAAGAAATAGATTTGTAAAAGAATCGTTTGAGCGCACTACCAGCCGCGGGTTTGCAGGAGGTCTTGCTCGGGGATGGCGGCGGCGGCGAGGCCCTTCATGGTTCCGGTGACGGATTCGCTGGCGTCGGCGACGATCTTGGCGTCGTTAAAGTGGGTGGTTGCGATGACGATGGCCTTGGCGCGGGAGACGGCTTCGGCGCGCTCTTCGGGATTGCGCGGCTGGCCGGCGTCCTTGGGCGTGCATAGGCCGACGGCGGCGTCCTCCTTGCTCCAGAGTTCGACATCGAGCGGTGTGGCGCGCTCCTTCATGAAGATGCCGGAGCCAACGAATACGCTCTCGGCGCCGAGCTGCATCATGAGGGCCGCGTCGGCGGGTGTGGCGATGCCGCCGGCGGAGAAGTTGGGCACGGGCAGCTTGCCGGAGCGGGCGACCATGCGGACGAGTTCGTAGGGCGCGCCGTGGATCTTGGCGGCGTGGTAGAGTTCCTGGTCGCTGAGGACGGTGAGGGCCTTGATCTCGCCGACGATCTGGCGCATGTGCTGGACGGCGTGGACAACGTCGCCGGTGCCGGCCTCGCCCTTGGTGCGAATCATGGCCGCGCCCTCGGCGATGCGGCGCAGGGCCTCGCCCAGATTGCGCGCGCCGCAGACAAAGGGCGTGGTGAAGGCGTGCTTGTCGATGTGGTGGACCTCGTCGGCGGGGGTGAGGACTTCGGACTCGTCGATGAAGTCGACGCCGAGGTGCTGGAGGATTTGCGCTTCGGCGAAGTGGCCGATGCGGGCTTTGGCCATGACGGGGATGGTGACGGCGACCATGATCTGGCGGATGAGCTTGGGGTTGGCCATGCGGGCCACGCCGCCTTCGGCGCGGATCATGGCGGGGACGCGCTCCAGCGCCATAACGGAGATGGCCCCGGCCTCTTCGGCGATGCGCGCCTGCTCGACGTTCATCACGTCCATGATGACTCCGCCCTTGAGCATCTCGGCCAGGCCGAGCTTGAGGCGGAGAGTCGTGGAGCCGATGCCGCTGCTGGGAGTGCTGTTGGGGGATGGGTCTGCCATGGGATTCTCCTTGCTGCTGCGGGCTTGCGGGCCGGGATGGTGCGCGGAAAGCGAGTGCGAATCTCTAGTTTAGCAGCTTGGCGCACAATCCATCTGGTCGCGCGATACGACTGCGCGCCGAGAATGGGGCACCCGGCGACGTTGTAGGACGGGTTGATGTATCGTTTTCGACGAGGGGAAATAATCATGAATCGAGCGACGAAGTGTGCGACGGTGTTGTGGATTGCTGCGTTGATGCCGATGGGAACGATGCAGGCGCAGCAGGGTGGGAATCAGGCAAAGGTTGCAGTGGGTGCGAAGACTGGGACTCAGGCGGCTTCGACAACGACTGTTGCGCAGGCGCAGGCGGCGGTGCTGACGATCGATGCGGGGAAGGCGGGGGCGAAGGTGAGCCCGACGCTGTATGGGTTGATGACCGAGGAGATCAACTACTCGTACGAGGGTGGGCTGTATGGCGAGCTGGTGCAGGACAGGACGTTCCTGAACCTGCGCGATCCGGCGAACTGGATTCCGGTGGCGCAGGGGACGGCGCGGGGTACGTTGGCGCAGGACCGGACGACCGGGCCGAGCGCGGCGCTGCCGGCGAGCCTGAAGATTGCGGTGGAGCAGGCCGACGCGAAGGACGCGTATGGGCTGCGCAACGGCGGATGGTGGGGCGTTTCGGTGCGGGGCAATACGACGTATACCGGGTCGGTGTGGGCGAAGGGCGATGCGGCGGCGGTGGGCGGCGCGGCGGTGCGGGTGAGCCTGATTGCGGACGACACAGGCAAGGTGCTGGCGAGTTATCTGCTGCCGGCGCTGACGGCGGAGTGGAAGCAGTACAACTTCACCATGAAGACGGACGCGATTGCCAAGATGACGTCGGCGAACCAGATCCTGCTGAGCGTGGAGCGGCCGGGGACGGTGTGGGTGCAGCAGCTTTCGGTCTTTCCGCCGACGTACAAGAACCGGGTGAACGGCAATCGCGTGGACCTGATGGAGCTGTTGGCGGGAATGCATCCGGCGTTCCTGCGCTTTCCCGGCGGGAACTATCTGGAAGGGCAGACGATTGCCGACCGCTTCGACTGGAAGAAGACGATTGGGCCGCTGGTGGACAGGCCGGGACATGCGAGCCCGTGGCGATACCATTCGACCGACGGGCTGGGGCTGCTGGAGTTTCTGGAGTGGTGCGAGGACCTGAAGATGCAGCCGGTGCTGGCGGCGTATGCGGGCTACTCGCTGGGCGGAGAGCATGTGGCGCCGGGGCCAGACCTGGAGCCGTATGTGCAGGACGCGCTGGATGAGATTGAGTATGTGACGGGGGACGCGACGACGAAGTGGGGCGCGGAACGGGCGAAGGACGGGCATCCGGCGGCGTTTCCGCTGACGTATGTGGAGATTGGCAATGAGGACTGGTTCGACCGGTCGCAGAGCTACGACGGGCGGTACACGCAGTTCTACAAGGCGATCAAGGCGAAGTATCCCACGCTGCAACTGATTTCGACATCGAACTCGCGAGGCAATGTGGTGAAGAGCGTGACGCCGGACCTGATTGACGACCACTACTACCGGCGGGCGGAGGAGTTCTTCCGCGACGTGCATCATTACGACAAGGCCGACCGCACCGGACCGAAGATCTTTGTGGGCGAGTGGGCGACGCGGGAGGGAATGCCGACGACGAACTTCGGCGCGGCGCTGGGCGATGCGGCGTGGATGACCGGGATGGAGCGGAACAGCGACCTGATCGCGATTGCGAGCTATGCGCCACTGCTGGTGAATGTGGACCCGAACGGGATGCAGTGGCAGTCCAACCTGATTGGGTATGACGCGCTGCGGAGCTACGGCAGCCCGAGCTACTACGCACAGGCGATGTTTGCGGGACACATTGGGACGGAGATTGTGGCGGCGGAGCTGGAGGGCGCGGGCGACCGGCTGTTCTATTCGGTGACGAAGGACGCGGCGAAGGGGATTGTTTATTTGAAGCTGGTGAACGCGTCGTCGGCGGCGCAGGAGTTGAAGATTACGCTGGACGGCGCAAAGTCAGTGAAGGCGACGGCGAAGCTGGTGCGGCTGAGCGCGGGCTCGACCGCGGCGACCAATACGATCAACGATCCGAAGCGGGTTGTGCCGGTTGAGAGCACGGTGACCGGCGTGGCGAAGACGTTTACGCGGACGGTGCCGGGGTATTCGATTGAGGTGTACGAGCTTGGGGTAATGTAGGTGTCCTAAATTGCGGAGGCGATCGAGTAATGTTAAAAAATCTAGATTTTTACGTCGCAATCGGCTTTATTACATTTTGTATTGGCGGGCTTGCGCGAACTTACATGAATATCACTCTTGATGGATGGAGTTCTTTCGTCCGATCAAAAGGTAATACTGAGAAAAGGTATAAACAATTGATGAAAGAGAAAGGTGCGCCTGCATGGCCATTAATTGTGACAGTAATACTTATGCCACTTGGTATAGTGATTGCGTTTGCCGCTATCGGGTGGAGTAATCATCTGCGAGCGAGATGATGTACGCGAACAATAGTAGCGTGGTTATTTTGCTGGGGTCATGTAGCGGCTGGCCCAGGTGAGGAAGGTGGCGAAGTTGGGCTGGGGGTTGTGGCCGTAGGGGTGCTGGCGGAAGGCGAGGTCTCCGGCGATGAGGGCGGTGCCGACTGCGGGGAACTCCTTGATGGGGCCGGAGTCGTCGGAGAGCGGCTTTTTGCCGAGGAGGGTGTAGACGGGGCCGGCGGCGAACTCGGCGATGTAGGTGCCGCGGACGTCGGCCCAGCCGTCGCCGCCCTGGAGGG
>JBEKWE010000026.1:0-22312 GCA_049513335.1 Acidobacteriaceae bacterium | reverse complement strand
GTGGGGACTTCCTTGATCTCCACGCCCTCTTTGGTCTGCCGGTAAGAGAGCAGCACCTCGGTGGGAGGAAGGAAAAACTCTTTCAATGAGCGCCGCGGAAGGGCCGCTCCCAGCGCCGCATCGGCCAGCGCCCGGATGGGAAGATAGTCGGTTTGCCGCGCATCGTCCTTGGCGCGGACCGGCGCAATCACCCGCCTGTGTGCGGCCACCAGCGCGCCCAGGTCCGCATGGGAAAGAAATCGCTGCGTCACCGTATAAACTCCTCGCCATCCTCGGTGCTGAATACGCCCAATGGCGCCGGCGCCGCGGGATCGTCGCAGGCCTTGTATCCGAACCGCATTTCCACCGCGCCAGCAATGTAGCGCGCGAAGAGCCCTAGCGGAATGTCTTCAGGACAGGCGCGCTCGCATTCCAGGCAATCGACGCAGCGGCCGGCCTGATGCAGCACACGCATCATCTGCCAGGCGCGGCTGGCATGAAGCGTCGGCGAGGGATCGATCCACTGCGGCAGAGCTCTTTCCGCCGTGCATTGCACGCAGAAGCACATGGGGCAGGCCTCGCGGCAGGCATGGCAGCGAATGCAGCGCGACAGTTCTTCGTCCCAAAAGCTCTTGCGCTCTGCCGGAGTCATCTTTTCCAGCATCGCAATCTGCTCGGCGCGGCTGGCATTCACGGGCGGATCGGGCGGAAGTTCTCCCAGAATGTAGTCGTAGAGCCTGGGCTCGCGGGCATCGCACCCGGCGCAGCGCACCGCGGTCGTTTCGCTGCTCAGCGCCGCATTCTCCTCCGGGCGCTGCAAGACCCCGCCACAGCGCACCGCAATCACAACCACGCGCGCGCGCGCAATCTGCCGTTCGCGGACCAGTCCTGCGATGGCGCGCGCGTCGCAGCCTTTGACCACCACCGCCGGTTTTCCCAATTGCACGATGTGCTGGCGCCGCGGATTCAAATACGTAGCCAGGTTCTGCACGCAACGCGCATCGAAGACCA
Source organism: Acidobacteriaceae bacterium (assembly GCA_049513335.1). Taxonomy (GTDB): domain Bacteria; phylum Acidobacteriota; class Terriglobia; order Terriglobales; family Acidobacteriaceae; genus Edaphobacter. The sequence goes on along the minus strand of JBEKWE010000026.1, from coordinate 21,322 downwards.
GCCGTCCGGCTTGCGCGGGGTCCGTAATAAAGGCCGGCCGCACGCCACGCGGCCCTTCCTCATATCCAATGACCACCTGGACGGCGCCATCGGCCAGCAGCTTTGCGGCAAGCTCCTGCAATTCCTTCATGGCCTCTCGCCGCCTTTCTCCTGCAGCGGCGCATGGAGGGCCCCCAACGCCCGGACGCGGTCCGTGGTCTCGTTGACCACCTCCTGCCACTTGTTGCCCTCCGAGGCTGAAACCCACGAGAACGTCACGCGATCGTCTTCCACGCCCATGAATTGCAGCAGGTCGCGCAGGATCGCAAAGCGTCGCCGTGCATAGTAGTTTCCGGTGCTGTAGTGGCAGTCGCCGGTGTGGCAACCGCTCACGATCACCCCGTCGGCGCCGCGCTCGAATGCCTTGATGATGAACAGTGGGCTGACCCGGCTACTGCACGTCAGCCGGATAACGCGCACATTGGCGTCCATCTTCAGGCGGCTGGTCCCGGCCAGGTCGGCCCCGGTATACGTGCACCAGTTGCAGACGAAGGCTACAATTTTGGGAGACCACGGACGATCGCTTTGCTGCTTCTCGTCATAGGGCATAAACATCCTGAATCGCGGGTCCACGCGGATGTTCTATCTCCAACAAAAGTATCGGATTCCAGCCGACGTTGATGTGATGTACGTCACAACAAGACTCTTCTCACATCGCACCAATCAGATACGGAATGAACCAGTTCGTTTGTTAGAGCAGCGCAGCACTCCCTGAGTTCAGATAGCCGCAGTTGGGGGGGAGTGGGAAGCGCGCTGTGAATTGCCAACGGTTTTCGAAAGATGCTCCATCCGCGTTCGGGCATCCTTCAACGACATGCCGTCGATCGCTCCCAGCCGTCAGCAGATGCGGGGAAGCTGCTCGCCGAACATCACGTCGAGGACACGCGTGCCGCCGATCTCCGTCTTCATCAGGACCATGCCGGGGTGAGTGTCAACGACCTCGCCGATGATGGCGGCGTCACAGCCAAGCGGATGCTGCCGCATTCGATCGAGCACGGCTTCCGCCATCTCCGGCACAACGAAGGCAAGCAATTTCCCTTCGTTGGCGACATACAGCGGATCGAGACCGAGGACCTCGCAGGCGCCTTTGACGGACTCCCGTACAAGGATGGAACGCTGGTCAATGACGATGCCGACCTTGGCGCGCCTGGCCAGTTCATTGAGTGTGGTTGCGACGCCGCCGCGGGTGGGGTCGCGCATGGTGTGGATAAAATCGCGACGCTGCGTCGAGGTCGAGAGCATCGTGGTGACAAGCCCGTTGAGCGAAGCACAGTCGCTCTGGATCGCACCCTCAAACTCGAGACCTTCGCGCTGCGACATGATCGTCATGCCGTGGTCGCCGATGGTGCCGCTCAGAATGATCTTGTCGCCCGGAGTGGCCTGGTCGACGGAGATGTTGACATCGTTCTCGATGATGCCGATGCCCGTGGTGGTAATGAAGATCTGATCGCCCTTTCCCCGGTTGACGACCTTGGTGTCGCCGGTGACGAGTTGGACGCCGGCTTCCGCGGCGGCGGCGCGCATCGACTCGACCACGCGGCGAAGATCGTCCATCGCGAGTCCTTCTTCGAGGATAAATGCGGCCGAGAGAACCAGCGGCCTTGCGCCGCTCATCGCCAGATCGTTCACGGTCCCGTGGATGGCGAGCCGGCCAATGTCCCCGCCGGGAAAAAAGATCGGCGTCACCACAAACGAGTCGGTGGTGAAGGCAAGACGCAGGTCGCCGATTTTGAGCACGGCCTGGTCGTCCAGTTTGTCGAGCGTGGGATTGCGGAAGGCCGGCAGAAAGATATTCTCGACGAGGTCGGCGGTTAGCTTGCCCCCGCTGCCGTGGCCCAGCACAATCCGCTGGTGCTCGGAGATGGGCAGTGGGCAGGAGCCGAACGGCGCAGGCGCTGCAACGATCTCCGGGGCGCGCGGCCCTGGGACCTTGGAGGTTTCATCAGCGGTTGGCATGGACAATTTCCGTTTCACGGACCACCGGGTGCATTGGATCGGACCCGTGGGGACTTAGGTGACGACCATAAGTATAGTAGGCGGCGCATGCTCCTTCGGCTGAGACCATGGTGGCGCCGAGCGGGCGTTGCGGTGTGCAAAGTGTTGCAAAGGCCGGACAATCATGCGGCTTTTTGAGGCCGCGAAGAATCTGGCCGCTGATGCATATCTCGGGCTCGCGCGGCGCAATCCCGGCCACGTCGAAGAGCTTCTCCGCGTCATGGCGCGAGAACTCGTCGCGCAGACGGTAGCCGCTCATGGGAATGGTGCCGATCCCGCGCCACTTGCGGTCACAGACTTCGAAGACTGTACCGATCAGCTGCTGCGCGGCCCGGTTCCCCTCGCGATCGAGAATGCGGGAGTATTGGTTCTCGACCGTAGCGCGGCCCGACTCCAGTTGCCGGACCGTCATCAGCGTGCCTTGCAGGATGTCGAGCGGTTCAAAGCCGGTGATCACAATGGGAACGTGGTAGCGGGCGCTGATGGGGTCGTACTCCCGGTAGCCCATGACCGCGCAGACGTGGCCAGGACCGAGAAAACCCTGGACACGGTTGCCTGGCGCCTGGAGGATGGCTTCCAGTGCAGGCGGGACGAGCACGTGCGAGACCAGCAGCGAGAGATTGTTCAGGGATTCCGCGCGGGCCCGCCAGGCCAGCATGGCGTTGGCCGGTGCGGTTGTCTCAAAGCCAATCGCGAAAAAAACGACCTGCTTCTCCGGGTTGGCGCGGGCAATCTTGAGACACTCAAGCGGCGAATACACCACGCGCACATCGCCGCCAAGCGACTTGATGGTGAATAGGTCCCCTTCGGAGCCAGGCACGCGCAACATATCTCCGAACGAGCAGAAGATGACATTCGGCAGGCGCGCGATGGCGTGCGCTTTGTCGATCATCTCCAGCGGCGTAACGCAGACCGGGCAGCCCGGCCCGTGGACCAGTTCCACTCCGGCAGGCAGCAGGTAGTCGATGCCATTCTTCACGATGGAGTGGGTCTGGCCCCCGCAGACCTCCATCACGACCCAGGGTCGCGTCAGGGTTCGCCGCATCTTGTCGACGATCCTGGCCGCAATCTTCCCGTCGCGATATTCGTCGAGGTATTTCATCGCCGGTTGCCCCCAGGGCCTTCTTTTCCTGATATGGACTGGGCCTGCTCGGCAGGTCCATCCGCCGCGGGAGCTTCCAGTTCCGCCAACTGGTCGAGCTCCCGCAATGCCTCGAACGTGCGTTCCGCCTCCGCTTCGTCGATCCGGCTCAGGGCGAAGCCGACATGGACCAGTACGTACTCGCCGACCTGGACCTCGGGAACGCATTCGAGGCAGGCTTCGCGGACCACGCCGCCGAACTGGACCTTCGCCATGCGAACGCCGTGCTGGTCGAACGTGCTGAGAACCTTGCCGGGAACGGCGAGACACATGCTGGACTCCTCTTCACTGCGAACGATCACTCTACAACTCAGCCTCCATTACGGAGGATTTCATCGGCGATGACGGCCTGCCCAAGCGAGATTCCGCCGTCGTTTGCGGGCACCGTGGCATGAAGAAATACTTCAAAGTCACGGTGCCGCAACTCTTCTGCCGTTCGCTGCAACAGGTACAGGTTCTGGAAGGTCCCGCCGCTGAGACAAACGCGACGCAGGCCATCGGAGATTCCGATTCGGGAGCAAACCTCTGCGATGGCTGCGCTCAACGTATTATGGAAGCGCGCGGCGATCTCCGCAACCGGGCGCCCTGCGTTGATCGCGTCCACGATACCGACGATGGTGGCGCGAAGGTCAACCATCAGGACGTCGCTTGAAGCCTCGCCTGCGGACCCGCCTGCTTGCAGGTCGAAGGGATAGCTGTCGGCAGTCTGCGGGGCGGCTGCCGTTTCCAGCGCGATGGCTGCCTGCGCTTCAAAGGTAACTTCCGAGGCCAGACCGAGCAGCGCGGCCACCGCGTCGAAGAGACGGCCCGCGGAGGATGTCTCGACCGTCTGGATGCGCTTCGCGAGCATCGCATCGACAAGCTCGAACTGCCTCGGCGGGACCGCTTCGAAACACGCTAGCGACGGCAGGCTTCGCGGGCCGAATGCGTCGCGCAGATAGCTCAGGGCCATGCGCCAGGGCTGGCGGACCGCCGCGTCCCCGCCGGGCAGCGGGACGTAGCGCAGATGGGCGCGCCGGGTGAATTGCGCGAGGCTTGCCACAAGGAATTCGCCGCCCCAGATGCACCCGTCGCTGCCGTAGCCAGTGCCGTCGAATGCGACGCCGATCACCTCCCCGCCTAGGTGGTTCTCCGCCATGCAACTTGCGATGTGGGCGTGATGATGCTGAACGGCGAACCGGCGTTCAATCCCCGAGGCGAGCGCCATGCGCGTGCTTCTGTATCCAGGATGAAGATCGTGGGCCACGGCGCGGGGCTCTACCCGGAAAAGGCCCTTCATCCGCTCCAGCGTTTCCTGGAAGAACTCCTCGGTCTCGAAGTTCTGCAGGTCGCCAATGTGCTGGCTCAGAATGGCATGGCGTCCTTTGGTAAGGCAAAACGTGTTCTTCAGCTCGCCCCCGAATGCGACCAGTTCCGACACGCTGCGACCGAGGTCGATTGCGTGCGGGACGTATCCGCGCGAGCGCCGCAGGACGCGTTCGCGACCCTCGAATGTGCGCACCACCGAATCGTCGACTCGCATGGCGATCTCGCGATTGTGAAGCAGAAACCAATCGGCGACGCTGCCCAGCCGTTGCATCGCCCGGCGGTTTGACACCACAATCGGCTCTTCGCTCAGGTTGCCGCTGGTCATGACAAGGGCCGGGAACTCCGAAGCCTGGTCTGGCGAGTCGCTGAACAATAGGTAGTGCAGCGGAGTGTACGGAAGCATGATGCCGACCGTATTGTTGCCGGGAGCGATTCCGGCGGCGATCGGCGCTGTTGGAATGCGAGGCATGATGACAATGGGCCGCCGCAGATGCAACAGAGCGGCCTCATCGCCGGAGCAGACTTCGCAGAGCGATTTAACCGCGGCGAAGTCCCGCACCATGAGGGCGAATGGCTTGGCGGGACGCCGCTTGCGCCTGCGCAGCTCGGCGACGGCTGCCTCGTTGGCCGCATCGCAGGCCAGCAGGAAGCCGCCCAGGCCTTTGATTGCCAGGATTCTGCCTTCACGCAGCAGCGCCCGTGCCTTGTGCAAAGTCTCAAGCTGGTTGCCACCGGCAAATAGTTCTGCTCCGAGTGCTTCGCCTCGGCGCACCAGCGCCAGCGAGGGCCCGCACGCAGGACATGCATTGGGTTGGGCGTGAAAGCGGCGGTCCGCAGGGTCGGCGTACTCGGCCGCGCACTCCGGACACATCGTGAAGTCGGCCATGGTGGTGGAGGCGCGGTCATAGGGAACGTCGCGGATGATGGTGTAGCGCGGGCCGCAGTGAGTGCAGTTGGTGAATGGGTATCCGTAGCGGCGGTTGAGTGGATCGCCCACGTCGTCCCAGCATGCATCGCAGGTGCCCGCGTCGGGCGAGACCAGGGCAAATTCGCCAAGCTGGCCATGGCTCGACAGGATGGAGAAGACGGCATCTCCGCGAGGTTCGATCTCGCGGACGGACACTCCGGCGAGTTCGGCCAGATACGGGGGATTGGCGCTCAACTCCCGCAGAAAATGATCGACTGCGGCGAGTTCGCCTTCGATCTCGATGGTGACTCCGGCCGATGTGTTGAACACATGGCCGGTAAGCGACAGCGACTGCGCCAGGGCGTACACGAACGGCCGAAAACCTACGCCCTGCACGATCCCCTTCACCTGGATGAGTCTGCGTACTGCCGGCGCGATGGGGAGTGTGGCCATGGTGGGGGTCAGGACAACTGAAGCGGAACCAGCGCATCTTGCCGCGCCTGGGCCATGCGTTGTTTCATCCAGGCGAGCCATGCATCCAGCCCTCCCTCGGCCGTCGCGGATGTGCGCACGATCTCGATGCCGGGATGCACCAGTCGCGCATTGGCCTCGACAACCTCCGCATTGAAGGGCACGTAGGGCAGCAGGTCAATCTTGGTGAGGATGAAAAGGTCCGACTTGAAAAAGATGGATGGATACTTGAGCGGTTTGTCGTCGCCCTCGGTCACGCTCAGCAGCACAATCTTCGATGCCTCGCCCAGATCGTAGCTCGACGGGCAGACAAGATTGCCGACGTTTTCGATGAACAGCAGATCGATCCCATCCAGGTCCCACGCCGCCAGGTGCCTTTCGATCATGCGGGCGTCAAGATGGCAGGTGCCGCCGGTCGTGATCTGCTGCACCGGAAAGCCGTACTGCGCCAGCCGGCGCGCATCGTTATCTGTCTGTATGTCTCCCGTCAGCACGCACACCCGCGTCGCCGGATCGAAGCTGGCAAGCGTGCGCTCCAGCAGTGTCGTCTTGCCCGACCCCGGTCCGCTGATCAGGTTCAGGCAGAGCACGCCGTGCGAGCGGAACCGTTCGCGAAGAGATTCGGCGACAATCTGGTTCTCACTCAGCACCTTTGACTTCAATGGCAGGCGTTCCACCGGTCTCTACCTCCAGATAATCGAAGTCCAGTTCGTCCCCGCTGCTCAGCGTGGTGTTGCCGCAGGCACACATCGGGCAGCTCGCGTTGTATTCCACCACGGCAAACTCCTTGCCGCAGCCGTTGCAGATGCGGCGCTGCGGACATACCTGCGCATCCAGTTGCAGGCCCTCCCATTCCGTGCCTCGCACCACCGACTCGAAACAGAAGCTGAGTGAATCCACATCGACCGCCGCCAGTTCTCCAATGCGCAGGCCGACGCGCGTTGGCCGCGCTCCGGGATGACTCGCCAACTCCTTGCGTACGGCCTCCAGAATCGATTCCGCGATGGAGAACTCATGCATGACGTGTCCCCGTGCCGCTCCCACTGCAATGCCGTGCCAGCACTCGTCTTATGACCCCACTGCTCACGTACTTTGCGCGGACCCTCGCGGATGCTCTGCCTCCAATCAGATTAGTGGATGCCGGCCGATGTTGATGTGATGTATATCACAACAAGATCTTCTCACATCGCACCAATCAAATAGCGGGCAGGTACGCCGTGCTGTGCGTGCGGCATAGCTTCGCTTCAATTCGCCGGCGGACCGCATGGGCCGTAAACCTGATTCGCTCTTCGTTTATGGTCTCCCGATGCCTGGACGGAGAGCAAGGACGGCATGGGCCAATCCATTTGGCAATCGATGGAGCAATAGAGCTCAGCCGCAGGGACTTTCTATAGTTCTGCGCTGCGGCCGCAACCATGGCTGGTCTGGGGCGCGCCACAAACCACGGCTTTCTCCGTGGCTGGCGGACGGATCAATTGTCTGGCTGCTGGCCTCGGGCTACTGCTCTCGGGCTACCGCGAAACCACCTTCAGCACGGAGTTCTGCGACACCCAATGGGTGTGGCCAAAGTCGGTGGCCCACTCCGCGGGCTCCTCGGACTCGCATTCAACCATGCAGGGCACCCCCGCCTTCAGCACGGCATCGATGTTTGCCATCTCGCGGGTGGGCGCCTCCTGGCCCCAGATGGCAAGTTTGCCGCCGAAATCGGTGACGCAAACCAGACGGCGCCTGGTGGGTTCGCCTTTGATGCCCCCCTGATCGAAGCTCACCAGATGAAAGAGTTCGCGTTCCATGCCACACCTTCCCTTTCGGGCCCAACGCACCCTGGGCCAATTCACAGTACATTGCTCCCAATTGACTGTCAAGACGGGTGATGTCTCATGGGAAACCTCCGAAATATCTCGACTAAGTTCCCGAAAGTGAAGACTGTTCAGGATAATTCGGATGCAAAATTCCGGGATGTATTTTCAACCATCTCGGCGATGACCGGGACCACGGCCTCCACCGCAGGGTGCATGGGGCCTCCGACGGTAAGGCAGTCTGCCGCCTCCACGGCGATGATAAGGACCTCGCGGGGCGCATTCAGATTCAGGGCGCGCGCCAGAGCCAGGGTCTCGAAGATTCCGGTGTAGTGCGGGGAATTGCCGGGCGTCACTTCCAGGTCGCCCTCCCGCACCACGTAGACCGTGCCGGGCGGGGCATTGCCGGTCATCACCGTATCGACCACCAGCAGACGCTCAACGCCGAGCAGATCGTCGAGCAGATGAAAGCCGGAGGCCGAGGAACACCTCACATCGACGCCGGGAATACGCTCCCGCACCCGCTGGGCCACGAGAAAGGCGAACGCATCGTCGCCCAGAATATCGTTGCCCAGGGCCAGTATCCGGAGGCTAGGTCCTGTGGATGGAACCGTCACTGTCGCGCCTCACAGTCGTCAGCATCTCTCCCTGGGGATTGTGCACATTCACCCTCAAGGGCATGCTGCCGGGCAGTGAATGGGTGGCGCAGCCCAGGCACGGGTCATAGGCGCGGAAGGCCATCTCCACCATGTTCAGAATGCCATCGTCCACCTTGCCGCCGGTGATCAGAGTGCGCGCCGCTTTGTCCACGCCCAGCGCGATGCGGGCGGCGTTGTTCTGGGTGGCCACAATGAGGTTGGCGTTGCTGATGCGGCCATCCTCGCCTGCCTTGTAGTGGTGGATCAGGGTGCCGCGTGGCGCCTCCACGATCCCGATGCCCTCGCGCGGCGGCTCGGTGGGAAGCGTGCGAACATTGCTGTCGCCGGTCTCCGGATCGTTGGCCAGTTCCTGCATGCGTTCGGCCGCGTAAAGCAGTTCGATGACGCGCGCCCAATGGTTCGCCAGGGTGTGGTGCACCGGCTTGCCCAGCGTTTTGATGTATTGCTCGTAGGCGGCCTGCGCGCGCGGTGTGGCCAGGCCATCCGTCACGTTCAGGCGGGCCAGCGGCGCCACGCAGTAGATGCCGCTCGAACTGCCTTCGTTGAAGCCTGTCCAGCCGGGGGCCTTGAGATACGTAAACTTCATGTAGCTCCAGGGCTCGGTGCGCTCGGCAATGTACTGGGCATAGTCGCGGCTGGCGAAGCGCGCCGATTCGTTTCCTTCCGGCGCCACCACGCGCATCGTGCCGTCGTAGAAATTGAGGCGGTTCTTTTCATCCACCATGCCCATGTAGTAGGTCTTGTGGGTGAATCCGTCGGAGACGATGAGGTCCACATAGCCGGAGTTCTGCAGCACGATCTTGTCGAAGACGTCCAGGGTGAACAGGGCGAAATCCACCGCTTCGGCGGCCACCGTTTTGAACTGCGCCAGGGTATCGGCCGAGAGCGGCTTGGCTACGCCGCCGGGCAGGCCGAAGACCGGATGGATGGGTTTGCCGGCGGCCAGCGCGGTCAGCTCCCGTAGCTTGCGCCGCATGGCGATGACCTTCTGCCCGGTCTCGATGCCCACCTTGGCGATGACGCCGAGAACGTTGCGCTCGGCCTTCGGCGCGGTGGGGCCGACCACGAAATCGGGCCCGCCCAGAAAGTAGAAGTGCAGCGTGTGGTCTTCGGTCATGAACGTCGAATAGACCAGCTCCCGGACCTTTTTGGCCGCCGCCGGCGGGGTGACTTTGTAAAGGTCGTCCAGCGCCTTGGTGGAAGCCATGTGATGGGCGGTGGGGCAGACGCCGCAGATCCGCGACGTGATCTGCGGCATGTCTTCGGGCAGGCGGCCCTGTACGAATTTTTCGAACCCGCGCAGTTCCGGCACCTGAAACCAGGCGCGATCGACGTTGCCCTTGTCGTCGAGATAGATCTCGATCTTGCCGTGCCCTTCCAGGCGCGTAATCGGTTCGATGCTTACCTTGGTGTTCATTTTGTGAATTTCCCCCCCGCCAGCGAAGTAGGCAGACTATAGCGATAGAAGGTCCCCACCGGATCGGTGATGGGCGCGAGGATGCGCTCGATATCCGACTCCTCGTTGCTATCGGCCAGCGAAGCGACGGCGGACAGCGCCTTGGCGCCGAAATCGCGCACCCGGCTGGTGGGCCCGAAGCAGCCCGTGCATGGCATGTTGCCCTTGATGCAGGGCGCCTCGCAACCCGAGCGGGTTTCCGGGCCAAGGCATAGCAGGCCCTGGGCCAGCAGGCATTTTTCCTGGTCCGCCACGATTTCGTGCGGGCGTTTGAACTCCTTGATCATCAGTTTTTCCGGTCTCGTCTCGCGGCGCGGGCAGTCCTCGCACAGCGCCTGGTCGGGCGCCAGCACCGTACCCTTGGGCGGCGGGCTGCCGCTCAGCAGCGCGTCGATCGCCTGCTGCGTGATCTTGGCCGTGGGCGGGCAGCCCGGCACGTAATACTCCACCGCGATGACGCGATCGAGCGCCTGCACCTTATCGCCGAACCGGGGCAGGGTCAACTCGTAGCCGTTCGATTTCCAGCTCTCCTGCGGCGCGTCGCTGCCGTAGATGGCTTCGACCAGGTCTTTGTGGTGGTCCATGTTGGCCAGCCCGGGGATGCCGCCCAGTTGCGCGCAAGCTCCGAAGGCCACCACGGTCTGCGCCTTGCGCCGCAACAGCTCGGCCATATGGCGCTGATGGCTGTTGCAGATGGCCCCATTGATAAAAGCCACGGCGATGCTGCCGTCTTCCATCGCCTGCACATCGGATTCCTTGAAGTCCATGGCGACCGGCCAGAATACGATGTCCACCGCGTTGACCACGTCCAGCACGCCTTCGGCCAGGTCGAGCACGGTTTCTTCGCAACCGCCGCAGGAAGCGCACCAATAGAATGCGACTTTAGGCTTGCTCATTGGGTCACCTCCGTGAGCGTCTGGCGGGGGCCGAGCGGGCGGATCTTTTCCACCATGTCCGTCACCACGGTGCGAAGGCGCTCGCCCTCGGATGCCGATATCCACTCCAGGCGGAACCGCTCGTCCTCGATCCCCATCTCCCTTACCATGCGGCGCAGCAGCTCGAAGCGCCGCAGGCACTTATAGTTGCCTTCCTGGTAGTGGCAGTCGCCGGGATGGCAGCCGCCGATCAGCACGCCGTCGGCGCCCTTGGCGAAGGCATCCATCACGAACTGCGGGTCCACGCGGCCCGAACACATCACCCGCACCACCCGGATATTCGCCGGGTACTTGATGCGCGAGGTCCCCGCCAGGTCCGCCGCCAGGTAAGTGCACCAGTTGCAGAATATGGCCAGTATCTTCGGTTCAACGGCTTCAGGCATTGGACAGAACTCCCTCGATCTCGGCAAAAATTTCTTCGTCATCGTACAGGTTTTGCACAATCGATCCGGATGGGCACGAAGCTACGCAGGTGCCGCAGCCTTTGCACAGCGCCTGGTTGATGCTGGCCAGCTTGGTCTCCTCCGAGAACGTAATGGCGCTGAAGGGGCACATCGGGATGCAGGTGCGGCAGCCCGAGCAGTCCTCCTCCAGCACGAAGGCGGTGTTGGGCTCGATCTCCACATGCCCGGCATCGATCAGGGCCAGCGCTTCGGCCGCGGCCGCGCCGGCCTGTGCCACAGTGTCCGGTATGTCCTTGGGGCTCTGGCAGGCGCCCGCCAGGAAAACGCCGTCGGTGAAGGTGCTCACCGGGGCGAGCTTGGGATGCCGTTCCAGGAAGAAGCCCTCGCTGGAGCAGGTCAGGTTGAACCTGCGGCGGACTTCCTGGGCATCTGCGTGCGGCTCCAGGCCCGTGGCCAGCACCACCATGTCCACGGGAATGCGGCGGGCGAAGCCAAGCAGCGTGTCTTCCACGCGGATGACGAGCTTGCCTTCCTCGCTCGGGTCGAAGGCCCAGTCGGTGACTTCCGCGACCTTGCCCCGTATGAAGTGCACTCCTTCGTTGCGCAGCTTCTGGTAGAACTCCTCGAAGCCCTTGCCGGGGGTGCGGATGTCGATGTAGAAGTTGAAAATTTCGGCGTCGGTGTGCTCTTTGAGCAGGTGCGCCAGCTTGAGCGAGTACATGCAGCAGACGCGCGAGCACCAGCGGTTGGTTTTTTCGTCGCGCGAACCGACGCAGTGGATAATGGCGACCGACTTGGGGCGCTTGCCGTCGCGCAGCACCACTTCGCCCGAGGTCGGCCCCGAGGCATTCACCAGCCGCTCGATTTCCAGCGCCGTGTATACGTTGGGGTAGATGCCGTAGCCGAATTCCGGCGACCTGTGCGCATCGAAGACCTGGAAACCGGTGGAGAGAATGATGGTCCCCACATCGATGATCTCGGTGGTTTCCTTCATCTTCAGGTTGATGGCATGGCGCTCGCCGCAGGCTTCGACGCAGGACTTCTTGCACTTGCCGGTCTTGAAGTCGATGCAGGTTTCCGGGTCGATGACCGGAACCTGCGGAATGGCCTGCGGGAAGGGGATATAGATGGGCTTGCGCTTGCTCAGCCCCATGTTGAAATCGTCTACGAACTTGCCATCCTTGTAGACGCATGCCTCGATGCACTCCAGGCAGCCGGCGCAAAGGTCTTCCATGATGTAGCGCGGCTTGCGGGTCACCGTCACCTTGAAGTTGCCGACGTACCCGTCCACCTGGGTCACCTCGGAGTAGGACCACAGGGTGATATTGGGATGGGCGCGAACAGACGACATCTTCGGGGTCAGGATGCAGGCGGCGCAATCCAGCGTGGGGAAGGTCTTATCGAACTTGGCCATGTGGCCGCCGATGGTGGGTTCCCGCTCCACCAGGTAGACCTTCTTGCCGGCGTTGGCAAGCGTCAGGGCCGCGTGGATGCCGGCGATGCCGCCGCCCACCACCAGGACACTGGGGTGGATGGGAATGCTTCCTTTGGTGAGCGGCTTTTGCAGCGCCACTCGGCAAACCGCCGCGCGGATCAGGTCTATGGCCTTGGCCGTGGCCGCGGGCTTGTCCGCATGAACCCAGGAATCCTGCTCCCGGATGTTCACCATCTGAAAGAAGAACTCGTTGAGTCCGCCCTTGGCCAGCGCCGTGCGGAAGGTATGCTCGTGCAGGTGCGGCGAGCAGGAGGCCACCACGATCCGGTTCAGCTTGTGCTCCCGAATGTCCTGCTTGATCAGGTCCTGCCCGGGATCGGAGCACATGTACTTGTAGTCGCGCGACACCACCACGTTGGGCAGCTTGGCGGCGTATTCAGCCACCGCTTTGACATCCACGGTCGCCGCGATGTTGGACCCGCAGTGGCAGGTGTAGACGCCTGTACGGATTTCCTCAGACATGCGCTTTCTCCTCCCTCTCCGATGCGGCGAACCATTGCTTGATCGTCTTCTTGCCGGCGATCGACCGCTGCATGCCGAGGGCCTTGGGGTCGGCGCCCATTGCCCAGCCCAGCACCTGGCTGAAGTAGAGCACCGGAATATCGATGGCCTCGCCGGTAGATTTACGAATGTCCGCCTGGTAAGCGTCCAGGTTGTACTGGCATAGCGGGCACACCGTGACGATGGCGCCCGCCCCCTTGCGGATTGCTTCCTTGAGAATGATGTAGTTCAGCCGCTGACCCACTGCCGGTATGGTTCCGGTCAGGGAGCCGCCACAGCATTTCGTCTTGAGAGCGTACTCCACGGTGGGGATGCCCGCCGCCTTCAGGACCTCTTCCATGTGGGTGGGGGTTTGCTGCTCGTCCGAGTCGCAGTAGGGACGCACCAGCTGGCAGCCGTAGTAGCAGGCCAGAGGCGAGCCGCGCCAGGGCCGTACGCTGGCCTGCTTGATGCGGTCAAGCCCCACATCGTTGTACAGAATCTCCAGGGGGTGCCGCACCCGTACGCCATTGAGCGGGGGCAGTCCTTCCGCCTGAAGCCCTTGTTGCACCTTGGTCGCGATGGCCGGATAGTGTTCGACGTAGTCCTGCGTCTTCTTCAAAACCAGGAAACAGGCGCTGCACGGGGTCACCAGGTCTCCATGCTTCGCCTGGCCCGCCAGGGAGAGATTGCGCGCCGAGAGCACGAAGGCGGAGCCCTCGTCGATGGACATGTAGGAAGTAGCGCCGCAGCAGTTCCAGTCTGGCAGTTCGTGCAGTTTCAGATCGAGCAACGCGAACAGCGCGCGCACGCTCTCGTCGTAGGCCACGCCGGTGCCCCGAAGCGAACAGCCCGGAAAATAGGAATAGTCTTGAGGCATCAGGCGTCCTCCTTCGGCAGAAAGGGTACGTGCTTCAGTTTCTCGCTCAACAGCTTCAACCTCCCGGTCCGCAGAAGGTCCAGGCCGCTGCGCCACATTGTGAAAAGGACCAGGGGATTGGTGCGCAGGGCCATGCGAAGGACCACCAGGAACTCGGACGTCCTGCCATTGCGCCGCACCACGTTATAAAATTCCTGGGCCAGCACCGGGATGGCAAACCGTTTGGGATAGAGATGACTGCGCACGGCCTCCCGTTTGAGGTTATACATAACGTCCGTAATATGAATCTGCTGCGGGCAGTGCACAGCGCAGGAATAACAGGACGCGCAGAGCCAGATGGTCTGGGAATTGAGGACCTCCTTGCGAAAGCCCTCTCTTGCCAAACCGATGATGCGACGCGGCCCGTAGTCCATGTATATGGACAGCGGACACGTGCCCGTACAGGAACCGCATTGCAGGCAAGAGAACAGCCGCTCGCAACCCGGATGTTCGCTTACCTGGCGGGCCCACTCAGGGTCCGCTTCCCGTTGGAACTTTATGGTCCTTTCCGAGAAGTTCAGCTTAGTTGCCATGAGTCCTCACTTTGTTCTTGCCCCTGCGCTGCTCGAACAGGCATTCCGTGCATCGGACCTCCCTGGCGGGGCAGCACTTCTGGAGATGAATGCCTGACGCCGGCTTGGTCCAGGGACACAATGCATGGTCGCCCGACGGCCCCACCTTCGGCTCGCCGCAGCAGCTTGCCGCGGACGAGTTTGCTAACGGATTCTGCTTGCGACGGCGCTGCTGACGCCCACGAACGTGGCCACCTCGCCGATCTTCCCGGAGTCAGTAGTGACAGACGCATCTCCATTCCACAGCGAATTTTACGCCGCGGGGGGAAAAGGGCAGTGTCCTAGATCACATCTGTTGGACCACAGCAGGGGTATGAAACTTGCGGCCCGCCAAAATTCCATCCGGGGGCAAATCGGGCCTGATGAATGAACTCAGAGTCAGGATTTGCAGTAATTGTCGGCTGGAGATGGGTCATGGCCCGCCACCCCTTCGCGGGCTCAGGGTCAGAATGACAATTTTTCACTCGGAGAAATGATAGGTGCGGATTTGAAATTTCTTTCTCTGTTTCAACCCGCGGCTCAGCAGAATGTACGGAACGACAACCATAGTACTGCATACAAACCACCGCAATAAACCGGCAGACATAAAATGCCAGGCGCCGGCGGTCAATAGATTGAGCAGCGTCATGGGCAGCATGAACTCCCATGCCAGGTTCATCAGCTGGTCCATGCGCAGGCGGGGAAGCGTTCCGCGGACCCAGATGAACACGGCGATCAGTGTGAGGAGTTTTGCGAAGAACCAGAAGTAAGAAGGAATCCATGTGAGGAAAGCGAATGGCGCGGACCATCCGCCAAGAAACAGGGTGATTGCCATTCCGCCGGTGGCAAACATGCCGATATATTCCCCCATGAAAAAGAGGGCGAACTTGAAGCCCGAGTATTCCGTATAGTAGCCGGCGATGATCTCCGATTCGCCTTCGGGCAGGTCGAAGGGAGAGCGGTTGGATTCAGCCGTTGCCGCAACCATGAAGAGAACGAATCCGGCGAAGCCCCAGGGCGTGAAGACGAACCAGTGGGGCCAGATCCCCGTATATGCAGCCTGCATATTTACGATTGCCACGGTGGAGAGCGAGCCGGCCTGCATGATGACAACGATGGAGGCAAGGACCAGAGGCACTTCGTAACTGATCATCTGCGCGATGGCGCGCATGGCGCCAAGCAGGGAGTACTTGCTGCGGCTGGACCATCCGGCCATGAAGACCGCCAGTTCCATGAGGGAACCGACTGCGAAGAAGAACAGCACTCCGGCGTTCAGGTTGGCGATCACCATATTTCGGCCGATGGGCAGGACCGCATAGTCCATAAATGCCGCCGATACCAGCAGTATCGGCGCCAGAAAATGCACCGCATGGTCTGCCGTAAGGGGGACAATATCTTCCTTGGTCAGCGACTTCACTCCGTCGGCGAGGGGTTGCAGCAGTCCGAAGGGCCCAACGCGGTTTGGCCCGTAACGGTTCTGCATTCTTCCCAGCCCTTTGCGCTCAATCCAGGTGGTAATGGCGAACAACAGCGGGAAAGCGAGAATCACCGGCACGACGGAGAGTACTGCGGAAAACAGCGGCTGCGCGCCGGCTGGGACGAAGCCGAGCAGCCAGTGCTTGGCAAGCACGAAGATCTGATCGAGCTGTTGCGCTAACAGAGCGAGGTGCGTCATCGCGGTTCACCGCTGGCCGGTTGCGCCGGCGTTGCCGCTGTGAGTTTTGCATCGGCAGCGGCCTTTGCCTCTGCGGCGGCCTTTGCCTTGGCTTCCTGCCGGGCCCGCTCCACGGCGAGCCGCGCATCCACGGCTGCGGCCTCGGTGGGATGAATCGCGTTGTAGTATTCGTTCGATTTGGAGAGGCGCTGCTTGTCGAGCAGGAGACCGCCGAAGCGGTCGTCCGTGCTCAGGTCGGTGTCCACGTCCATCATGATGGCATCGAACGGGCAGACCTCGACGCAGATCTGACAGCTCATGCAGACGGAGATGTCGATGTTGAACGTCGCGGGGTAGAACTGCGGTTTGCCGTTTGCATCCGGCTTCTTGTCCTTGCTTTTTTCGATGAAGATGCACTTTGGCGGGCACTCTTTTTCACAGATCTGGCAGGCGACGCAGCGCATTCCATCGTGCCAGTCCGCGCCGTCGTAGACCAGAAACGGGAAGCTGCGCGCCGCCTCAATCTGCGCATCGCGCTGCTCGGGATACTGCACCGTGGTCAGCCGGTCTTTGCTGACGTAGCTGCCGAAGAAATTTCGGGCCGTCTCCGCCATTCCCTTCAGGATGCCTTCACCAACCATGGCTGTTCCTCCCTGCGCGTGTCCTCATCGGTCCACCTCGCCCAGCACAATGTCTATGCTTCCCAGAATGGCCACGATGTCGCCCACATTCCGCCCCACGCACAGGTCTTCCAGCACGGTGAGGTTGATGAGGCTGGGCGGACGCACGCGATAGCGGTACGGGTTGGGCGAGCCATCGCTGACCAGATAGAAGCCAAGCTCTCCCTTGGGCGATTCAATCCTTCCGTAGGCCTCGCCCGGCTTGGGCCGGAAGCCGCGAACCTTCATCCTGGGATCGACGATCGGCCCCGCGGGAATATCGCGCATGGCCTGCTCGAGAATGCTCACCGACTCGCGCATCTCCAGCAGGCGGACCATGAAACGGTCGTAGACATCGCCGTGGCTGCCCAGCGGAACGCGAAAGGTGAATCGGT
This sequence comes from Acidobacteriaceae bacterium, assembly GCA_049513335.1. Taxonomy (GTDB): domain Bacteria; phylum Acidobacteriota; class Terriglobia; order Terriglobales; family Acidobacteriaceae; genus Edaphobacter. The sequence continues at coordinate 4,055 of JBEKWE010000026.1, read as the reverse complement.
CGTAGATGCTGTAGTGGTCCACCTTGCGAATGTCGTAGTCCACGCCGCTGGCGCGCGCCATGGGCCCGCTGATGCCTGCGCTGACGGCCAGCTCGCGCGACAGAACGCCAACCTCCTGGGTGCGGTCCATCAGAATCTCGTTGCTCACCAGCAGTTGCTCGTACTCATCCAGAAAGCGGGGAAAGTCCGCGACGACCTTCCGCGCCTGATCGAGCCATCCGGCGGGCAGGTCTGCGCGGCAGCCGCCGAAGCGCATGTAGTTGCACATCATGCGCGCGCCGGTGAGCGACTCGAAGAGGTCGAGGATTTTTTCGCGCTCGCGGAAGGCGTACATCAGGGGCGTTCCGCTGGACCCCATGTCCTGCATCAGAAATCCGATCAGGCAGGCGTGGTTCTGTAGCCGGGTCAGCTCGCCGGTGATGACGCGCAGGTACTCGGCGCGCTCCGGCACCTCGATGCCCGCCAGCTTTTCAACCGCCAGCGCGTAGGCCCAGTTGTTGGTGATGGAACACATGTAGTCGAGCCGGTCGGTATAGGGCATCGAGCCCAGGTAGGTCTCGCTCTCGGCGATCTTTTCGTGGTTGCGATGCAGGTATCCGAAGACCGGCTTCAGCCGCACCACCTGTTCGCCGTACAGCACCACGTTCATGCGGAAGACGCCGTGGGTGGATGGGTGCTGCGGGCCCATCGCGAGCTCCAGCAACTGCTCCTTGCCGGGTTCGCTCATCGGCTCCAGATCGAAGTGCGCGGTGGGGACGATCGCTGTGCTCATCCGCCCTCCGCTTCGCTCAATTGCTTTCCACCCGCATCGCCGCGATGCTGCTGCGCTCGGCGCAGCACTTCGTCGTGCGCGGTCGGCTCGTATTCGTAGTCGTCTGGATCGACGTAATCGCGGCGCATCGGATGGTCCACAAAGCCGGGCCACATCAGCAGGCGCCGCAGGTCGGGGTGTCCATCGAAGACCACTCCGAAGAGGTCGAAGACCTCGCGCTCCTGCAGCTCCGCGCTGCGCCACACCGGCGTCAGCGACGGCAGATGGACGCCGGCGTCGCGGTCCTGGGTGCGCATGCGCAGCACCAGGGGGCCGTGCTTCTTTTCCACCGAGAAGAGGTGATAGACCACTTCGAGGCAGCCGGAGACGACGGTCTTGCGAATCTCATCGGCCTCTTGCTCCACTCCATCGACCAGCTTTTTGAGCTTCACCTTCTCCGAGACTTCCCTGGACGGCCAGTCGATGCCGGTCACATTGGAGCAGAAGTCGAAGCGCAGGTTGGCGGCATCGCGCAGAACGATGGCCACAGCCACGGCGTGTTCCGCATCGCTCCGCAGCGAGTGCTGGTCCGACGGGCTGGGGTTCGCAACCATCTCCAGCCGGCAGCCGGGAACGTTTGCTTCGACCTCGGATTTAATGGCTTCCAGATTCATCCTTGCCTGCCTGCGCGATCTGCACCAGCGGCGCCTTCCATACCGCGGTGTTCTTCGCCGGTTCCAGATCGTGCGCGCCAAAGCGCGGCACGGGGAACTCGCTGGGTTCATCGGCGTTGAGGTGACGCGGCCGGTCCGCCCCGGTCAATGGCTGCCGGTCGATCCTCTTCTGCAACTCCATGAAGGCATCCAGCAGGGACTCGGGCCGCGGTGGGCAGCCGGGAATGTGCAGATCCACGGGAATGAAGCGGTCAATCCCTTTCAGCACGTTGTAGCCCTGCTTGAAGGGGCCGCCGGAGATGGCGCACGCGCCCATGGAGATCACATACTTCGGCTCCGGCATCTGGTTGTAGAGCCGCACCACCTGCGGCGCCATCTTTTTGGTCACGGTCCCGGCCACGATCATCAGGTCGGCCTGCCGGGGCGACGGCCGGAAGACCTCCGCGCCGAAACGCGCCATGTCGTAGCGTGCCATGGTGGTGGCTATCATCTCGATGGCACAGCAGGCCAGGCCGAAGTTCAACGGCCAAATGGAGTTGGTGCGCCCCCAGTTGTAGAGCTCCTGCAGGGTCGTGGTGAAGATCCCCTGCTTGCTCAACTCGTTCTTGAGTTTTTCATCCACCCCTGAAGTCCTTGGTTCGTGTTGAATTGGTCAGCTGGGCCCGGGTTCTGCACTCCAGTCTTTCTTTCGATTCGCACCGCGCTATGTCCAGACCAGCACGTTCTTCTGATAGGCCCAGACCAGCCCCTCCACCAGCAGCAGCAGGAAGACCAGCATGGCGATGGATTCTGCTGCCGAAAAGCCGCTGAATGCGACCGCAAACGGAAGCAGGAAGATCGCCTCGACATCGAAGACGAGAAAGATGATTCCATACAGGTAGTAGCCGGGTTTGAACTGGATCCAGGCGTCCCCCTTGGATTCGAGCCCACACTCGTAGATGGCATTCTTGCTTGGCCCAGGCTTGTGCGGAGAGAACTTTTTGGCCCACAGCCAGGCCAGCAGAAGCGTCGACAGGGCGAACGCCACGGCCGCCAGCAACAGCACAATGACGGGCAGATAGGGGCTGTTCGTCATGGATTTCTGGCCTCAGACTCCACTCTACCAGAGCCTCAAAGGTTAGTCTTGTGATCGGGCTCACTTCTTTCCAGTATCCACAGGGCGCAAAATAGGGTGCGATTATGGTAGGCAATGGTATTGGAGGCAACAGAATGAAGGAACAGCAAATGGCGATTCTGGACGGCAACGAATCCTGCGCACGAGTGGCGTATCGGCTCTCGCAGGTGATCACCATCTATCCGATTACCCCGTCGTCCAACATGGCGGAGTGGGCCGATGAGTGGCAAACTGCGGGGCATAAGAACATCTGGGGCACTGTGCCGCTGGTCTCCGAGATGCAGAGCGAAGGCGGGGCCGCGGGCGCCATGCATGGCGCATTGCAGGCCGGGGCCTTCGCCACTACCTTCACCGCCTCCCAGGGACTGCTGTTGATGATCCCCAACATGTTCAAGATCGCGGGCGAGCTGACCAGCAACGTCATTCATGTCTCCGCGCGCGCTGTGGCCACCCATGCGCTTTCCATCTTTGGCGACCACTCCGACATTATGGCCTGCCGCTCCACGGGATACGCCATGCTCTCCTCCGGCTCCGTGCAGGAGGCAGCCGACCTGGCCCTGATCGCGCACATTGCCACGCTGGAATCGCGAGTGCCGTTCCTCCACTTCTTCGACGGATTCCGCACCTCGCACGAGGTCAACAAGGCGTTCGAGGTCTCCGACGAGACAATCCTCGCCATGCTGGACGAGAAGCATGTGCTTGCCCATCGCCAGCGCGCGCTCAGCTCCGACCACCCCGTCCTGCGCGGCTCGGCGCAGAATCCCGATGTCTTCTTCCAGGCCCGCGAGACCTGCACTCCCTTCTACCTGGCCTGCCCCACCATCGTGCAGGACGTGATGGACCGCTTCACTGCCCAGACCGGCCGCGCCTATCACCTCTTCGATTACGTGGGCGCTCCCGACGCCGACCGCGTCCTGGTTCTGATGGGGTCGGGCGCCGGCGCCGCGGAGGAGCTGATCGAACACCTGAACGCGCAGGGCGAGAAGGTCGGCCTGCTCAAGGTCCGCCTCTATCGCCCGTTTGCCACCGAGGCCTTCCTCGCCGCACTGCCCAAGACGGTCAAGTCCATCGCCGTGCTCGACCGCTGCAAGGAGCCCACCGGGCTGGGCGAGCCGCTCTACCAGGATGTTCTCACCGCCTTCAGCGAGGCCATCTCCAGCGGGACCTCGCCCATCGCAACGCAGCCACGCATCATCGGCGGGCGCTACGGCCTCTCTTCCAAGGATTTCACTCCGGCCATGGTCAAGGGCGTCTTCGACGAGCTGAAGAAGGAGCACCTGAAGAACCGCTTCACCATCGGCATCAACGACGACGTGAGCCACAGCAGCCTGGACTACGATCCGGAGTTCTCCACCGAAGACCCCAAGACCGTGCGCGCTCTCTTCTACGGACTGGGCGCGGATGGGACCGTCGGCGCAAACAAGAACTCCATCAAGATCATCGGCGCGGAGACGCCCAACTACGCGCAGGGCTACTTTGTCTACGACTCGCGCAAGTCCGGCTCCGTCACCACATC
>JBEKWE010000025.1:0-22556 GCA_049513335.1 Acidobacteriaceae bacterium | reverse complement strand
GCTCTCGGTGGAGCGCCTGCGCACCCGCCGCTCCGGCTCCAACTACTTTCCCGACGTTACGCTCGGGCTGCCGCGCAACCTCACCTTCCAGCGCTCCGAACAGCTCACCCTGGCCGCCACCACGGCCGTTCAACGCCACCTGCCGGGGGCCGACGTCGTGGTCCACAGCGTCCCCACCGCCTCGCTTGCGGAGAGCGTCCACGACCGCATCCGCGCCGTCGCGGCCCGTCGCAACCTCGCCATCCATGAGATTAGCGTGCAGCAGATCAGCGGAGAGCAGCACGACCCCCTCCATCCCCAGTTGCACATCGAGCAGCACCTGGAGGTGGATGAAACCATGCCCCTGCGCCAGGCCCATGACCTCGTCACCACGCTGGAGGCCGAGATGCGCCGCGAGGTCCCCGCCATAGCATCCATCCTCACCCACATCGAGAGCGAGCCTGCCACCATCGAGCGGCCCGCCTCGCTGGAGCGCGACCGCGAGCTGGAACTCCGCCTGCGCCGCGTCGCCGCCGCCTTCCCCGAGGTCCTCGACATCCACGAGGTCTACGTCACCCGCCGCGGGCCCAGCATCATCCCTGCCGCCCCGCACTCCGCGTCAGGCGACCCCGCCGCAGCCAGGCCTCAACCGGCAATCAACAACCAGCAAGCAACAACCGCCTTCCCCGTTCACACCCAGGTCTCATGCCACTGCACCCTGCCCGACGACCTGCCCATGGCCCGCGTCCACGCCGTCATCACCGCGCTGGAAGGCGCCTTCAAGCTTGTCGCACCCGAGGTCGACCGCCTGCTCATCCACCCCGAGCCCGCCACCGACAACCGCCGCTGACTGCCCCACCAAGGTGTGCTATCGTTTTTTCTCAGGAGGGTTGTATAAGAATGAAACGGTCCCTGTTATTTCTTGCCGCGCTGTTTACGCTATCGGTGACAACCTTTGCGCTGCTTGCACAACATACAGGCGTCGCCAGCCACCAGGTTGGCCAGCCTAAGCCGCCGGCGCGCGGTCCGGCAGCCTTCCACGGCACGCCCAACACGCAGCCGAACCGCAATTACAGCGACGCGCCCGGCCATCCCAACGCACCCCACGTCGAGACCGACGGCAAATGGGTCGGCCACGACACCGGTCGCAACGATGCGCACTACAAGCTCGCCCATCCCTTTGCGCACGGCCGCTTCACAGGTGGCTTCGGGCCCACGCACGTCTGGCGCCTGGTGGGGGGCGGTCCCGACCGCTTCTGGTTCGGCGGCTTTTTCTTCCACGTCGCGCCCTTCGACATCGCCTTCTGCAACGGCTGGTTCTGGGACTCGGACGAAATTATCATCTACGTGGATCCCGACCACATCGGCTGGTACCTGGCCTACAACGTGCGCCTCCGCACCTACGTCCACGTCGAGTACCTGGGCCCGCAGTGATGGTTTGACTGGGCCGTCAGCGATGGCGTGAAGCGCACAAATGCGTGTGCCCCACATCCAGACCCTCTGGACATGGGGCACACACTCCGACTCTTACTCTCACTCAGGCTGACCAACCGTTGCGGCCCAGCCCTAGGTCAGTTTTCGTACTGCTCCAGCCCATCCTCGGGCAATGCAAATGGCATCTCTCCGGCTAGCTTGCGCTCGTCGTACGAGCGATGGATCGATTCCACCGCCGCGGCGAAGCCCGCAGCCGACACAGCGCGTGAGAAGTAGTATCCCTGGGCCTCATCGCAGTTTCGCCGGGCCAGAATTTTAAGGTGGTCCGTAGACTCCACTCCCTCGGCCGTCACCTTGATGCCAAGGTGGTGCGACATGGACAGGATCGCCCGCACCACCGTCGCCGCGTTGGGCTCCGAGACGGCCTTTATGATGAAGCTCTGGTCGATCTTCAGCCGGTCCACCGGGTACTTCAACAGATACGAGAAACTGCAGAATCCCGTGCCGAAGTCGTCAATCGCAACCCGCGCGCCAAGCTGCCGGATCTGTTGCAGCTTCTCCAGGTTCGACGCCGAGTTGATCATCAGCACCCGCTCCGTCAACTCCACCTGAAGGCTCTTGGCCGGCAGTCCGCTGCTCTCCAGTGCCTCGCCGATCATCTCCAGCAGGTTGCTCTGCTCAAACTGCCGCGGCGACAGGTTCACCGACACGGCAAGGTCCATCCCCAGTTCGTCGCAGATTGTCTTTGCCTCCCTGCACGATTGCTTCATCACCCACTCGCCGATTGGGATGATCATTCCCGTCTCTTCCGCCAAGGGAATGAAGATCGACGGAGAGAGCAGGCCCAGCTTGGGATGGTGCCAGCGCAGCAGCGACTCCATGCCAACCACACGGCCCGTGGCCAGCGATACCAGCGGCTGGTAATGCATGAACAGCTCCTCGCGCACCAGCGCGTGGCGCAGCGCCGCATCCATCGACATGCGTTCCTGGGACTGTTTAAGCATGGCATCGGCGAACATCTGGTACTGGTTCCGGCCATTTGCCTTCGCCACATAGGTGGCCGCATCGGCGCGTTCCAGCATGTTGTCCACGTCCCCTGCAAAGTCGGGATAGATGCACACTCCGACGCTGGCCGTCAGGTTGACCTCCATCTCGCCCACCTGCGCGGTGCTGGCGATCAGGTCAACCAGCCTCTGCGCACAGCGCTCCACATCCTCGACGCTGGCGATGTGCGGCATTACGATGACGAACTCGTCGCCGCCCAGCCGTCCCAGCGTGTCCGACCGGCGCAGCGACTCCTGCATCCGCTCGGCCATGCCCACCAGCACCTCGTCGCCGGCCTTGTGTCCCAGCGAATCGTTCATCCACTTGAAGTGGTCCAGGTCGACCACGAACACCGCCACCTTGCGCCCGCTCACCGCGGCCTTCTCGATTGCCTCGGCGATGCGCTCACGCAGCAGCGGGCGTCCCGGCAGGCCCGTCAACTGGTCGTGCGAGGCCATATGCTTCAGGTACGTCATCAACTGCTTGCGTTCCGTGATGTCCGACGCGATCGAGATGAATCCGCATATCTCGCCCGCCCCATCGCGCACCGACGTCACCGCTACATGCACCGGAAGCGTCGTTCCGTCACGCTGAATGTACGTCCAGTCCCGCTCCTCAACATCTCCCTGGGCGGCCTTCGCCGTAAGCAGGGCGAAGCCTTCCAACACCGGGCCATCCGGCGGCGCGCCTTCGCCGGGCGCTGGGTTCAACTCCGTTGGATCGTGCAGCGTTGTGATCGCAACCTTGCCCACCAGCTCCGCGCGCCCATAGCCCGTCAGCTTTTCCGAAGCCACGTTCATCGCCCGGATCACTCCGTTCAGGTCCGTCTCGATAATGCTGAATGGGGCCGTTTCAAAGACCGAGTTGCTGAAGTTCGACAGACTCCGGTAGCGCTCTTCGCCTGCCTTGACTTCGGTCACATCGCTAACGGTAACCGCAACGCCATCGTCCAGTTTGATAATCCGTCGTCGCAGCCACCTCTCCGCTCCATCCTCGTGAGGGACCAAAAGGTCCTCGCACAACGGCTCTCCGCTAAGCACCACGTTGCGATATTTCTCGAAGAGTTCTTGTGTGCTGTCGGTTGGGAAGAGCTCGCACATGTCATGGTCCAACATCTCTATGCGCGGCTTCTTCAACAGCTCTTCGGCATGGGAGTTCACATACTTGTAATGCAAGCCCACGATTTCGCCGGCATTGTTCCTCACCGATTCCAGGATGGAAAATGCATCCGGGCTGGTCTCCGCTGCCGCGATGAATCGTGCATTCTCCGCGCTGGCCTGCAGATAGCCCCCCGTCCGGTTGCGCTCGCGCCACACCACCACAATGACCGTGATGGCAAGAAGCGTCGTTGCCCAGGTGATGCCATTGGCCAGGGTCGGCAACACGGAAGCGCGACCCGCCTCTGCCAGTCTCCACACCATCACAAGCAGCGCAATCAGCCCTGCCGCAAACCCAATCAGCCGTATACGCCGAGATAACTTGCCCCGCAACTTCATCAAATCGATTCACCTTTCATGACACATTGGTGTCTGGATTACTCAGCGTCTCATGTCTTGTCGATTTAGAATGGCCCACGAACGAGCACAAAGCAAGGCTAGCATCCGGCCAGGAAAAAGAAACTACCATGAAGGTAACTCAACTACAACTATTGAGTAACCTCAGTAACCACCAGCGCATGGTGACCAAATTCCGTAACTTACTCTCCAGCAATCGCTTCCCCATTCAGGCGTTGTCGGCCATGCGATTTAACCGGCAAGTGCGGCCTGGCCGCTGCAGCGGATCCAAGACAGCGCCTGACCACAATACCGACCCGTCCATGAGGCCTTCTTCCCAGCCGGCATTCGCCCGACGGCGGCTCGCAACCGGAAAAATGCGCCGGCCCTCACAACTGTTTGACGCCGTTTGCGTCTATCGTGGAGAGATGAGTTGCCCAAGAATACTGCGTACTGCCCTCTTCGCCGAACTGCTGCTTCTAACCGCCGGCATCGCTGCGCCATTGCCTGCGCAGCAACCCGCCGCCACGGTCCCTGCTGCATCTCCAGCCGCCGAGCAGTCACCAGCCGCCACCGCTTCCACCCTCAGCGTCGATGCGCGCCTGGTCAACATCCCCGTCGTCGTCCACGATAAAAAGGGCGCGCTCGTGCAAAATCTCACCCGGGACAACTTCCTCCTCCAGGTCGACGGCAAACCGCAGACCATCCGCTACTTCAATTTGGACACCGACCTTCCCCTCACACTCGGCCTGCTGGTCGACACAAGCATGAGCCAGCGCGACGCCATCGACGACGAGCGCACCGCCAGCTTCGCCTTCCTCGACGACACGCTTACCAGCCGCGATAAGGCCTTCGTCGTTCAGTTCGCCCGCCAGACCGACCTGCTGCAGGATGTCACCAGCTCCAAGCCCAAACTTCAGGCCGGCCTCAAGCAACTGGAGACACCAGCCTCCGGCGGCGACTCCGACACAACCAGCTCCAGCTCGGGCTCCAACTCCGGCGACAGCTCCACGCGCGCGCGCCGCGCCGGCACCACGCTCTACGATGCCCTCTTCCTCTCCTCCGACGAACTGATGGGCAAGCAGACAGGACGCAAGGCCGTCGTCATCCTCTCCGACGGCGTGGACAGCGGCAGCAAGGAGTCGCTCGCCTCGTCCATTGAAGCGGCCCAGCGCGCCGATACCATCGTCTACGCAATCTACTTCAAGGGCCGGGAGACGGCAGGCGGATATAACCAGACTACGGGCCGCCAGGGCGGAGGCTATCCCGGAGGACGCGGCGGCGGCGGTTATCCCGGTGGAGGAGGCGGCTACCCAGGAGGCCGCGGCGGAGGTGCGGGCCGTCAGCCGGAGAGCCTTCCCAGCCGCCCCGACGGCAAGAAGGTCCTGCAGCGCATGGCCGACGAGACCGGCGGAAGCCTCTTCGAGGTCAGCAAGAAAGAGACCTTCGCCGAGATCTACAAGCAGATCGGCGCCGAGTTGCGCGCGCAGTACCGGCTGGGCTACACCCCCGACAAAGAGACCGCCTCCGACGGCTACCACCGCATCGATCTCTCGCTCACCAAGACCAGCCCCAAGGACCTCTTCCTGCAGACCCGCGACGGCTACTACTCCGGCAACTAGAGCACACCGCAATCGCGTCCGCTTGCCCTGACGCGCAGCAAGCCACAAGCGTCCCATGACGGACGTTGTGCACATGCATAAAAAATGTTGCACTGAAAGATATGCAGGAATGGAGCCGATGAACGGATTTGAACCGTTGACCTACGGTTTACGAAACCGTTGCTCTACCAGCTGAGCTACATCGGCCTGCCAGCCTCATTCTACCGGCTCCGCCCACAACGCGCAAAGCTCGCGCGCCGAGGACGGAGCCAGTCGCTCGCACTATTTTATGTCGCCGAAGTGAACATCCTCCGGCGCGGTCGTCCCCGGCTGGTCCAGGAACTGGATCGACGTCGCCGGCCCCAGCGCGTTCGGCGGAGTCCACTCGCGCAGCGCCCACACAATCTGCTTGGCCGGGTTCACCTCAATCGCCTGCACCGATCCCGGCGCGTTGTCCGCGTTGTTGGTCCACTCGTTTACCCAGTTGTTGATCACCGTATCGCCGTTGGCCAGCCGCCGCGCCTCCTGCAGGCTGGCGAACTTGTATCCGGGCGCGTCCGCCGGGGTCCAGCTCCACACCGTATCGCCGCGCCGCGTCACCTCGCGCACCCCGATGCGGTCCGTGATCAGCACGTTGCCATTGGCCAGCGGCTCCGCGCTCCACACGCTCGGCCCTGGGAACGACCACAGCTCCCTGCCATTGGAGTCGTACTCCACCACCTTGCCCAGGTCCATGTGCGCCACCATCAGCGTTCCCGCCGGGGTCAGCCGCGCGTGGCGAAACTGCCCATGCACGCTCACCGGCTGCTTCACCGCCAGCGGCAGCTCCTTCTCAATCGCGCCCGTCGTCGTGTTCACCACGCGCAGCACCGCGCCCGGATCGCCATTCATGATGTACAGCACGCGCTCTTTGCCAATCGGCACCGCCGTATGGATCTCGTGCCCCGCCGGCGGCTCGAAGTTCCACACCACCTTCTTGTCCGGTGTGATCTCGGTGACACCAAACTGGTGCGCGAACAGAATGTTCCCATTCGACAGCATCACCATATCACTGATCTCGCCCTTGCCCGCCGGATCGTCGTAGTTCCACACAATCTTTCCCCCGCGCACAATAAATATCTTGCGGTCGTGCGACTCACCCGAGTAGACAAAGTCGTGCTGCGCCAATCCGTTGCCGGGCAGCACCGCCGGTGCCCTCCCTGCCGTGGATGCCGCACTGCCCGCTCCGCCAGCCGCAGGCGCCTGAGCGCACAACCCACACGAAACTCCAAGAAGCACTAACACACCGGCCCACTTAATCATCGGTCTACAAACCTCGCTCACAATGAAATTTCCAACCCGACCATACTAATCCCAAAACACCGCGTCCCTCGCCGCGTCGGCACAAACTTCCCCGTAGACCGAAACGGGTTCGCACCCAGCCGCGTACCCGCCCACGGAATCTCAGGTTTCGCCTCACAGTTCTCTTGTCTCAATGGAAGAGTCGCGTTCACCCGCGTTGCATCCGTTCCGCCTGCAGGCCTACCTGCAACTCGGATCGCGCAGCCAGGTTGTTAGCGCCACCACGCACGGCGCCATCACAATCGCCACATATGCCAGTCCTGCCAGAAAGTCATGCATCGCAGTTGCCTCGGGTTCGATCCAGTGGGGCGGAACTCAACTCTCCCCATCGCTATCGGCGAAACCGGGCCTCTGCAACAGGCGACCGCTTCTCTCGGCAAACTTAGGTCACGCGTCCGCCGTCCGCTGCCGCTTCACGCACAGCACACGATGTTCCGCAGACGCGAAAAGGCCGCCCGGCAACAGGGCGGCCTTTTCTTTAGGGAGAATAGTTCCAACGGAGGCAAAGCCATCAGAACTTTCTGGCTGCATACTAAGTTTGGCAAAAACCGGTGTCAAGGCTAAAACATTGCCATTGCAACACGTTGATAATAAATATGTTAGTCTGGCAGGCGTTTATGAAATTCTACGCCTATTATTCGCTTTACATATACTCTTATACCAGCGAAGCATAGTAGATTCAGGGATTTAGCTGATTGAAATGCACCGCTGAATGTGCATCCCAGCCCACTCCGCTATCCCGCCGTCCGTTCTTCAGTCCTTGTGATCCTGAAGCTTATTTTCCACCGCTCCGCTCAGGTCGATGCGCAGGAACTCCGGCTCGCTGGCCGCCGGCTTGCCCTGCATCACCCGCACCAGCGCCCGTCCATAGCCGAGGAAGAGTCCCAGCACAAGCATCGCAAGCGCGGATAACGCGCAGAAGATCACGATACTCTCCAGCAGGCTGAAGGTCTTGCGCAACTCCGTCCCAAAGTCCAGAGGCACAGGCTTGTCCCACGTCACCTCGCTGCGCAGATGAATTCCGTTCACCATGCTCTCAGCCTCTGCCGTCGGCCACGCGCCCGTCGTCAGCAGCAGCAGCGGCCCCTCGCGCCGAATCTTCACCGTCCCTGTCAACACGCTGCCCGGCTGCCGCCTCAGCGCCTCGATGGCGCGCATGTGGTCGCCTGCAATCTGCGGCGTCGGATACAACAGCAGCGTCAGCACGCCGCCGTCCTTGTTCTTCGCCGTCACCGTCTCCGCGTTCTTCTCGAAGCCCACCGTCTGCGCGGGCAGCACTCCGCCCATCTGTGTGTATCCCGCAGGCCCCAGCGCATAGCGCACCGAACCCGCCTCGATCCCCTTGGCAGGCACCAGCGTTGGCAGCATCGGATCAATCCCCGCTGAGCCGCCCACCTTCGGCAGATGATCGATCAGCTCCAGCAACAACTGATTCTTATTCCATTCCACTGCGGTTTCCATATCCGCGCGGCTCTTGAACACGGCTCGCACCACATTCACACCGCTGCGCAGCAGCAGCTCGTCCTCTTCCGCAACCGCTGAGTCCCCTAGCCTCGCTGGTTTCATCCCAGGCTTTTTGAAATAGTCATATGCCGAGATCGCCCCGCTGGCGTCCACAAACCTATACACCGTCACGGTCCAAAAGAAGGGATCCTTCGGAGTGTCTTTCACATAATCCGACCGCGCAAACCGCCGCAGCCCATCCTCCTTCAGCACCGGCGCGTCCGCCGCATCCACTGCGCCCAGCCCATCGCCCACATCACCCTCGGCCACGCGCTTCAGCTTGCCCAGCGTCGCGGGAAGCAGCGGCGTTGGCGGCTCCACCAACATCGTCTTCGCACCCGGCCCCTGCGTCTGCGTCTGCGCTACCAGCCCTGCCCCCGATGCCGCGCAGAGCAACACCGCAACTGCACAAACCGCAACCCGCGCCATCGCTCGAAGAGAATCACCCATACACCGCCCAGAGTACCACCGCACGCGCTTCGCTTGCTCGCATCTACACGCATGACGATCTGTTCGATGCACATTGCTGCCGATTGAAATAGTGGGAAAGAACAGGGTGTCAGCACGGACGGAAGGGCACGCGTTTACGCGTGCCGAAAGTCGTATCCATCTTGTATAACTGTGCTTCTTTGATTGCGTAGCAATCAAAGAAGCACAACAACCGCATTTCAACTCCCTTGGGTTGTTGGTAGCATCATCCTGTGCTGGAACTCTCCACGCCCGTCAAGTTCGTCAAGCGCGTCGGCGAGCGCATCGCTGCCGGCCTCGCCACGCGCGGCGTGGAGACGGTCGAGGACCTGCTCTACCACATTCCCTTCCGCTACGAAGACCGCCTCAATCCGCAGCCCATGGCCGAACTTGTGGCCGGAACCATGGCCTCGATCATCGGCGAGGTGCGCGGCTCCGTGCTGCTCCGCACTCGCTCCGGCCCCATCTTCGAGATGACGCTGGGTCAGGGCCTTGGCACCGTCAAGTGCATGTGGTTCCATGGGACGTATTTAAAAGATCGCTTCAAGCTCGGCCAGATGGTCGCGGTCTACGGCAAGCTGGAGCCGTCGCGCTCCGCAATGGCCGCCGCCGCAGCCGGAACGCTCGGCGCCGCAGCCGGCCGCTTCAAGATGATCCAGCCGCAGTTCGAGGTCCTGCCCGATGGCGCCGATCCCGAGGACTCGCTCGAAATCGGCCGCATCGTCCCCGTCTACGAGTCGCTCGGCGGCACCACTCCCTGGGGCGCGAAGCTCACATCCAAGTGGATGCGCCGCGTGGTCTGGAGCATCTTCGAGGAACTCGACAGATCAGCGAGTCAGCGAGTCAGCGAGTCAGCGGTCGAGACCCTCCCCGCCGCGCTCCTGCAACGCCTCGGCCTGCCTTCGCGCATGGAAGCGTTGCGTGCCGTCCACTTCCCCGAGGCCGGCACACCGATGCCAGAACTGATGTCCGCCACCACACCCGCGCACCGGCGCCTCATCTTCGAGGAGCTCTTCTATCTCGAACTCGGCCTCTCACTCAAGCGCCGCCGCATGAGGGAGCGCGTCGGGACCGCATTCGCCACCGGCCCCACCGTGCGCGAGGCAATTAAACAAGTCCTTCCCTTCCATCCCACCGCCGCGCAGAAGCGCGTCCTCGTCGAGATTGTCGCGGACATGCGCCGCCCGCAGCCCATGCGCCGCCTGCTGCAGGGCGATGTCGGCTCCGGCAAGACGATCGTCGCCATGCAGGCCGCCATCGTCGCCATGGAGAACGGCTGCCAGGCCGCGCTGATGGCACCCACCGAGATCCTCGCCACGCAGCATTATCTCTCCGCGCGCAAGCTGCTCGGCGGCGTTGTCTCGCCACGCACCGGCAAGCCGTACAAGGTCGCGCTGCTCACCGGCTCGCTCGACCCCGCCACCAAGCGCCAGACGCAAGGCCGCATCCTGCGCGGCGAGGCGCAGTTCATCATCGGCACCCACGCCCTTCAGGAGGACAAGGCCGACTTCAATAACCTCGGCCTGGTCATCGTCGACGAGCAGCACCGCTTCGGCGTGCAGCAGCGCTTCAAGCTGATGCGCAAGCCCGGAGCCGACGGCGTCGCAACCGACCCCGACGTTCTCGCCATGACGGCCACGCCGATTCCGCGCACCCTCGCACTCACCCTCTATGGCGACCTGGAGGTCAGCGTGATCGACGAGATGCCTCCTGGTCGCACTCCCATCGTCACCCGCCGCACCACCGAGGAACACGCCGCCGAGGTCTGGGAGTTTGTGCGCAAACAGGTAGCCCAGGGTCGCCAGGCCTACCTCGTCTACCCCGTCATCGAGGGCAGCCGCGACGACCAGCCAGAGCTCGACTTCCCCCACGACGAAGAGCCGGAGCCAGCAGGCGAGTCAGCGAGTCAGCAAGTCAGCAGGTCAGCCGAGAATACTCGCGTTGCGAAGGGGAGACTGACGAAGACCGACAATCTTTTCGCCACGCCGAAGACCAAGCTCCGCTCCGCAACCGAGATGTTCGACGAACTCCGCACTGGCGCGTTGAAGGGTCTGCGCCTCGGCCTGCTGCACGGCCGCCTCTCCGCCGACGAAAAGGAAGTCACCATGGCGCGCTTCCATCGCGGCGAGATCGATGTCCTCGTCTCCACCACCGTCATCGAAGTCGGCGTCGATGTCGCCAACGCCTCCGTCATGGTCATCGACCACGCCGAGCGCTTCGGCCTGGCGCAGATGCACCAGCTCCGCGGTCGCGTAGGCCGTGGCGCGGCAAAGAGCTTCTGCATCTTAATGACCGGAGGCACAATTACCGAGCAGGCCGACGCCCGCCTGAGCGCAATGGTCGCCACACAAGACGGATTTGCCCTGGCCGAGCTGGACCTCCAGCAGCGCGGCCCGGGCGAGTTCTTCGGCACGCGCCAGACCGGCCTGCCCGAGTTCCGCGTCGCCAACCTGCTGCGCGACCGCGCCACGCTGGAGTTGGCCAAAGTCGAGGCCGAACGCTTCGCCGCCCGCCCCGATCCGGCCGTCCCGCCAGCCCAGATCGCCGCCGTCTGGGCCCGCCTTAAACAGCAGTGGCAGCGCCGTTACGGACTCGTCGAAGCGTAGCCCCGCGTGTACTCCCCGCTCTTGCCCCCGCTCTTGCGCACCAGCACGACCTCGCGAATGCGTATTCCTTTGTCCAGCGCCTTGGTCATGTCGTAGACGGTCAGCGCCGCAATCGAGGCTGCGACCATCGCCTCCATCTCCACACCGGTGGCCGCTGTCGTCGCAGCCGTCGCGCGGATGCGCACCCCTCCTGCAACCACCATCGCCTCCACATCCATAAAGCTCAGCCCCAGCGGATGGCACATCGGAATCAGCGCCGCCGTCTGCTTGGCCGCCTGAATTCCCGCAATGCGCGCCACCTCCAGCGGGTTTCCCTTGGGATTTTTCGGCAGCGCCGCTAGCACCTTCGCCGACAGCTCGACGAACGCCTCCGCCACCGCCTCGCGCCGCGTCTCCGCCTTCGCGCTCACATCCACCATGCGCGCCCGCCCCGCCTCGTCGAAGTGCGACAGCTTTTTACTCATACCAAAAGCCTACCGCAGCAGCACGGAAATCACATCTTCCGCCTTGTAATCGCGTCCCTCCGGCAGCACCGCGTAGCAGTTCGCCCGCGCGTTCGCCGCCAGGTCGCCCGATCCCTGCGATCTCACCAACCGCACCTCCGGCCGCTCCAGATCATGCCGCATAGTCGCAGGCAAAAACCGTGTCAACCCGTCCTTGCCCTTCACCTTCTCCGCCAGCATGGCCTGCACAAACCTCGGTCCAGCCACGCCAGCCCCGCAGATCGCTCGCAGCATCGGCCCAACAAAGCAGTGGAACGTCACCTGCGTCGAAACCGGATTTCCCGGCAACCCAAAGAAATACGTCCACTCGCTCCCGGTTCCCTCAGGGGCTAAAGCACCACGTGATTTTACGGCGCTAGCGGACGGGCTAAAGCCCGTTCCCATCAAAACTCCGCCCCGCTGACTCGCCGACTCGCTCTTTGGCAGCCTTCCAAAGACCACCGGCCTTCCCGGCTGCATCCTCACTCCGCGAAAGAAAAACTCCGCGCCAAACTCAGCCAACACCTCCTCCACCAGGTCGTACTTCCCGACCGAAACCCCACCCGCGAGCAGCAGTAGATCGCTCCTGCGCCCCTCGGCAATCCGCTCCCGCAAGCTCTCTCGCGTGTCTCGCGCAATCGCCAGCCGCCGTGCCCGCCCGCCCGCAGCCTCCACCAGAGCCGCCAGCGCGGTGCTGTTCGAGTTGCGAATCTGATGTTTCTCCGGTGTATCTTCGATCTCAACCAGCTCATCGCCGGTCGCCACAATCGCCACCACCGGCCGCTGACGCACCACGATCTCTGCGCAACCGCAAGCCGCCGCGAGCGCAATCTCCGCCGAGCGCAACACCGTTCCCGCGGCCAGCAGTATCTCCCCCTGCCGCGCCTCGCTACCGCGCCGCACAATATTTTCTCCAGCCACTAAAACCGGCCCCGCGGCCCAAACCAGCCCCGCGCCCTGCTCCGCGTGCTCTACCATCGCCACAGCGTCGGCACCGGCCGGTACTGCAGCACCGGTCATAATCTCCGCCGCTTCGCCGCTCAATAGAGCCTTGCCCGCCCAGACCTCGCCCGCACGCACCAGCCCCACAACCCGCAGACGTCTTCCGTCCGTCCACTCCCCGGCCCGCACTGCAAATCCATCCCGCGTGGCGCGGTCGAACGGTGGCTGATCGCGGTCTGCCCTCACCTCCTCTGCCAGCACTCGCTCCGCCGATGCCGGCAGCGCAACCGTCTCCGGCTCAGGCACGCGCACCCTCGCCGCATGATGCAGCACAACCTCCAATGCTTCCACAAAACTGAGCGCTCGAACCTGCAATGGACTTTCGCTCATCTAACCTCCCGCCATTCGCCTTTGCTCCAAGAAAATGGCCCCGGACGATCGTCGCCCAGGGCCGCTTCCATCCTGCATCGACAGTCTACTTCCTCTTGGGGGGCGTCGGCGCCTTGTAGGTTGTCTGAATCTGTTCATTCAGCCCTGTGAGGATGTCCTTCATTTCTTGCGCATGAACTCCCGCCGGGGCCAGTTGAAGGTACCTGTTGCAGGCATCCACCAGGCCTGGAGGCGCGACAAAAGTCTTCCCATCGGCTGACTGCGTAATCAGCGGGGCCAGGCCTTGCGTCTTAAGGTAGTAGGCATCTGCCTTGGTCGGATCGGCTGCGATCGCCTTGTCCGCCGCCTCAGCAACCCCGTCCACCTTGCCCGACGCCAGGCTTGCGTTATACAGCGTCACCGCCTCGTTATAGTAGTACTTTGCGGCGCTCTTCGGGTCTGCCTGGGCAGCTGCCTCATAGGCATCGGCGGCCTCCTTCGTCTTGCCCAGCCTGCCCAGCGCACTTCCAAGCTGGTTGTTGACCACCGCGGTAGTATCTGCGTTGGGCTTGGCCGCCGCCGCATTCAGGGCAAGAGCCTTCTGATACGAGGTAATCGCCGCCGCCAGCTTGTCCGGAACAGTCGCATCCGTCGTGTGCTTGGCCTTTGCCGCAGTGTCCGCCGCCACCGCATCGCCCAGTTGCGCGTCGCCCAGCGCGGCCCACAGGATCGGCTCATCCGGCTTGGCTGTGGTCGCATCCGTCATGGCCTTGATGGCAGAATCGTACTTGCCCGCTGCCGTGTCCACGCGGGCCTGCTTGAGCAGCGCATTCAAATTCTCAATCTTGGCGTTCTTCGCCATGGCCTCCGCGTTCGCCTTCCTCGTTTCCTCCATCTGGTCGCGTTCAACCTGGCTCATCTTGTCGATGTACTCCTTGCGCGTCATGTCGAAGTCCACCGTCTTGTCTTCTCCCGCCGCAAATACCTGTGACGGCATACGGTCGATACTATTGTTGTTCTGATAGAACCACGCATCGTAGTTGGCCGGCTTGATGTTTGCGCCCTTGTAGTTGCCGCTGGCGTCCAGCGGGAAGATGTACTCGAACTTCTTGTTCACCGTATTCAGGTTCCGGTCGGTGGTCAGCCTGACCTCGCCATTGGTGACCGCAATCCCCAACGGGTCGTTCACATGTCCGTGAACGCTTGCGGCTCCCGGTACCGCTGCCGGAGCTGGCGCCGCAGCCTGCGCCATCAGCCGCCCCGTCTGCGCCAGCGTAACCAAACCCAGAAGACAAGCCGTCAACACGGCCGCAATCCTCATCCCATAAATCTTCATCGCTCTCTCCCAAACCTCTCTCATCGTACTCATATCGCAGAGCATTATCTCTGCAAATCAGTCACTTCCAAAACCATCAATTCCCTTGCAGGGCAAACTGTCAAACTCACTCTATTGCACCCGATCTGCCAAACCGCCGGCAGTATCGGCGATCACATCCTGCGCTCGCCGCTCTGGCTAAATGCCCGCCACACGGCACCTCGCTCTCGTGTACGCCTTCAGTTCCGCCTGGCATAAACGGCATTGACCAACTTACATGCAACGGCGCGTCCAATTCAACTCCCAGCCCTGCCATCCCGATCTTCTTGCATCCGAATCAGCGCCCTCGCCAGCCCAATCTCTCCGCGATTCACCCTTCCGCAATGCCTTCGCCAGCCAAATCCCCGGCACTCTGCGCCATCAACTCGCGCGCCGCCGCCTCATCCTCCACACGCACCTGCAGCCGCACCCGGAACGCCGCCGGCAGCAGACTGTTGGCATTCTCTCCCACCAGAAAACACTCCACCCCCGCCGACTCCAGCATCCCCTTGGCCATCTGCGCCTCCGAAGGACTCTCAAACCGCCCCACGATCACCAGGCCTTCGGGCACTCCCGGCTCCGCATCTCCATCCAGAAACATTCTCTGCCTCCGCGTCTCCAACGCACTTCCAACCCACGGCTCAACTCACTTCGCTTCCACGCTCTGCAGGTAGAAAGTGATCGTCCCCCAGAACAGCCGTGCCCGGATCTGCACCGGAATATGGCGCGCGTCGTCGGTGTACCAGACCCAGATGTTGCCGCGGTTCTTCACCACGCCCTCCTCGGCCGTGGGCTGCACCCGTATGGTCTGGAACGTTCCCGCCGGCGTCTTGATCTCCTCGCGCGCCTCCACCTTCATCGTCACCGTCACCGTGCGCATGGCGTCGGCCAGCGGAAAGCCGAAGTCCTGCCCCACCGCCAGCCGCTGCGACGCCGCATAAAATATCCCCGACAGCGAGTCCGTCACGCACGCGGGAATCGACGTCGTCTGCTGCTTCTGCGTGCCCTTCACTAGGTTTCGCTCCACCTGCGTCTGTTTGCCCGCGCCGGTGTCGAAGGTCAGGTCGGTGGATACCTTGCGCCGTCCCTCCTGCACCTGCTTCCAGAACCCCTCCGAACAGCCTGTCCTGGTGTCCATCGCCGACTGGAACCGGTCCACCACGGGAAACAGCAGATTGACCGCTCCCACCGTGTCCGCCGTCGCCGTCACCTTCAATTGGTCTCCCTGCTGTTCCAGGTGAAAGACCGCCCTTCCCGCCGTAAACACCCGCCAATCCACGGTAAAGGTCAGCGTCTGCCGCTCGGGAAACGCATAGCCCGCAACCGGCGGTTGCAGCGTTGGAATGGGATGCTGCGCCGTTTGCGCCAGCGCAGACAACAGCGGCAGCATAGCCAGCAGCAACACACCAGCCAGAGCTGGACGCACCAGGCGCAAGCCGGAGAAGAGAGCCGCGATATGATTCTGACCGATCAATCCCATCAACAGTTCGCAGCTCACACAGGAAGGATAGTTGCAACTCTCAGCGTGAAAAGAACAGCAGCTTTAGCGCCAGCGCCAGATAGATGGCCGCCGCGCCCATGGCTGAATTGTACTCGCGGTGACGACGATATAGCTCCGCCGAAAAGCCTCCCGTTGCCGCAACCGCCCCGTCCGCCGCCAACTCCTTGTCCGCGCCCGCGCCTCGCGGCAGCAGCCTGGGCACTGCTCGCGCGTACGCCACATAGCCCGCGAAGTGCTCGCGCAGATACGCCTCCTCGCTCTGTATCGTGGGAATATAGATCGCCGCAAACAGCAGTGCCAGCAGCGCCAGAATCACCCAGCTCGCCGCCGCCGCCGCAAACCCGAACGCAATCAGCATCGATCCCAGATACAGCGGGTTGCGCGTGTGCGCGTATGGCCCGGTCGTGGTCAGCTCCGCGTCCTTCTGCAAATAGCCCGATGCGTAGCCCCGCAGCCAAAGCCCCGGCAGCACCAGCGCTGCGCTGGCCGCCATCGCCCCCCAACTCGGATGCGCCAGCCACAGATACAGCGCCGCAAAGACAAATCCCATCGGAACCCGTATCCGCCGCGCAATCCTCTGCCAACCCGTCCGTCCGCTCACTCTCTCGCGCTCGCCTTTCTTCAACGCAACGATCTTCTCACTCTCGAACCTTGTCCCTCGAACCTCGAACTTCCCCCAGCATCTCCATCGCTGCCGTCAACACATCATCCACCCCGATCTGCAACATCCCCTCCTCCGCCACAGCCACCCGCTTGTGGCTGGTCGCGCTCGTCGCATCGCGCAGCACCCGCGAACGAGTTCCGTACGGCCCATTGCGCGCCGGGTCAGTCGGCCCATAGATGCCCACCACCGGCCTCTCCAGCGCAGCCGCCAGGTGCAGCGGCCCGGTGTCGCCCCCGATTACCACCGCCGCCCGGCGAGCCAGCGCGATCAGTTGCCCCACCGAGCAAGGCACCGCGCGCGCAAACCCCTCGCTCGTCTCCACCACACGCTCCGCTTCGCTGGAGCCCTGGGGCGAGCAGTTCACCACCGATGGCACGCCGGCCCGTCCCAACTTTGCGGCCACTTGCCCAAACCGCTCCGCCGGCCAGATCTTCGAGCCCCATCCCCCTCCCGCCGAGATCAGGCAAAACCTCTCGTCTCCCACCACCTGCGAAGCCCACCGCTCGTGCATCTCATCCATCGGCAGGGTCACGCGCGCCGGCCGCAACCGCTCACAGACCGCCGTGCCCAGCAGCTCGCATCCCTGCTCCACCACATGGGTCGAGATCACATCCAGCTTCTGCCCATACAACCAGCGCGCCACGCGCTCCCTCGGCCTCGCCGCTCCTGCAAATAGCGCAGCCCCTGCCATACGTCCCACCACCGCAGACTTCACCGCCCCCTGCATGTCCACGCACACGTCGAACCGCTCGTCGCGCAGCACAGCGCGCAGCGAAAGAACCTCCGAACGCGTCTTCAGCGAGATCGGCCGCCGCTTCCACGCACCCGCCGCCACGCTGTACCACCGGTCCACCAGTGCGCGCGCATCGAAGCGTCCCTCGATCTGCTGCAAGTCGTTGGGGTCTCCGGCAATCTGCAACAGGTCGCTCCATCGCGGCTCAATCGCCCACCCGATAAACCACTCGGGGTGCAGCTGGCGCAGCGCCGCCACCGCCGGCATCGCGTGCAGCACGTCGCCCATCGCCCCAATCCGCACAATCAGCACTCTCACCGGCAGCGCGCCTCCAGTTCGCGCAACACATCCGCCTCGTCCACAAACCTCGCCTCCAGCCCCGCCACGCGCACCGACCCCACAAGGCGCAGCCGCTCCATCAGCGCTGCAGTCAACTTCACCGCGTCCTTCTCCGTGGTAACGAATCCGGTCGCCCTGCACTTTCTCGCCATCGCAACCAACCGCTCCATATCTGCCACGCCATAGGCATGATGATCGCAGAACGCAACTTTGCCGGCCAAGTCGCAACCCGCCTCCTCCAGCATCGCCCAGAATCCCTCCGGCCGCGCAATCGCACAGAAGGCCAGCGACCTCGCCCCCGCGCTCCCGACCCCCTCGCAATCCGAAAACCGCATCTCCCGCCGCACGCTCCACACCGCCGCGCTCTGGCGCATCAACCCCCGCACGCGCTGCTCCACACACGCGCGCTCCGTATCGCGCAGCACCACCACATCCGCCCGCCGCAGAGCCGCCAGTCTCTCCCGCCGGTTCCCCGCCGGCAACAGCGCCTCCTCCAGGTCCTCCTCCGTCACCAACACCACATCCACCGCCCGCGCCAACCCCCGGCGCTGAAACCCATCGTCCAGCAGATGCACACCGCGAACCGCTGCTGCCGCCTTTATCTCAACGACTGTTTCGCTGACAAAGTCCCACGTCTCTTCTGTGGCAAAGTCCTCGGCGCTCTGTCCAGCTAAGAAGCGATTCGTGCTAACCCAGACAGGCACGCCCGTCTTGCGTGCGATCAATGTTGGCTCGTCCCCATAGCGCGCCGCCGCATCCTCCGCCGCCAGATCGACCCGTTCCACCCCGTTCCCTTCGCGTCCATACCCCCGCGAAAGCACATCCACCTGCCATCCGTGCTCTCGCAACAAGGCCGCCAGCGCAATCACCACGGGAGTCTTTCCCGCCCCGCCCGCCGACAAGCTCCCCACGCTGATCACCGGCCACATGAGCCGCCGCACCCGCAGCACGCCCAACCGCCGCAGCCCATCCCTCGCTGCCAACGCTGCCGCATAGATCGGCGCCAACGGCCAGCCCCACCACCGCCGCGCCCTCACTGTCGCACCATCCCCACCATCGCCACAACCACCCGCCCGGTCGCCCCCTGCTGCTCCTCAAACACCCGCCGACCCCGCTCGCCCATCGCCCGCGCCTTCTCGCGGTCCGTCAGCAACTCGATCAGCGCCGACTCCAACTCGTCCTTGTCCTGCACAATGCGAATCCCATCGGCCGCCTGCATCTTCCCAACAATATCCCGAAAGTTCTCGTACGATGGCCCCATCACCACCGGAACTCCAAACCGCGCCGGCTCCAGTGGATTATGCCCCCCTCGCTTCACCAAACTTCCGCCAACAAAAGCCACATCCGCCAAGCCGTACATTGCCGCAAGGTCCCCCAGTGTATCCAGCACCAGTACCGTGCCGTCTGAAATACGTCCGATTGCCCCGTCTAAAGTGCTGCATCGCAGAACCGCGCAGTCCGCGCTTCGTATCATCTCGACAACGCCGCTAAACCGTTGCGGATGCCGCGGCGCGATCAGCAGTACGACATCGAAACTTTCCTCCTGCATAGCTGGCCATGCTGCGAGCAGCGCAGTCTCTTCCCCTTCAAGCAAGCTCCCTGCGACCACCAGCTTGGCATCGCCGAGCGCCGACTGAATCCGCTTCGTCATCTCAGTTTCCTTCGCGGCTCTCACATCGTACTTCAGGTTCCCAATCGCCCGCACCGCCTCCACCCGAGCACCCATCGCCACCAGCCGCCGCGCGTCCTCCTCGCTCTGCGCCAGAAACAGATTCACCCGCCGCAGCACCCGTCCCCAAACCGCTCGCACCCGCAACCCGCGCGCATAGCTTCGATCCGAGACCCGGGCATTCACCACCGCAACCGGCACTCCCGCCCGCCCGCACTCCACCAGCATCCGCGGCCACAGCTCGCTCTCCATCAGCACCAGCAGCTTCGGCCGCAGCGCCCGCAGATACGCCCGCACGCAGCACGCAAAGTCCAGCGGATAGTAAAACACCTGCGCCGCCCCGAACCGCTCCCGCGCCAAAGCCTGCCCGGTCGCCGTTGTCGTCGACACCACCACCACCCACCCCGCGCCCAGCGCTGCCTCCAACTCCGCCACCAGACGAGTGCCGGCGAGCACCTCGCCCACGCTCACCGCATGGACCCACACCACCTTCTGCCCAGCCACCGCCGCGCTCAGCTCCGCCGGAACCCGCCCCAGCCTTTGCGCCATCCCCGCGCGATAGCGCACCATCCGCGCCAGCCACCACGGCGCGCCCAGCAGCAGCGCCACCACCAGCAGCAAGCTATACAGCGCCATCCCCATCGTCTCTACGCTCTCTCCCGCAACCGCCAAGCTTTACCACTTCATCCATGATGATGATAATCAACCCAGCATGAGCACGCATTACAACCCCCGCGCATCGCAGGCCTTAGCGCTGCTCCCCATCATAGCCGCCTTCCTCTGCCTCACCGCCCGCGCCGCCAGCCACCGCTCCGCACCTCCGCCCAAGCCCGCCGCCCAGTACCCCGCCAACGACGCCCACCCCGGCGAGCATCTCACCATCGCGGCCGACCCCTGCGACGACCCCCACCAGTGCAGCTTCTTCCGCCTGCCCTACATCCAGCACGGCCTGCTGCCCATCCGCGTCATCCTCACCAACGACGGTGACCGCGCCCTCGAGCTCGACGAGGCCCGCTTCCAATTCATCACCGCGGCCAACGACAAGCTCCCCGCCGCCACCGAGGACGACATCAACCGTCGCCTCTTCACCCTGCACAGCACCCAGCCCATCCGCATCCCGCTGGACCCATTTCCCGTCAAGCGCACCCCCGTCGACAAGAAGATCACCCAGGACGACGACGACTTTGGCTTTCAGGGAACCATTGTCAACGCCCACTCAACGCTTGCCGGCTACCTCTTCTACGACATCAAGGGCCTCGACGATCCCGTCCTCGCCCACGCCTCGCTCTACATCAAGATGATCCACACTCTCGACGGCAAACAGGAGCTCTTCGACTTCACTGTCCCCTTCGACAAGTGGCTTGCCGCCAACCCCAACGCCCCCTCCAACCACCCCCGCCGGTAGTGCCCAGCCCCATGACCGAACTCCAAATTAGACCCACCACCCCCGCCGATATCCCCGAGATCCTGGCCTTCATCCGCGAGCTGGCCAGCTACGAGCGCGAGCCTGCCTCCGCCATCGCCACCGAGGCCGACCTGCTGCGCGACGGCTTCGGCCCCACCCCGCGCTTCCACTGCCTCATCGCTGAAGTGTCTTCAACCAACACCCAGCAATTAACAACCTGCAACCTTCCCACCCCCGTCGGCTTCGCCCTCTACTTTCACAACTACTCCACATGGCGCGGACACACAGGCATTTATCTCGAAGACCTCTTCGTCCGCCCGCCCTTCCGCGGCAAGGGCATCGGCAAGGCGCTGTTCGCTGCCGTCGCCGACATCGCCGTAATGGAGGGTTGTCCCAGATTAGAGTGGGCCGTCCTCGACTGGAACACTCCCGCCATCGACTTCTACCGCTCCCTCGGCGCCACACCTCTCTCCGAGTGGACCACCATGCGTCTCTCCGGTCCCTCCCTCGCCGCCCTCGCCGCACACGCCAAATAGTTCACCATCCCCTATGCTGGAAGCATGAAGAGGATCAAAGTCATCGGCGGGGGGTTGGCCGGGCCGGAGGCCGCATTGCAGGCCGCCGCGCTCGGCTGCGAGGTTGCGCTCTACGAGATGCGCCCCACCCGCTCCACCGAGGCCCACCAGACCGCCGACTTCGCCGAGCTGGTCTGCTCCAACTCGCTCAAGTCCGAATCCGAGTTCACCGCGCCCTGGCTGCTGAAGCAGGAGATGCGCCGGGCCGGATCGTTTCTCCTCGCCGAGGCTGACGCCTCCGCCGTTCCCGCCGGCCACGCCCTCGCCGTCGACCGCGTCGAGTTCTCCCGCCGCGTCGCCGCCCGCATCGCAGCCCAGCCCCGCATCGCCATCCACCGCGAAGAGGTCACAGCGCTCGACCCCGACGAACCCGACACAATCACGATCCTCGCCACCGGCCCGCTCACCTCGCCCGCGCTCGCCGCCGAACTCGAGCGCCTCACCGGCTCCAATCACCTCGCCTTCTACGATTCCATCTCGCCCATCGTAGACGCCGCCACCATCGACATGGACCGCGTCTTCCTCGCCGCACGCTACGACAAAGGAACCGCCGACTACATCAACTGCCCCTTCACCAAACAGGAGTACGACGCGTTCTTCGACGCCCTCACCACTGCTGAGTCCGTCCCCGTAAAGCCCTGGGAGCAGCTTCCCTCGAACCCCGAACCTCGAACCTCGAACCTGGTCCATTTCTTCGAGGGCTGCCTGCCCATCGAAGAGACCGCCCGACGCGGCCGCGACACGCTCCGCTTCGGCCCCATGAAGCCGGTCGGCCTCACCGATTCCAGGACCGGCCTCCGTCCCTACGCCGTCGCTCAGCTCCGCCAGGAGAACCTCCGCGCCGACAGCTACAACCTGGTCGGCTTCCAGAACCACCTGAAATTTTCGGCCCAGGCCCGCGTCCTGCGCCTCATCCCCGGCCTGGAAAACGCCACATTCCTGCGCTACGGCCAGATCCACCGCAACACTTACATCAATGCTCCTTCGCTGCTCACCGAGACGCTGCAGCTCCGCGCACACCCCTCAGTCCTCATCGCCGGGCAGCTCTCCGGCG
>JBEKWE010000024.1:0-23416 GCA_049513335.1 Acidobacteriaceae bacterium | reverse complement strand
GTGCGCTTCAACAACGTGCGGGCGTCGATCAAGCTGCAGTTTCGCGACGTTGAGCGCTTCATCCACAAGGACTTCCGGGACCGCGCGGACCTGCGCTATGTGAAGAAGACGCTGGACACCCGGCTGACCGACGAGCAGTACGCAACCCTGGTCAAGTCCATCCGGCAGGGCGGGTGCATTGCTACGGCGACGCCGTTCGATGAGCGTTCGGTGGACCTGTGCGTCGAGCTGGGGCTGCCCATTTTGAAGGTTGCCAGCTCCGACCTGAACGACTGGCTGCTGCTGGAGAAGATCGCCAAAACCAAGAAGCCGGTAATGGTTTCCACCGGGGGATCGTCGCTCAAGGACATGGACGACATTGTCACGTTCTTCGCCAACCGCAACATCCCGCTGGCGATCAACCATTGCGTTTCGATCTACCCGGCGGAGGACTCCGAGCTGGAGATCAACCAGATCGACTTTTTGCGCAACCGGTACCCCAACAACACCATCGGCTACTCCACGCATGAGTGTACGGACTGGACCAACTCGATGATGATTGCCTATGCCAAGGGCGCGCGCACCTTCGAGCGGCACATCGACATCGATTCCGACGGCGTGAAGGTGTCGCCCTATTGCAGCCTTCCCCACCAGATCGACGAGTGGTTCAAGGCCTTCCACAAGGCCAAGGAGATGTGCGGCGCGCCGGGGACGCAGAAGCGAATGCCTCCCAAAAAAGAGATCGAGTATCTAGACGCGCTGGTGCGCGGCGTTTACGCGAAGGAGGACCTTCAAGAAGGACACGCCCTGACCGATGAAGACGTGTATCTTGCCATCCCGTTGCAGAAGGGGCAGCTCTCCTGCCGCGAGCTGATGAGCGGCGAGATGCTGCTGAGGGCGGTGAAGAAGGACCAGCCGATCCGCATCGACGACATCGATAGCCCCTACGCGCAGATTCCTTCGCTGCGCAGGACGATTAGCAACCGCGGGCTGGATGTGAGCTAGAGGCCCGTGCGCCGCTGGAGGCATGCAGTAAGTTAGACTTGTGCCAGCCTTTCAGGAGTGTTGCTGCCGTGAGCCAGAAGACCATCTCCATTGTGACGGGGTGTTACAACGAGGAAGAGAACGTGCTCAACCTCTACAACCAGGTCCGCCAGGTGATGGCCGGGATCGGGGGGTATGAATACGAGCACATCTTCATCGACAACTCCTCGCGGGACAATACCGTTGCCATTCTGAAGGCGATCGCGGCCCAGGACAAGAACGTCAAGGTCATCGTGAACGCGCGCAACTTCGGCTACATCCGCTCGGGGATGCATGCATTCTTTGAGGCCCGCGGAGATGCCGTCATCAGCATTGTTGCCGACCTGCAGGACCCACCGCGGATGATTGCGGAGATGGTGCGCGAGTGGGAGAAAGGCGCCTACTGCGTGCTGGGGATCAAGCGCTCCAGCGAGGAGGCCTCGCTGATGTTCTGGCTGCGCAAGCAGTACTACAGGCTGGTGGACCGCATCTCTTCGATCGAGACGATCCAGAACTTCACGGGCTTCGGCCTCTACGATCGCAAGGTTGTCGATCTGGTGCGTTCCTTTGAGGACCCGTATCCCTACTTCCGCGGCATGATCGCCGAGATCGGCCTTCCCACCGTCAAGCTGCCCTACGACCAGCCTGCGCGCAAGTTTGGGACCACCAATAACAACTGGTATAGCCTCTATGACATTGGCATGCTCGGAATCATTAATAACTCCAAGATCCCGCTTCGTCTGGCGGCCCTTGCCGGCTTCCTTGGGGCCAGTGTTTCGTTTCTGATTGCCATGATCTACCTGGTCCTCAAGCTGGTCTTCTGGTCGACCTTCAGCTTTGGCCTCGCTCCGATGCTGATCGGAGTGTTTTTCATCTCGTCGCTGCAACTGGTATTCCTCGGTCTGATGGGGGAGTACATTGGCGCCATATACACCCAGGTGCAGAATCGCCCCTACGTTGTGGAACTGGAACGCATCAACTTCGAACATCCCCCGTCGCTTCCCAAAACGGGCGCACCGGCCAATCTCGTGGCGACATCATCCAGCTAGTGCAATCACTCCGGAGGTCATCATCCAAGACCTTGTAAAGAAGCAACTCACCCAGTCCGTGGCCGTTCTCAGCGCGGTGCTCAGCGACGAAAGCATTCACCAAGCCGTCGTCGAGGCGGGCAAGCTCATCGCCGCGGCCATGAAGGCTGGCCGCAAGCTGATGGTCTGCGGCAATGGAGGCTCGGCCGCCGACGCGCAGCACCTGGCCGCGGAGTTTGTGGTGCGCCTCAGCGTGGACCGCCCGGCGCTGCGCGCCATCGCGCTGACCACCGACAGCAGCATCCTGACCGCGGTTGGGAATGACTACAGCTACGAAAATGTCTTTGAACGGCAGGTGGAGGCGCTGGGGATGGAAGGCGATGTGCTGCTGGCGATCTCCACCAGCGGCAACTCAAAGAACTGCGTCCGTGCGCTGAAGGCGGCACGCAGCATGGGCGTTCACACCGTCAGCTTCACGGGCAATGGCGGAGGAGCGATGAAGGCCCTCTGCGAGATCAACGTCATCGTCCCGTCCAACACCACGGGCAACATCCAGGAGTCGCACCTTGCTCTGGAGCACATCCTCTCGATGATTGTCGAGCGCTGCGTCTTCGGCGCGGAGTTCGGGGCCGGAAACCAAAAATCAGCCGAATGAAACCTTCTGCGCCGCTCTCGATTGTCGATCTTGACCTGATTCTTGCCGGCACGCGAGAGCTGTGGGAGGAGATGCGCGGCGAGCGCATCTTTATCACCGGCGGGACGGGGTTCTTCGGGTGCTGGCTGGTGGAGAGCTTCTGCCATGTGAACCGCGCGCTCGAACTGGGGGCGCGGGCGACAGTGCTTACGCGCGATCCGGCGAAGTTCGCCGCGAAGGCCCCGCATCTGGCGGGCGATCCGGCGATTACGCTGCTGGGGGGCGATGTGCGCAGCTTTGAATTTCCTGCGGGCGAGTTTCGCTTTGTGATTCATGCCGCGACCGAAGCAAGTGAGAAGCAGGCTGCGGAAGAGCCGCTGGAGATGCTGTCGACCATCCTTGCCGGGACCGAACGCACGCTGAAGTTTGCAGCCCAGTGCGGTGCGCGCAAGTTTCTGCTCACCAGTTCGGGCGCGGTGGTTGGGCGGCAGCCGCCGGAGCTGACCCATGTGCCGGAGAGCTATGACGGCGCGCCGGACCCGCTGGCCGCGAACAGTGTGTATGCAGAGGGGAAACGCGCGGCGGAAATGCTGTGTGCTGTCTTTCAGGCGCGGATCAACGCGCAGAAGGGGGCGCGCGCAGACGGGTGGGAGTTCGAGGCGAAGATTGCGCGCTGCTGGGCCTTCTGCGGGCCGCATCTTCCGCTGGACGCGCACTTTGCCATTGGCAATTTTATCGGGGACGTGCTGGCCGGGCGGCCCATCTCGATTGCGGGCGATGGGATGCCGCGGCGGTCGTATCTATATGCTGCGGACCTCGCCGTGTGGCTCTGGACGATCCTGTTTCGCGCGCCTGCGCTGCTGGCGATCAACGTGGGTTCGGCGCATGATGTAAGCATTCTGCAGCTGGCGGAGTGCGTGGCGGAGACGCTGGCGCCCGCAACCGAGATTCATGTTGCGAAGCAGGCAGTGCCGGGCGCGGTGCCGGCGCGCTATGTGCCGTCGGTGGAGCGCGCGGAGATGCTGCTGGGGTTGCGCCAGACGGTGGGGCTGGAGGAAACGATCCGGCGCACCGCGGCGTGGCACAGGTACGCGGTCTAGCGTTCTCGCGGCGCATGATGCGCGGTGAGCGATGGCCGCTCCGGGTGTGTATTCTTAAAGCGTATGAGCGATCAGGCAGAAGAGCTTCGGCGGCAGATTCTGGAGTTGACGGCGCAGTATCACGCGGCCAAGTTTCCCGCGCGGGAGTTTGTGCCGGGCGAGTCGGTGGTGCCTGTGTCGGGCAAGGTGATTGACGCCGAAGACATCTGCTCGGTGGTGGATTCGGCGTTGGATGGTTGGTTCACGGCGGGGCGGTTTGCCAGGGAGTTTGAGCGCAGGCTGGCGAAGTTCGTCGGTGTGCGTTCGGCCAGCCTGGTGAACTCCGGGTCGAGCGCGAACCTGCTGGCGCTGTGTGCGCTGACCTCGCCCAGGCTGGGCGCGCGGCAACTGCAACCGGGCGACGAAGTGCTGACCGTTGCGGCGGGCTTTCCCACAACCGTGAACCCGATCTTCCAGAACCGGCTGGTGCCTGTGTTTGTGGATGTATCACTGCCGACGTACGAGATCGACGCGACCAAGCTGGAGGCCGCGTACAGCCCGAAGATGAAGGCCGTAATGATTGCGCACACGCTGGGCAATGTCTTCGACCTGGATGCGGTGACGGCGTTCTGCAGGAAGCACAATCTGTGGCTGATTGAAGACTGCTGCGACGCGCTGGGCTCGACCTGGAAGGGGCGCAAGGTCGGCACCTTCGGCGACATCGCAACCATCAGCTTCTATCCCGCGCACCACATCACAATGGGCGAGGGCGGCGCGGTGTTGACCGACAAGCTGAACCTGCAGGTGCTGATCGACAGCTTCCGCGACTGGGGCCGCGACTGCTGGTGCGAGCCGGGCAAGGACAACACATGCGGCAAGCGCTTCGCCTGGCAACTGGGCTCGCTGCCCTGCGGCTACGACCACAAGTACACCTACTCGCACATCGGCTACAACCTGAAGGCGACGGAGATGCAGGCGGCGCTGGGGCTGTCGCAGATCGACAGGCTGCCCCACTTCATCGCCCGGCGCAAGGAGAACTTCGCGTATCTATACGCTGCGCTGAAGCCGCTGGAAGATGTCCTCATCCTGCCCGAGGCAACTGAGAACTCCGACCCGAGCTGGTTCGGGTTTCCCATCGGCGTCAGGCCGGAGGCGCCGTTCACGCGCGATGAACTGACCGGCGCGCTGGAGGCGAAGAAGATTGGGACGCGGCTGATGTTTGCAGGGAACCTGCTGCGCCAGCCGGCGTATGAGGGCTGGGAGACGCGAGTGGTGGGCGAGCTGACGAACAGCGACTTCGTGATGAACCAGGTCTTCTGGATCGGCGTCTATCCGGGGCTGACGCGGGAGATGCTGGAGTTCATTGTGAAGACGGCGACGGAGTTTGTGGCCGCGGCAAAGAGCGGGCTGAACGTCGTATCGTAATCAACCCGCCAGTCGGGGCCATCGCTGGGCGCAGTGATCCTGCTGCAGAAAAGCAACATTGATGCAATGCGTGTGTGCGCGTGCGCGGCGGCTACATGGCTGGGGGATGGTGGGGGTCGACGGGGTCGGTGCTGACGGCCTTTGCGATTGCGGGACTCTTGGCTCCGCCGGGGTTGACCGAGTCGCGCAGTTCCTTGGAGGGCTTGAAGAACGGGACGCGCTTGGCCGGGACGTCGACGCGCTCGCCGGTCTTGGGGTTGCGCCCGATGCGGGAGTTGCGCTGGCGCGTGCGGAAGCTGCCAAAGCCGCGGATTTCGATCTTGTCGCCGGACTTCAGCGCTCCGATGACAGACTCGAAGAGGGTGTCGACGATGATCTCGCCATCGCGGCGGGTGAGGTCTCCGAGTGCGGTTACTTTATCGACCAGATCGGCTTTTGTCATCGTGTTGTCTCCTTGAGTCATGGGCACTGTATCTAGCTTATCGCTGATTGTAGATGGGATGCAGGATTTTCGTCATCGGTGCGAATAAAAAATGTAAAGGGGGGCAATGGGCGGCTTTTTGCCAAAAAAAGCGGCACGAACGGTCGATTGTCCGTGCCGGGAGGCCAGTGACGCAACTTATGCCGGCCAGAGCGGCGGATTTCCCGGTTCTGGCCGCAAATCCTGGAGCGAACTCCGCTCTGGATTACAAGAGTAACACCAAGCGGGGCACGGCGGGCAAGGCGGCGGGCGGCTCAGGCGGGAGCGGTGGGGAAGGCCGCGCTGAGCTGGCGCGCCATCCGGGCGTCGCGCGCGGTGATGCCGCCTGCGTCGTGCGAGATCAGCGCCAGCTTGACGAGGTTGTAGCGGATGTCGATGTCGGGGTGGTGCTGGGCCTCTTCGGCGATCTGGGCCACGCGGTTGACGAAGGCAATGGCCTCGACGAAGGTGGGCAACGTCCAGTTGCGGACCAGCTTGCCGTCTTCCAGAGCCCACTCAGGCAGCTCGATCAGCAGGTCGCGGAGCTGTTGTTCGGAGAGCGTTTGTTTGCTGGACTGCATGGGGTTCTCCCTCGGCGAGTGGATCGCAAGGCGATGGTAGGCCGTGCGGTCTACCGGGCGCAAGCGCAGCGGTTTCAAGGTTCCAGGGGTTAGGTTCTAAAGGGTTACGCCGAAGGTCCCGGCGGGGGCGTGTTCCACCTCTTTGCGTATGTCGCTCCACAGTTCGATGGGCATGCTGAGGAAGACCTTGACGATCTGGGGATCGAACTGGCTTCCGCTGCAGTGCGCGATCTCTTCGCGGGCCTGGGCGAAGCTGAGGCCCTTGCGGTAGGGGCGGTCGGAGGTGATGGCGTCGAGCGTGTCTGCGATGGCGAAGATGCGCGCGCCCAGGGGGATCTCCTCGCCGCGCAGGCCGCGCGGGTAGCCGGAGCCGTCGAAGTTCTCATGGTGGGAGTAGACGATCTCGGAGGCGTCGCTCAGGAAGGGGATCTTGTGCACCATCTCGTATCCGCGCACGCAGTGCTGGTGCATGATCTCGATCTCATTGGCGGAAAGCGCTCCGCGTTTGAGCAGGATGGCGTCGGGGGTGGAAATCTTGCCGATGTCGTGCAGGAAGGCGCCGCGCGCGATGATGCGCAGCGCCTCAGGGTCGAGGCCGAACTCGCGGGCCAGGGCGATGGTGTAGGCGGTGACGCGGCGGGAGTGGCCTTCGGTCTCGGTGTCGCGCAGGTCGAGCGCGTCTCCCATGGCCTCCAGCGTGATGTTGTAACTTTTCTCCAGGTCGTGCATGGTGGCGCGCAGACGGCTGGTGCGGAAGCTGATGATCTGCTCCAGGTTCTGGCGGTAGGCGGCGTTCTGCTTCAGCAGGCGGCCGTGCTCCAGTGCGCGCAGCACGACGTCCAGCAGTTGGGCGCGCTGAAAGGGCTTGAGCAGGTAGTCGACGGCGCCGCGGCGGAAGGCGTTGGTGGCGACGTGGATATCGTGCAGCGCGGTCAGCATGACGACGGGCACGCCGGGGTGGTTGCGGCAGACGACATCGAGCAGGGTGAGGCCGTTGGCGCCGGGCATCATGACGTCGGTCAGGACCAGGTCGCAGCCAGGGTCGTCCTGCAGATGGAGCAGGGCCTGTTCGGCGTCGGCCACTGCGGTGACATCGTATCCGCTGCGCCCAAGCATCTGCACCAGGACGCCGCGCACCGAGGCTTCGTCGTCGACCACCAGGATGTGGTCCTGCCGCTCGGAGACAGCTTCCTGCTGCTCCTGCATGCTTCCCATCTGCGCTGGCGTGAATCCCTGCTGCGTCTGCGTGGTTTCCTGTTGCATAGCTCAATGCTCTCCGCCGCCATAATGTTCAGAGGGAGCTTTCGATTCGCCCCGGAGCCGCTCCACAGCTTCGAGGCGGCCAGAAGGCGGCCCAGGGGCGAGCCGCTGCGCGGCCGGTCGCAGCCGCGCGCGGGTATGTAGTGTCTATCGGCAATGCGGGAGCTTCCATCAGCCGCATATAATCGAACGCGAACCATCTCAAAAAATGGTAAGGATCACCATGAATCAAGACCAATGGACGACGGTAGACCATTACTTTGCGGAGAGGCTTCTGCCCTCCGATCCTGTATTGGAGGCCGCTCTGGAGGCGAGTACGGCGGCAGGATTGCCTTCCATCAACGTCTCCCCGGTCCAGGGGAAGTACCTTCATCTGCTGGCCCTCGCCACAGGCGCGCGCAGGATTCTGGAGATAGGCACGCTTGGCGGATACAGCACCCTCTGGCTGGCGCGTGCCCTGCCTGTAGACGGGCGCCTGGTGAGCCTGGAGTTACAGCCAAGGCACGCCGAGGTTGCGCGGGCGAACCTAGACCGCGCGGGAGTGTCCGAGAAGGTTGAAATCCGCGTTGGGCCCGCGGCGGAATCGCTGGCACAGCTTCAGGCAGAGGGCGCGGGGCCATTTGATCTGATCTTCATCGATGCGGACAAACCCAGCAATCCTGCCTATCTTGGCTGGGCGCTGAAGCTGGCACGTCGCGGGTCTCTGATCGTCGTCGACAATGTGGTGCGGAAAGGGAAGATTGTCGACCCTGCCAGCGCGGACCCGGATGTACAGGGAACGCGCGCTCTGTTTGAGCTGCTTGCCGAGGAGCCTCGACTCTCTTCCACGGCCATTCAGACGGTGGGGAGTAAAGGATATGACGGCTTCGCGATGGCGGTCGTCCTCGCAGACTGACTCCGCAACGAACGCCGGTCAGGGTTTCTTAGCAGCATCGCGTGCTGCGGCCCGGGCGGCGCGGCGGGCGGCGACCCAGCCTTCTTTGGTCACCTGGCGGCCGCGGGCGATGGCCAGCGCTCCGGAGGGGACGTCTTCGGTGATGCAAGAGCCAGCACCGACGTACGCTCCGTCGCCGATGCTGACCGGCGCGACCAGCGTGGAGTCGGAGCCGACGAAGACCCCGTCGCCGATGGTGGTGGTGTGCTTCTTCGCCCCGTCGAAGTTGCATGTGATAACCCCGGCGCCGACGTTGACGCCGGAGCCGATGACTACATCGCCAAGATACGTCAGGTGGTTGGCCTTGGAGCCGCGGCCGAGGGTCACTTTCTTGGTCTCGCAGAAGTTGCCGACGTGGGCCATCTCGCCGATCCTGCTCTCCGGCCGCAGGTGGGCGTAGGGGCCGAGGACGGCGCCGTCGCCGACCTCCGCGCGATCCAGAATGCATCCGTTGCGCACGATGACGCAGTTGCCCAGAACGGAGTGCTGGATGACCGAGTAGGAACGGATGCGGCACTCCGAGCCGATGCGCGTCGCGCCCAGAAGCTGAACGTACGGCTCGATCACCGTGTCCGGCCCGATGGTGACCTCGGCGTCGATGACGCAGGTGTCGGGGCGGTAGATGGTGACGCCCTGGGCCATCAGGCTGCGGGCGTTGGCGGCGCGCATGGTCGCATCGAGGTGCATCACCTCGGCGATGGTGTTGGCCCCGAGCACCTCGTCCACGCTCTCGGCCTGGAGCGCCACCACACGCTGGTCGCCGGCCACCAGCAGGGCGGCCACGTCCGTCAGGTAGAGCTCGCCGTGCGCGTTGTCGGCGGAGAGCAGGTCGAGCTTGCTGAAGAGCGCCTCAGTCTCGAAGCAATAGATCCCGGAGTTGATCTCGCGCGCGGCAAGCTGGGCCGGCGTGAGCGCCTTCTGCTCGACAATGGCAAGCACATCGGGCTGGCCTGCGGTGAGGCGCAGGACGCGGCCGTAGCCGGCGGGATTCTCGGGGACCGCGGTCAGGATGGACATCGCAGCCCGCTCTTTCAGGTGCAGCTCGCAGAGCGCAGAGAGCGTCTCCGGACGGATCAGCGGAACGTCGCCCGAGAGAACGAGCAGGTGCTTGGGAAGCGGCGCGCCGGAGAGCTCCAGCCAGGCCTTGAGCACCTGCATGGCGTGGCCTGTGCCGAGCTGGACCTCCTGCAGCACGAAGTGTATGCCGGCCGGCTCCGCCGCGGCCCGCACGCGTTCCGCCTCGTGGCCAACGATGCAATAGATCTCATTGGCGGGGACGAGCCTCTGTGCCGCTGCAATCACGTACAGCAGCAGAGCGCGCCCGCCCACCTCGTGCAGCACCTTGGGCCGCTTGCTGTTGAGCCGCGTGCCCTTGCCCGCGGCCATGATGGCTACTGCAAAACCTGTCGCTTCCATGTCTCCGTTATCTTCTCACTTCTTGCGGCGCATCGTCACGAATTCATCCCTCGAGCCTGCGGTTCGTCGCAAATTGGGTCAGCAGGGGAGTCAGGGAGTGGGGTGCGGCGTGTCGAGCAGCATTTTGATGGCTTGCTGGTAGGACATGGGAGGCACGGGCTGGTAGTCTGCGGTGTCGAACAGGAGGCGCTGTTTGACGTTTTTGACCAGGAGAGCGCGCAGGTTGAGCCGCTCGTCGATGTGTTCGACGATCCAGCGCTGGCCTGTGACGTTGGCCTGCTGCAGGGTGACGGCGCCGCCGGGATAGAGGTGGGCGACGAAACCCCAGCCGATGTTGACGGCATGAAACAGGTCGGCTTCGAGGCGGACCATGCGCCGGGTGCGCGGGTCAATCCAGACGCGGCCTTCGACGCCGGTAAGAAGCTCGGATTCAAAATTGGGAGGCGACCAGGCGGGGTCGGGTTTGAAGTCGAGGACGACCAGGGCCGGTTCGCCGGAGGGCTGTGCGGAAGGCTGGCCGGGGAGCTGGCCGGGGAGTTGGGGCTGGCCGGGGGCGTAGCTCCAGAGCATGGCGTCGGGCATGAGCTTGAGCAGGTGGACGCCCATCTGCTTGCTCTCCTGATCGCGTCGGATGTGGCGGGCGAAGGCGTCGGGCGAGGCGAGCAGGTCGTTCAGGCGCTGGCGTTCGGTTGCGTCCTGCGCCGGGGTGAGCGGGCGGCCATCGCGCTGGATCAGCCGGGCGACGCTGCCCTCGGGGGTCTCGATCTGGTCGCGCATCTGGTCTCCCTTTTCGTCGATCACATGCAGGCGATAGCGCAAATAGGAGCCGGGATGCTGGATGACCAGGGCTTCGTTGTTGGCGCAATCGACGGCCCAGGCGCGGGCGGGCACGGCGGGCAGGGAAGCGGCGGAAGTGTCCTGCGAGGCCGCCGTATAGTGTGCCGGGCCGGCGGTTGCAAG
Source organism: Acidobacteriaceae bacterium (assembly GCA_049513335.1). GTDB lineage: Bacteria > Acidobacteriota > Terriglobia > Terriglobales > Acidobacteriaceae > Edaphobacter. The sequence continues at coordinate 12,637 of JBEKWE010000024.1, read as the reverse complement.
CACCAGGGCGCACGCGCTGAGCAGCGGCCAGAGCCGGGCGCGCCAGCGCGGCAACACGCGTCGGCGCGGCAGAGCGGGCCGATGAGGGGGACTTAGTTGGGAACGGATTGCGCGCTGGGCGGCCGAGGGTGCGGTTTTCATCGCTTGAGGGGATTGCATTCTGCCGTCGTACTGGGTTTGACGTGGGATCCAGGCGTTAAGTTTTCTTCGCCCCAGGACGAAGGCTGCCTCTGGAGACCTGCGGGTTGCGTTTGTCTTGAGTTTAACCTGAGTTCAATGTGGGGGTTTGCCTCGCAGCGCTGGGCTGGGTATAGTTCGGCAAGTATGATGAATGCAGTTTAAGTGCCATCATTGCAGCCAGGGAGAACGAGAAACCGATGAAGCCAGCCGAGGGTTCGACCGTTATTGGCAAGTCCGTCACGATTCGAGGAGAGGTGGCGGGCAATGAGGACCTGTACATGGACGGCGTGGTGGAAGGAACCATCGTGCTGCCGGAGAGCCGGTTGACGGTGGGGCCGAATGCGCGCGTGATGGCGGATGTGAACGCGCACGAGGTGGTGATCTTCGGGTTGGTCGAAGGCAATCTGCGCGCATCGGGGCGGATTGAGTTGCGTGCGTCGGCGGTGGTGAAGGGAGACATCGTTGCGGAGAGGTTGTCGATCGAGGAGAACGCGAGCATGAAGGGCCGTGTCGATCTGTCTGAGGTCGCGGCGGAGGTGGTCCTGGCGCGGCTGCCGGGCACCCAGGACCCTGCGACGGACGCAGAGGTCCTGGACCTGACCTGAACGGGAAGGAGACGGAAAGATGGCCAGCATCTTTGGTGGCAAGGACAAACCCGGCGGTGCGGCGGCGGAGAAAGGACGCGTCTCGCGGCATTCCAGCGGATGGGGTCAACTGCTGGAACGGATGCGCGCCGAGGAATCGCTGCGCGTTCTGGATATCGGTCCCACCTCGTCGACCAACATCAACTTTGTTACCGAGCTGGGGCACAGCATCTACCTGGCGAACCTGGTGGAGGACGCGGCCAGGCACGACTGGATCGCTGCCAAGGAGGACGGCGAGGGGGTGCGCTTCGATGTGGAACGGTTTCTGGCGGCGCACCTGAATTTTTCCGGGCGTGGATTCGATGTGGTCTTGTTCTGGGACACGGCGGACTATCTTCCCGGGGAGTTGCTGGTTCCGGTGCTGGAGCGCATCCACGCGGTGATGGTGCCGGATGGACAGATGCTGGCGATGTTTCATCCGTCCGCGGGAGCGTCTGCATCGGGGGCGGCCAAGACGGACTTCCACCGCTACCACCTGACCGGCACAAACAAAGTGGACGTGCAGCGCGCGGGGGAGTATCCGTTGCTGACAAGCTATACCAATCGCCAGATTGAGCGGCTGCTCGGGTCGTTCAAGAGCTTTCATTTCTTTCTGGGCAAGGACAACGTGCGCGAGGTTGTGGTTACGCGCTAGAGCGGATTCACCGGTGGTGGTTCCGGGGCGCATGACGCGGCGCTGTCTTCCCGCAAGGAACGCAGCATTGCACTACCTTGGCCAGGCCGCGCGTACAGTAAAACCGTTCTAGGGGGATGGTTCTCTTGCGGAAGATTGTTGCAGCATAGTTGCATTAAAACGCGATGGCGCAGCGCCCGCCGGTGGAGTGAGCGCTACGCCATGCCTGCAAGCAGTAACTGGCGGTGGACCTTGGGGATGGCTACTTTCCGGCTGCTGCCAGCTTCCTGCGCTCTGCCCAGCGCTTCTTCATGGCTTCTGCGATGCGCTTGCGGCCCTCGGCGCTGATCTTGCGTTTGCGGGTCTTGGCCTTAGCGGCGGGCTTGACATTCTTGCTGCCCTTGGGGCGGCCTCGACCCTTGCCTGCCTTCGCGGCGCCGCCGGAGAGTAGTTCGCGGGCCTGTTGAAGTTTCGAAATCTGTGAGTCAATTTCCTCAAGAATACGGCTTACTTCCATGTGTTGCCTCCTGGTTGCGGTCGGGAATAAAAACCCCAACCGCATTCTTTCAGTGCGTTGTCCGGAATAGTCCGATGGATTGCGACCACTTACTTCGTTGCGATTCTGGCGCTAGGTGTTCCAGTGCAACTATTACATAAGTAGAAACGGTCTGGCAAATAAAATTAGTGGACTGCCGGATTATTTCGATAGTTTAGGCCGTTCTCCTAAAGGGATGGCGGCGCTGCGGGCAAAATATTGATGTCTTGCCTTCGATTGCGCTCAGGCCAAATGGATGGATTGGGAATATCGGCTCTACCCCAACTGAGGCAACACGATAATAATTAGGGGAAGATGCGGCGACGGGGTTCTATCGACCGTGCGACCGCGGGTCGCAGGCAGCGTCTCCGGGGGCTCGTAGTTCGCACGGGAGACAACCGGTCCCATCAATGCCTTCGGGCTGATTTGTCCGGATGTGAGACCCGCCTGCAAGACGGGGCTCATGAACCTCGCGTGAGGAAGCAGATGGTTGATGAGACCGGTTCTAATGGCAACGGCGTCGCGATGTTAGACTGCATAATAATGCGATTGATTCCGTTACGGCTGTGGGCGTTGGCGATTTTGTCGGGTGTACTGCAGGTGCTGCCATTTCCGATTGCGGGACCTGCGCCGGTGTGGCGGACGGCGTTTTGCTGGATTGCGCTAACTCCGCTACTGATGGCACTTACCGGGAAGGATGCTAATGGGCGGCCGCTGCGCGCGATCCAGGGTGCGGCGCTGGGCTATGCCTCGGGATTTGTCTGGTACCTGGGGAACTGTTACTGGGTCTATGCCACGATGCACCATTACGGTGGGATCGCCAAGCCCGCGGCGGCCGGGATTCTGGTTCTTTTCTGCCTCTACCTCGGGCTCTATCATGCGTTGTTTGGCGCGTTGATTGCCGCGTTTCGTCGCGCCAACCTGGGGAGGAGAAACCTGGGAGTGCAAGGCGCGCTTCTTCTCAGTCCGTTCGCCTGGGTTGCGGTGGAGCTGGCGCGGGCGCGGATTACCGGGTTTCCGTGGGACCAGCTGGGCGTTACGCAGGTGGACAATTTATTACTGACGCAGCTTGCGCCGTATGTCGGGGCGTATGGTATTTCATTTGTAATTACGGCGGTGAATGCGCTTTGGCTGCTGCGGATTACTCTGAAGCAACGGCGCTACACGCGGCCTGCGCTGATGGTGGCCTGTGTGTCCATTGTTCTGTTGTATGTATTCTTTCTAAGACGGGTTCAGCCGCCAATCCATGAGGCAACGCAAGCGACGGCGACTCTGGTGCAGGAGAACCTTGAGGTAGGAGCGGAGGCGGCCAGCTCCAGGCCTCCGCTTACACCGAGCGAGAAGCTGCAGACGTTTTCGGAACTAAGTCTCTTTCCTCCGGCAGATGAAGCATGCGATGGAATCCCTGAGTTGCCTGGGACTCAGTGCTTAGGCTCTGTTCCTGCACAACAGGGCGCAGGGTCTGACGGCGCGCGTTATCTGCAACCAACGGATTTGATTGTGTGGCCGGAGGCCCCGAACGATTTTATGGTGATTGAGCCGCCGTTGCGCGCGACCATCTCAAGCCAGGAGTTTCGCACGGCGATCTCCAGCCTGGCGCGCGCGGCCGATGCGCCGATCATCGTGGGCACGTTCGGGATCGATGCGGATCCCGCTGTGACGCGCGGATATGACTTGTATAACTCCGCGGACTTCATCACATCGGACGGCAGGTTTGTGGGACGGTACGACAAGATGCACCTGGTGCCCTTCGGAGAATATGTTCCATACAAGAAGCTGTTCTTCTTTGCTGGGAGCTTATTGCAGGAAGTGGGCTTATTAGATCCCGGAAAACACAGGACGGTGTTTACGACCGGCGGACACACCTATGGCACCTTCATCTGTTACGAGTCGGTCTTTGCGGACGAGGTGCGCCAGTATGCGCAGATGGGCGCGGATGTGCTGGTGAATATCTCCGACGATGGATGGTATGGCGACACCAGCGCGGCGTGGGAGCACCTGAATATGGTGCGCATGAGGGCCATCGAGAACCATCGCTGGGTGCTGCGCGCCACCAACACCGGAGTGACGGCGGCGATCGATCCTTACGGCCGGGTCGTAACTTCCGCGCCGCGACACATCCGCACCAGCCTTCGCGTCGGCTTCAACTATGAGCACGATCTTACTTTTTATTCCGTGCACGGGGATTTATTCGCGTACCTCTGCGCGCTGGTGACGGCGGGTGGGTTGGGGCTGGGGTTGCTGCGCAGGACGACTTAGGAAATACTCGCGGATGGGGTAGTCTGTGTCGCCTTGTTCGAAATAACGGAGAGTCCTCGCTCTACAAACAGGTCGAAGCTCCCCTAGCCGATCGCCTCGTCCCAGTTTTCGAGATAGGCCTTGAAGTCGGCCATGAAGCGGCCGGCGTCCGCGCCGTCCACGATGCGGTGGTCGAAGCCCAGCGTAAACCTCTGGATGGAGCGGATGGCGATGGAGTCGTTGCCGTCCTCGTCGGTCACCACCACGGGCTCCTTGTTGAGCCCTCCGATGCCGAGGATGGCCGCCTGCGGCTGGTTGATGATGGGCAGGCCAAACTGCTCGCCGAAGATTCCCGAGTTGGTGAGTGTGAAGGTGCCGCCCATAACCTCGTCGGGCGCGAGTTTCTTGCCACGCGCGCGCTCGGCGAGGTCGGCGATGGCACGCGCGATGCCTAGGAAGTTCTGCTCCTCGGCCTGCTTGATGACGGGAACGATGAGGCCCCACTCCAGCGCCACGGCGATACCGATGTTGATGTTCCTGCTGTAGCGGATGGCGTCGCCCTCCACCGTTGCGTTGACGATGGGGTGCTTGCGCAGCGCGGCGATGGCGGCGCGCGTGATGAACGGCATGTAGGTCAGCTTGACGCCGTTGCGCTGCTCGTACTTCGACCTCTCGCGCTCGCGCAGGCGGACGATGCGCGTCATGTCCACCTTGAAGACGGTGTGGACGTGCGGGCTGGTGCGCTTGGACTCCACCATGCGCTGCGCGATGATGCTGCGCATTTTGGTCATGGGGACCAGGCTGCCGGGAATGGGCGCATCCGCGGCGGGCTTGGCCGGTGCTGGTGCGGACTTCGCCGCGGGATTTTCGATGTAGCCGAGAATGTCTGTCTTGGTGATGCGTCCGATGGGGCCTGTTCCGGGGACCCGAGCCAGATCGACGTTGTTTTCCTTGGCGATCTTGCGCACCAGCGGCGACGAGCGCGGACGTTCCCCTGCGCCTGCCGACGCGACTGGTGTTGCTGAGGCGATCGGCGCGACCGATGCGACCGGGGTGGGTGCAGCAGAAGCGGGTGCCGCGGGTGCGGGAGCCGCCGCTGGCTTGCCAATTCCGCCGCCGATGACCGCGACGACAGTGTTGATGCCGACGACCGAGCCTTCGGGGAATTTGATCTCGGTCAATGTTCCGGCGGCGGGCGAGGGTATCTCCGCGTCCACCTTGTCGGTGGAGATCTCGAAGAGCGGCTCGTCGCGCTCCACCTTGTCGCCGACCTTCTTGAGCCATTTGGTGATGGTGCCTTCCGTGATGGATTCCCCCATCTGCGGCATGGGCACGTCTGTGCGGCCTCCGTCCGTCGGAGCTGGTGCAGCGGAAGCAACAGGGGCAGCGGCTGGTCCTGCGACCGGTGCAGTTGATGAAGCCGATGAAGTCGCTATAGCCGTTGGCGCAGGAACTGCCTTGGTTGCAGGCACGGCTGCATTGTCTGCCCCCGCCGCGATGACGCAGACCACGGTGTTGATCTGCACCGTGCTGCCCTCGGCGACCTTGATCTCCTGCAAGGTTCCGGCGGCGGGGGAGGGGATCTCGGCGTCCACCTTGTCGGTGGAGATCTCGAAGAGCGGCTCGTCGCGTTCGACCTTATCGCCAACCTTCTTGAGCCATTTGGTGATGGTGCCCTCGGTGATGGATTCGCCCATCTGCGGCATAACTACGTCAGTCGGCATCGGATTCCTTCCAGAGTTAGTGGGCGCTGCGAATGCGGTCGTGCGCCTATGGATTATAAGGCTTGGGGCCGGAGGCGTGCTGCGAACAGAGCGCGCGGGCCGCACTGAATAGATGCTGCGAGGGCGCACGCGGCACTCCTATTTTGGCCTTTATATTCGACTACCCGGTGGCGCGAGGAGTTGCTCGATCGAGTCGCACCACAGCATCTGGCGCTGGAAGACCCAGCCAAAGTTGCGCGCGGTGGCGTGGATCGCGCGGGCCATTGTGGGCTCACGACTTGCATCGGCTTCCAACTTCAGGCTGGTGACGCCGCGGTCGCGGATGCCGCAGGGGACGATCCAGTCAAAGTCGCCGAGGTCGGTGGTGACGTTCAGGGCAAAGCCGTGCGATGTGACCGCCTGCGAGACGTGCACGCCGATTGCGGCCAGCTTCTTCTCGCGAATCGCCGAGGGATTGGGTGCCCCATTCGTGACGGTCTTATCGTCACGGGTGGGTTCGTCGCCAAGCGTCCAGACACCGGTGCACTTGGGAATGCGCTTGGCCATTACGCCGAAGTCGGCGCAGGTGCGGATCAGCGCCTCTTCCAGCAGGCGGACGAAGTCGACGGGGCCGAGATGCGGGCCACGCTTGCCGGGCCACTCGCCGCGCAGATCGACGATGGGGTAGCCGATGAGCTGGCCCGGGCCGTGGTAGGTCACGTCGCCGCCGCGATTGACCTCGTGCAGCTCCACTCCGTGGCTCGCCAGCCAATCGTTGCTGACCAGAATATTGGCGCGCGATGCGTTGCGGCCCAGCGTGATCACCGGCGGATGCTCCAGCAGCAGGAGTGTGTCGCCAATGAGGTCCTGCTTGCGCGCCGCGATGACGCGCCGCTGGATCGTCAGCGCTTCAGCGTAGGGGATGCGGCCGAGAGAGAGAAGGTGAATAAACATGGCTGACGATCCTGGCCGGAATCACGCAAACTCTGCTGCGGGCCGAGTGAGGAATCAAAAGAAGATGGTGCCGCTCACAACTCTGTTCCTTTGTACGCGATCAGCTTCTGCGCTCGCCCAACAAATTCATCCAGCGTGGCAGAGCCCTGGTCGCCTTTGCCACGAGTGCGCACGCTGACGCCGTTGCTGGCCGCCTCCTTGTCGCCGAGGATGAGAATGAACGGGAGCTTCTGCAGGCCGAAGTCGCGGATCTTGGCATTCATCTTCTCGTTGCGCGCGTCGAGTTCCACGCGCAGGCCGGCGGCTTCCAGCGTTGCCTTCACCTGCTCCGCGTACGCCAGGTGCTTGTCGCTGCTGATGGGAACCAGGCCGACCTGCACCGGCGCGAGCCAGAAGGGAAACGCCCCGGCGTAGTGCTCGATGAGCACGCCGAAGAAGCGCTCCACCGAGCCGAAGAGCGCGCGGTGGACCATGACGGGCTGATGCAGCTCGCCGTCCTCGCCCTTGTACTCCAGCTCGAATCGCGCGGGCAGGTTGAAGTCGAACTGCACGGTGGAGAGCTGCCACATGCGGCCCAGCACATCCACCAGCTTGATGTCGATCTTCGGCCCATAGAACGCGGCTTCGCCGGGCATCGTGCGGTAAGATATGTTCCTCCTCTTGAGCGCACTCTGAAGGCTAGCAACGGCATGTGACCAGCTGTTGTGGTGGCCTGTATAGTCCTGTTGTTTAAACGGGTCCCATGTCGAGAGCTCGACCTTGAACTCCGTAAAACCGAATGTATTCAGCACCGACTTGGCAAAGTCGATGCACGCGACGACCTCATCCTCGATCTGGTCGGGTGTGCAGAAGATATGCGCGTCGTCCTGCGTGAATCCGCGCACGCGCAGCAGGCCGTGCATGGTTCCCGAGCGCTCGTAGCGGTAGACGTTGCCCAGCTCGGCATAGCGCAGCGGCAGGTCGCGGTAGCTGCGCGGGCTGCTCTTGTAGATCAGAATATGGCCGGGGCAGTTCATCGGCTTCAGCCGGTACTCGGCGTCGTCCAGCTCCATGGGCGGGTACATGTTCTGGTTGTAGTAGCCCTCGTGGCCGCTGATCTTCCACAGCTCGCGGCGCATGATGTGTGGCGTAAAGACCAGGTGGTAGCCGCGGCGCACGCACTCCTCGCGCATCCAGTCTTCCATGGTCTTGCGGATGAGCCCGCCCTTGGGATGCCAGAAGATCAGCCCCGCACCGGCGACCTCCTGAATGCTGAAGAGGTCGAGTTGCCTGCCCAGCACGCGATGGTCGCGCGCCTTGATCTCCTCCAGCCGCTTGAAGTAGGCGTCCAGGTCCTTCGCGTTGAAGAACGCCGTCCCGTAGATGCGTTGCAACTGCTGGTTCTTCTCGTCGCCCAGCCAGTAGGCGCCGGCAATCGCGGTCAGCTTGAACGCCTTGACCCGGCCCGTCGAAGGGATATGCGGGCCGCGGCAGAAGTCGGTGAAGCCGCCGTTCTTGTAGAGCGAGATTGCGTCGCCGGGCTGGGTGAACTTCTCGATGAAGTAGACCTTCATGAAGTCGCCCGCAGCAGAGTACTCACTTAGACCCTTGTCGCGCGGCTTCTCAACGCGGACGAAGGGCTCGTTGCGCGCGACGACCTCCGCCATCCGCGCCTCGATTGCGGCGAGGTCGGCTTCGGTAAACGGCGTAGCGCGATAGACGTCGTAAAAGAAGCCGTTGTCGGTGGCTGGCCCGTGGCCAAGCTTGGTCTCGGGAAAGAGCTCCAGAATGGCGGTCGCCATCACGTGCGCGGCGGAGTGGCGCAGCACCTTGAGCGCGGCCTCGTCGGACTCCTTCAGCAGCCACAGCGCCACGTCTTCGTTGAGCGGGGCCGCGAGGTCCACCAGTCGCGCGCCGTCGTCGCCAGCACCGGCCGCGCCGTACATCACGGCTTCGGAGTCCGAACTGGCGTCGGCCGCGGAACCGGGTGCCCCATTCGTGACAGGTTCACCGTCACGAGTGAAATTCGCCGCGCCGAGCGGACGGATGCGCGCAATGACCACCGCGGCGGCCAGCCGGGGCGAGATGCCGGTGGCGATTTCCAGGGGAGTAGTCCCGCGCGCGACTTCGCGCACTGACCCGTCGGGAAGCTGGACTCGAATCTGTTCTTTGCTCACGCTCTACAGAATACTTCGTTCCGCGGCTTCTGACAGCAGGAGCGTTCAGCAGCCGCGGCGAAAGATGTCTGGGACGGCGTGAATTGCCGAAGACGATGGCTGGATGATTTCGGCAACTTTGCTGCGCCCGGCAAGGAGTTGAAGAGGAGCGGACGCGCCGGTTTGGCGACTCTTCCGCCTCTCTTCACCCTTTGAGACAGCTCTATGCGGCCTGGTTGCTCTGCTCGGCAGACGGGGGTGTCGCCCGCAGAGTCATGCGATTGGCCTTCGCCCACACATGTCCCCACCAGATGCCGATGAGGGGAGCAACAGCAACGACAACAAAAGCCAAGGCTACCGCATACCGCATAGTAAGTTCTCCTTGTGTTACCTCGGCAGTTTTGGAGGGGCCGAGTCGGAACGGTGAGGACCAGAATATGTGTGGGCCTGCACCCGTCATCACCGCCGGGTGCTACTTGTACTATCGACGTGGAGGGTCCCTTTCGCTATTCCACCTATGCATTTTCCGCGAACGTTCGCGGTACCTCCATGACACTTTTGTGTTATCCCCGACGCGCCGAAGTCCGGGCCTGGAACGGCTTTGCAACCATGGACATCCACAGACCCTGTCCATTCACACCATGCGATGCGAGAGAATGGAGGAGGAGCGTATCTCTCAGCGCTGCGGCGCGCGCGGATTGCAGCGTTCGAAGGCATCCACTGGGAGACAATGCAATTGAACGGCGCATGAAGGAGCAATCTTGAGTGGTATCGAAGGACCAACTGGCGCGGGCACGGAGGCGGTGGAGTCGCCCGAGGCGGTCGAACCGCCCAGCGCGGAGGAGCAGCGCATCGAAGGCCGTGCCTCGCATGCGTGGAGGGCGCTGCGCCATCGCAACTTCCAGCTCTTCGTCGCCGGGCAGAGCGTCTCGCTCATCGGCACATGGATGACGCGTGCGGCTACCTGGTGGCTGGTCTATCGCCTCACCCACTCGGCTCTGCTGCTGGGCACGGTTGGCTTCGCCGGACAGATCCCCACGTTTCTTCTCGCCCCCTTCGCCGGCGTCTGGGTGGACCGGCTCAATCGGCAAAAAGTTCTGGTATGGACGCAGACGCTGGCCATGGTACAGTCGCTCGCGCTGGCCGCGCTGACGCTCTCCGGCCGCATCACCATCCCCTGGGTGCTGGCGCTGAGCGCGATGCAGGGAATCATCAACGCCTTCGACATGCCCGGTCGCCAGGCCTTCCTGGTGCAGATGGTGGAGGACCGACGCGACCTGGGCAACGCCATCGCCATCAACTCGTCGATGGTCAACATGGCGCGGCTCATCGGCCCGTCGCTGGCCGGAATGCTGATCGCGGTCAGCAACGAGGGCTGGTGCTTCCTGATCGACGGCATCAGCTACATGGCCGTCATTGCGTCCCTGCTGATGATGCACGTGCATATTTCCACAACGAAACGCGCAGCCACCTCCATGCTGCACGAGTTGAAAGAGGGTTGGACGTACGTCTCGCACTTCGTGCCCATCCGCACCATCCTGCTGCTCTTCGCGGTCATCAGCCTCATGGGGATGCCCTTCGTGGTGCTGATGCCGATCTTTGCGGTGCGCGTGCTGCACGGTGACTCCAAGATCTCCGGCTTCCTGATGGGCGCCATGGGCATGGGCGCGCTGGCGGGCGCGCTGCTGCTGGCCGCGCGCCGCAGTGTGCTCGGCCTGGGCCGCAAGATCGCCATCTCCTCGGCGGTCTTCGGAGCGGGGCTGATCGGCTTCGGCCTCTCGCACACATTCTGGCTCTCGATGGGGATGATGCTGGTCGCCGGCTTCGGCATGATGCAGGGCATGGCGTCCAGCAACACCATCATCCAGACCATCGTCAGCGAAGACAAGCGCGGCCGTGTCATGAGCTACTACACCATTGCGTTCGTGGGCATGGCGCCCTTCGGCAGCCTGCTGGCCGGAACGTTGGCGCATTGGATCGGCGCGCCAGATGCAGTGATTTTGAACGGGGCCGTCGTGCTGCTCGGCGCGCTATGGTTCACCACTCGCCTGCCCGCCGTGCGCCGTGCCATCCGCCCCATCTATCGCGAGATGGGCATTCTGCCCGTCGAAGTCGTCAGCGGAATGACCGCCGGCGGCGCAAGCTGATTCATTGCGCGATGGCTAAAAAGGATGCTGAATAACTCAGTTTTGTTAAGGGCACGGCTTCAGCCGTGCCGTAAACTGCATTACTTGCATTACGGCTTTAGCCGCTGAGGGCAGCTATAAGACTGCGTATCGACTTTTCTGCATCTTCTAAAGCTGGCAGTTTCCGATCCATGCAACGCAGAATCGGCATCAGACAGCTTGTGTCCCTCTGGCGCAGCAGGCCAGGGCGAGTCAGGCTTGCAAGCTGCAGGCAGGAGAGAGCAACACCATGCACAACCATAGCGACGAAGCGCACGAGCCGGACTTTACGCCGACCTACCAAGAGGAATCGCAGAAGCAACCTTACTGGAAGCGCGCCCATCTGGATTGGCGCGTCTGGGTCGCCGTATTCTTCCTCTTCGCGGCCATTGCTGTCTATGTCTGGACCGTCGATCTCTCCATGGTGCCCCGCGTCTGAGTGAACAAAGCCGCAGTGGGTGCCCCATCCTTGCGGCGTACTTGTTCTTGCGCAAGGGTGGGATCGAACATATTTACTCGGCCAGAGACCTATGCGCTGCGCGCCTGCAGTAGCGCATTCACCTTCGCCATCACCTGAAACGCGTCGGCAACGTAGACCACGTCGGCCTTGCCGCGCGTCCATCCGCAGTTCGGGTCGAGGCTGATGGCGCGTCGCTCCCCAATGAAGCGCCAGCCCACCACGTGCGGCTCCTCGCCGTGGCAGCAGGTGGAGAGGCCCTTGGCGTGACGCGGCGTCGCGCCGGTCTGCCCAATCTGGTTCATATGCGTCAGGAAGGGAAGCACCGACTGCTCGCCTTCCGCCTTCTGGTCGGCCAGCGACTTGCTGCTACCCAGCGACGCGCCGCTGAGCCGCAGGAACGCGAGGATCAACTCGCCGGCCTCCGCCACATGGATCTGCCCGTCGGGCTGCTTCTTGGTCCATCCCGCTCCGGCGACAAACAGCAGCTTCGCGTCCGGACGAATCGTCTGCGCGTCGCGCATCGGCGAGCGCAGCCCTTCGACTGTCGCGCGCACTGTGGGCAGCGTGACCGCGACCGCCTCAACCTGTGCGGCAGCTGCTTCGCCCGCAAACGCCGCATGAGTCCCTGCATCCAGCAGCAGGAACAACGGGCGTGCCTCGCGGCTGATGGTCGCTTCCACGCGTTGGCGATAGAACCAGCGCGTCGCATCTACGCTGTCGTTGCTGGAAAGAGATGTGATGTGCGTGTCGATGAATCCGCCCAGCCGGTGCGCCACTCCGGCGGCAACGCGCGTGAATCGCGAGCTGCCCGGCGCCAGAACAATGCTGGCCTGCGCCGCGCGGCACAGCGCCTCGCAGCCAGCGGCATCGGTGGCGTAGCGCGGCTGTGCGAAAGCCTCACCTGTAACCGCGAGTAGTCGCGCTCCGGTTGCAGCCACAGCGCCAGCCGCAGCCACGGCATCCACTCCAAGAATGCCGATGGTCAGCTTGGCCGTGTGTTGCCGCGCCAG
>JBEKWE010000023.1:0-26815 GCA_049513335.1 Acidobacteriaceae bacterium | reverse complement strand
GTGAACTCGGTTTGCGTGAGCGGCGATACGCCGGTCTCGTAGCCGTGGTCCGCGTCTTCGGAGATGCGGCAGATGTCGACGATGCCGTAGGAGTGGTCGACGGGCTGCATGTTGGAGCGGACGACGCGACGCGGCGCTTTCTGGTCGATGGCCTCGCGCCAGGGCATACCGCCCGCATGATAGGTCTCCAGGGCGCTCATGTAGGGATCGTGCTGTCCCGGCCACTTGTCCCACCAGTCGGCGAAGTCCATCTCGGCGCGGCCGGTCTGGTCGGGGTGGTCGGAGGCCCAGGCAAAGGCGCGCTCGCGCTCCAGCTTGACGGCGAGCGGGTTGGAGAAGTCGATGACGCGTTCGCCATCGTACTTGGGCGTATGCACCGGCAGATAACACTCGGCGGGATAGTTGATGCGCGCGGGCCGGCCCTGCGTCCCTCCGCCTGAACCATAGAAGCCGAAAGTCCCCTGTGCGCCGGGCCCTCCCATGCCCCAGTAGAAGTCGGTGAGGCCGTGGTCCTGAAAGAACTTCTGCGCATGGGCGTTGCTTCCGCCCGACATCCACCCGTGAAAGCGGCTGTAGTTGTTGGCCACCAGCTCGCGGTCGTCGAGGTTGATGGGCCGCCGCTGCTTTAGCCGGATGTCGTGCGCGATGGCGATCAGATCGGCCTGGTGCTCCATGGCGCGCAGCCCGTCGTTACTGAAGAGGAGAAGCAGCTTCTCGCCCGGGAAGCTCGCTCCCACGGGCATGGTGACCTTGTAACTGCAGTAGCCGTGGAGCTGCATCCGGTCCGCCGTCATGCCCTGCCAGCCCTCGGAGACCTCAAAGCGCGAAGCGCCCTTCTGGGTGGTGACGTGGCCCATCAGCAGCGTGTTGCCGGTGGTTGGATCGTTTACCACGTGGTTTACCGCATACAATTTGGGCGTAATCAGGGTCTCCACCGGCAACAGCTCGTAGTAGTCGCGGTTGCGCGAGTGCGTTCCCAGGCTGACCCATTTGTCCGTGGTGCCACCCAGCCGCGCGTCGGAGGAGACGAAGTAGTCCATCTCCTGCAGGTCGACCGGCTTGCCCGTGTGGTTCGTGCGGCCCAGGCTTACAAGGATGTCGTTGCCGGTCTTACTGGCGGAGATGCGGTACTCGAAGTCCAGGTGCCCGTGCTTCGTCCCGTGCAGCGTCACGGTTTCGAACGATCCCAGGTTACTGCTGTCGTTGCGATCCACCGAGCTGGTCACGGTCCAGCCCGAGGGGTCGTCGCCAGGAAGGAAGTGCACGTCGTTGAGCTGCATCTCGCTGCCCTTGAGCTGTGCCGACCAGCGGCAGTTCGCGGGGTCCACGGAGAGCTTGAGGTTGTCAGTCTCCAGCGCGATGAGCTTTGCGGCCGCGTGGCTTGGTTTTGTCCCCTGCGATGGCGGAGTCTCCGCAAGCAGCGCCTGGGTGGGATGGACCGGGACCAGCGAGGCCAGGGCCGCACCCTTGGCGGCCTGCGCAAGCATCTGGCGGCGGGTGATCGGCGGTCCCGGGCCTTCCTTCTTCTGTGACATGCAATCTTCTCCTGCTCCGAAGCGCGCTGCTAACGCCAAAAACAACGCATTTTGGTCTGCGCCAGCTTACCACTGCAACTCCGACCGATGCATCTGCGCAGATCTATGAAGAAAGCAGAACGTCTGTGAAGAGAAGGGAGACAAAGATCGGTTGGCAGGAATCGCCCCATCGCTGCCATACTGGTATATGGATGGACCAGGATGGCGAGCACAATCGTTCCCAAACCCGAACTCGAAGAGAAGACGTTCGACAGCACGCTGGCCAGCGCGCACACCACAATGATCTTCAGCGAGGTGATCTCTCTGGCGGTGGACAGCTTTCGCGCCAGCAAGGCGCGTTTTCTGCTCACCATGCTGGGCATGGTGATTGGTTCGGCGTCGATCATCCTGGTGGTGACGGTGGGGATGACGGGCAAGCAATACGCGCTGGAGACGATCTCCAGCCTGGGGCCGAACAAGATCGAGATGCAGTACCGCGGCGGGAGCATCATTGGCCCCGACAACACGACCACGCCGGACTCGATGACCCGCGAAGACATGGAGGCGGCGCATGACACGGTGCCCGGCATCGTTGCCTACTCGCCCCTGCTGGAGGACCACGACCGCATCAGCATTGGAGGCGGCATTACCAACGACGCCATGCTGCTGGGCGTCTCGCCGCAGTATAAGCAGGTGCGCGGGCTGGTGGTACTGGCGGGGCGCTTCTTCGACGAGCAGGACGCCGACGCGCACGCCAAGGTCGCTGTACTCAACAAGCCATTGGCGGAGAAGCTGTTCGGCAGCGCGCAGGCCGCGGTGGACAGGAACATCTCGATCCGGGGCATTCCGCTCACGATCGTCGGCGTCTTCCAGGAGAGCATCGACACCTATGGCACCTCCGAGATCAACGATCAGACCATTCTTATCCCGTACGGGGTGGCGCGCTACTTCACCGGCACCGACAACCTCAAGGAGATCTTCTTCAAGATGGCCAACCCCACGCTGGTGGGGCCCGGGGCGATCCAGATCACCGAGCTGATCCAGAGCCGCCATCGGCCCACCAGCGTATACCACGCCGAGACCCTGACCGGCATTCTGTCCACCATGAACAAGGTTGCCGACGACCTGACCTGGGTGCTGGTGATCGTCGCATTCATCACGCTGGTGGTGGGCGGGGTGGGCATCATGAACAGCATGCTGGCCAATGTGCAGGCGCGCACGCGGGAGATCGGCATACGCAAGGCTCTGGGCGCGACCCGTCGCGAGATACAGATGCAGTTCCTCACCGAGGCGGTGTTTCTGTCGTTCGCCGGCGGCATGGTGGGAACCATGGTCGGTCTTGGCATCCCGATCTCGGTGGGCCTGTTGACGCCGTACAAGATTCCCGTGGGCTGGCTGGCTGCTCCGATTGCGCTGGGCACTTCGGTCCTGGTCGGCGTGATCTTCGGCACCGTACCAGCCAACCGCGCGGCGCGGTTGAATCCGGTGGAGACCCTTAAGTACGAGTGACACTGCGTGGCGTGCAGGACGCTTCGCGCCACTTCGAGGCTTTCTCGACGCTTCGCGTAAAAGCAAGAGCGCCAATCCCCATGCATGTGGATGGGCGCCCTCGGTGTCAATCGGTGTCAGGCACTTTACGCGGCGGTCTCGGCGGTGTCGCCCGGCAGGTCTTCTCCCTTGATGGTGACCTTGATGTGGCTGGTGACCTCGCGGTGCAGCTTGATGGGGACGTGGAACTCGCCCAGCGACCGGAGCGGCTCTTCCAGCGAGATCTTGCGGCGGTCGATGGTGTATCCCTTCTGCTCGAGCTGGTGGGCGATGTCGCCGGAGGTGACGGAGCCGAAGAGGTGGTCGTTCTCGCCCACCTTGCGCTCGAAGACCAGCTCGACCGACTCCAGCTTCTTGACGAGCTCCTCGGCGAGGACCTTTTCCTTGGCGAGCCTGCGTATGGCTGAGCCCTTCATCTGCTCGATGACGGCCTTGTTGGCGGGGGTCGCCTCGATGGCCAGCTTGCCGGGCAGGAGGTAGTTGCGCCCGTAGCCGTCGGCGACCTTGACCACATCGCCGCGATGGCCGAGCTTATTGACGTCTTCCTTGAGTATGACTTCCATGGCTGTTCTCCGGGATTTCTGTCGCCGTCCGGCAGAACCGGCGGCGCGTAAGGTTAGAAGCGCGCGGCGAAGGCGAGCAGGGCGATGTTGCGCGCCTGCTTGATGGCGAGCGAGACGCGGCGCTGGTGGCGGGTGCAGACGCCGGTCAAGCGGCGGGGAACGATCTTGCCCCGCTCGGCGACGAAGCCCTGCAGCAGGCGGACATCGCGGTAGCTGATGGCGTCGATCTTCTCGGTGCAGAACTTGCAGACCTTCTTGCGGCGGAAGAACTTTCGTCCGCCGGGGCCTCCGCCGGGACCGCTAGGGCCGCCGGGACCGCCTGCGGGACGCGGCGGGCGCGGGCCGCCGGGACCGGCGTAGGCGGGACGCGGCGTGTAGGGTCTTGCTTCCGGTGCGGATTGCGGGGCGCTTGTTTCGTCAGCCATTGTGGTTCCTCTCATCACTTTCTATTTGTGCCAAACCAGCTCCAGGTCCGTGGTGGAGTCTGGGAACGCCCGCGTTGGAGGCCGGGTTTGCAAGCTGGTGCGGCGGTTGATTTGTTCGGCGTTGCGGCAGTTGCCGCTGCGCAGATATTGTATGGCGCGGCGGCGGTTAGACCGCTGCGGCGGGAGGCCCGGCGGCGACAACCGCTTCAGGTTCGGCAACGGCGAGTGCTTCTGCAACTGCGGACGGCTCGGGCGCTTCGGCGGCGGAGATGGCGACCGGCGCGGGCTGCGGAGCGATGGGCTGCGCGCTGCGCTTCACCTTGGAGTCGCGCAGGGCCTTCACCTTGGCGAGACGCTTCTCCTCCTCGTCCATGCGCACCGTGATGAACTTGATTACCGGCTCGGAGACGCGCAGGCGGCGCTCGATCTCGCCGATCAGGCTGCCTGGCGCGCCCACGGTGAGAAGCACGTAGAAGCCGTCGTTGAACTTGCGGACGGTGAAGGCGAGACGCCGGCGTCCCATCTTCTCCACGCTCTTGACCTCGCCGCCGCCGGAGGTGATGTTGGCCGAGAAACCTTCGATCAACTTGTCGAGGTCGGCCTCTTCCACGTCGGGACGGACGATAAACATGATTTCGTAGCTGCGGTTCATTCTTTACTTCTTTCTGCGAAGTTCTGCTTCGCACCGTGCGGGCGTGTGCTCTGCCAACCCGGTCTGGAATGGTCCTCGGGGGCTAAAGCCCCGTTGGGATTCTTGCCTCGTTCGGCACGGCTGAAGCCGTGCCCTTCCGATCTTGCTTCCTCTGCATCGCTTCCGACTACTCTCCGCCCGGCGGGCGGTTGAACTCATTCATCGCGGCGCTCACACCCTGGGTGAGGACTGCCTCAACCGCGCTTCTGACGCGGTCGAGCACTTCATCCAGCACTGCAAGCTCCTGCCTGTGCATCGGCGAGAGCAGGTACTCCGTGCCGCCTGCCTTCACCTCTGTGCCATCCGCCAGCGGGGGCTTGCCGACCCCGATGCGAATGCGCAGCCACTCCTCGGTGCCGAGCGCGCCGGAGACTGACGCCGCTCCGTTGTGCCCGTTCGCCGAACCGCGTTCGCGAATGCGAAGCGTGCCCAGCGGAAGGTCCAGCTCGTCGTAGATCACAATCAGGTCCTGCGACGGGACCGTGATTTCCAACTCACGAACCAGCGCGGCCACCGAGAGCCCGCTCAGGTTCATATACGTCTCCGGCTTGGCCAGCAGGACCTGGTGGCCTGCCAGCATGGCCTTTGCCGTAAGCGCCCTGCCCCGGCGGTTCGCGAGGGTCGCACCGCAGTGTTCTGCGATGCGGTCCAGCGCGAGAAAACCGGCGTTGTGCGGGGTGAACTGATACTCGATGCCGGGGTTGCCGAGACCTACGATCAGTTTCACGCCGCGCTTCCTTTGTGCGAACAACTCCGGGGCCAAAGCCCCATCGGTGTCGCGCCTGTTGCGGCAGGCTAAAGCCCTGCCCTATGCAAAACGTACCGTTCCGCTGCTCCTTACTTCTTCCTGGCGTCCGACCTAGCGTCCGCCCTGGCGTCCGGCTTGGCATCCGGCTTGGCTTCCGGCTTGGCATCGGCCTTGGCATCCGGCGCGGCTTCCGTCTCGCCCTTGCCCTTCTTGACGACCTCCGGTTCGACCGGCGCTTCGACCACCTCTTCAACCGGCACGACCTCTTCCTTAATCATGGAAACGTGCGCGACGGTCAAGCCCTCGTCGTCGAGGAACTTGATGGTGCCGGGGTGCGGCAGATCGGAGACGTGGACGGCCTGGTTGATCTCCAGCAAGGAGACATCGGCGTCCAGGTGGCTGGGAATATCGCTGGGCAGGCACTCGATCTCAACCTCGCGCAGCACATGCTCCAGGATTCCGCCCTGGGTCTTGACGCCGACCGGCACGCCGATCAACTGGACGGGAACCGAGACGCGAATCGCCTTGTCCATTGCGATGCGCTTGAGGTCGATGTGCAGCAGCGCGCCTTTGATCGGCTCATTCTGCCAGTCGACAACCATCGCCTTGACCGTGGGGGAGCCGGCCACGTCGAGGTCGAAGATGGTGTTGTGGCCGGAATCGGAGTGCAGAATCCGCGTGATGATGCGTGGGTCCACGGTGACCGCGACCGCAGCCTGCCCGGCCCCGTAGACGACGGCGGGAATCCTGCCCGCGGCACGCACGCGGCGTGCTGCGTTCTTGTTGAACTTGCCCTCGCGGGGCGTTGCGACGACGGCTGAGATGGTGGATATTGCCATGTACTTATCCTTTCGGGCACGAGAAGACAATTGTCAGTTGTAAGTCAAAACCCAATCACTGTCTGCCTACGCTCCCTTTGCGGCTTGGCCGCTAAATCTACCTACGTACAACGAAAACGAACAACGTACAACTTGCTTCTAGTTGAACAGCGTGCTGACGCTGGTCTCCATGTGGATGCTCTCGATGGCGCGGCCAAGCAGCCCGGCAATCGATAGAACCTTGATCTTCGGCACCCGCAGCGCGTCTTCGCGCAACGGTATGGTGTTGGTGACGACCAACTCTTCCAGCCTTGATGCCGCAATGCGTTCCACCGCCGGGCCCGAGAGCACTGGATGCGAAGCGCACGCATAAACCTTCTGTGCGCCCTGGGCCAGCAGCGCCTCCACGGTTCCCACCAGCGTTCCGGCGGTGTCGATGATGTCGTCGAGGATGAGGCATGTGCGGTCGCGCACATCGCCGATCACATTCATCACCTCGGTCACATTCATGTCGGTCCGCCGCTTGTCGACGATGGCCAACGGAACTTCCAGCTTCTTGGCGAAGAAGCGCGCGCGCTCCACGCCTCCCGCGTCCGGCGAAACCACGGTCAGATCGGGCAGTTCAAGCTCCCGGAAGTAGCTCACCAGCACCGGGCTGGCGAAGAGGTGGTCCACCGGGATATTGAAGAAGCCCTGAATCTGCGCCGCGTGCAGATCGACCAGCAAGGCGCGGTTTGCTCCGGCCGTGCTCAGCAGGTCTGCCACCAGTTTGGCCGTAATCGCCACCCGCGGCCGGTCCTTGCGGTCCTGCCTTGCGTAGCCGTAGTACGGCATGACAACCGTAATCCTGCCGGCCGAGGCGCGCTTCAGCGCGTCCATCATGATCAGCAGCTCCATCAGGTGCTCATCCACGGGGTGGCATGTGGGCTGCACCAAAAACACATCCACGCCGCGAACATTTTCGAGCAACTGAAAGTAAACCTCGCCGTCGGCGAAGCGCTGCAACTTGGACTCGCCCAGCGGCACGCCGACGAACTTGCAGATCTCTTCGGCGAGTGGGAGATTGGCCGACCCGCAAAAAACCTTGAAGCGCTTGTCTTCACTCAGCTTGGGAGAGCGCTTCCTCTCCGTCGCCGGCCTTGCTCCATCCGTCGCGGACTTTGGCGCGTCGGACTTTGTTCCATCCTGAGATGGTTTTGGTGCAGGCTGGGAATTTTTTTCTGGCTCCTCAGCCTGCCCTGAAATAGGGGAATGGACCGCAGTCGTGTTCTGGTTGTTCACGTCGAAACCCTCCAGGCTGGTTGACCTTGGTAGCTCCTGCTGCTTTACGTCTTACGACGCCATTTTTTCTGCGTCGCTACTTCGCCCTGCGAAATAAAGAAAAATCGACAAAGTCGAGTTTCTAAGAAACTGGCCCCTTCAAACTTCTGCTTCTGAACCTTTACCCTTCGCGCCCAGTTCGGCGCGCTGTGCAAACTTCAAAAAACCGTCCAACTTCCACGGCATGTTGCTGCCGCCAAAGAACCCTAAGTTGTTCGTCTGACCGAAGTCAGCCGATCGTCTGCGCACGCAATTGACCCGTGCCGACTTGGTTCGCTCTCCTCGTTCTGTGCGTCGACTTGTTTGGCTGGGCGACCAGGATTCGAACCTGGACTGAGTGCGTCAAAGGCACTTGACCTACCATTAGTCGATCGCCCAGTACGGTCACCGGTGTTCCCTGCCGGCAATCATCACTCTGCGAACATTCTGCGCCAGTACTCTTGCCGGGGCAAGGTCTCGGTAAGGAGGGCCTTGCAGCCGGAAGCCTGAACGCGTTGTTGAGCCGCCCTGGCATCTGCCTCGGACCGGTAAAGTCCAAACAGAGCGGAGCCTGAACCCGAGAGCGCCGCGTAGATCGCGTTGCCGCTCGAATCTTCCGTCGTGTCCGAAGACACGCCAGCCGTGGGTCCCATCAATAGACGCTTGATTTCACGCAGGAGGGGATACTGAGGAAAGACGACCGATTCAAAGTCGTTTTCGATCCCGGTGCGGACAAGCGCGAGAAGCGGGTTCCCGGCCAGACCGTTCTGTGTGACGCTCTCTTCAGAGCCACGAACGATACCGGATGGGTCAGGCGTTGGCTCTGTCTCAGGAATAAACCCAAAATCCGAAGGGCAATCCCGAAGAACAGTTGCGTAAACGTGACTCAACTCTTCCAGCTTATCGGGTTGCGCAGGGGAAGTCAAACGAACGCCTGCTGTTCCCTGTTGCCTGTTCCCTGTTCCCTGTCTTTCATCCCAGTCGCGAAATGCCTGGGGCGTCGAGACTCCCACCTCCGGCACGGCGATGACACAAGGAGTCGCCGGAAGGTCTGGCATCGCCGAGACGCACTCGCCGCGACCCGTCCCCAGCACCGCGCCGCCCAGCAGAAACAGCGGCACATCCGAGCCAACCTCCGCGGCCAACTCCAGCCGGGCCGGCTCGGGCAGGGCAAGCCGCAACTCGCGCTTCAGGCCGATCAGCGCGGCCGCCGCGTTCGCCGATCCCGCCCCCAGCCCGCCCTGCACCGGCAGGTTCTTCTCGATGTGGATGGCAACCTCGGCGGTCACACCCATCCGCGCCAGCGCCAGTTCCACCATCTTCCACGCCGTGTTGCGCGCGTCGGCCGGAACCTCGGGGTGGTTCGTCGTCAGCGTGATCCGTGAATCGCCCACCGCGATTCGTCTCGCCTCCACCGTCACCAGATCGTGCAGCGCCAACGTCTGATAGAGCGTCGCCAGCTCATGAAAGCCATCCGGCCGCACCGGCCCAATCGCCAGCCCCAGGTTGATCTTCGAGTACGAACAGACACGTGTAGCCATCGACCCATTCTATGACCAACACTGTTGCTCCAACCGTGGCGGGTTCCTAATCGACAACCCCACCGCTTCGCGCTCACGCTATTCTGTCAGCAGCCTTCCATCGCGTTTTCTGGAGTTGCCGTCGATGCATCTCGCTGCCCGTGTTCTCGTCTGCTGCGTCGCCCTGGCTCTCTCCGGCGCGACCGTTGCGGCCCAAACGAATGTCTCGACGAGCGCGCAGACGGCAGCCCCTCCCAATCCCTACGCAATCGTCAGCTCGCCGCCTACGCTGGCCCAGCACGCAATGGTGGTCAGCATCCACCACGATGCATCGGACGCCGGCGTCGAAGTTCTCAAGGCCGGCGGAAACGCGGTGGACGCGGCGGTGGCGGTGGGCTTTGCGCTCGCCGTCGTCTATCCGCAGGCGGGCAATCTGGGCGGCGGCGGATTCATGCTTGTGCGCCTAAAGACGGGCGAGGCGCACTTCATCGACTACCGCGAGCGGGCGCCCGCCGCGGCCAGCGCCGGAATGTACCTCAACGCGAAGGGCAACGTCGTGCCGGGAGCGTCGACTGAGGGCTACAAGGCGATCGGCGTGCCGGGCACGGTCGCGGGGCTCATCTACGCGGAAAAGACCTACGGCCGGCTGACGCTGGCGCAGGTGATGGCCCCGGCGATCCGCCTCGCAAGCGAGGGCATCATTTTGTCGGACGAGGAGGCGCACAGCCTCGCCGCCGCAAAGAACCTCGCCCGCTTCCCCGAATCGCGCCGCATCTTTCAGCGCAACGGCAACTTCTTCAAGCCCGGCGACCGCTTCACTCAGCCGCAGCTCGCCGCTACGCTGAAGCGCATCGCCGCCGATCCCGCGAGCTTCTACAAAGGCCCGATGGCTGCCGAGCTTGCCGCCTCGATGCAAAGGGGCGGCGGACTGATCACTACTGCCGACCTCGCGGCTTACGAGGTGAAGGACCGCGCTCCGCTCGCCGGAAGCTATCGCGGCTGCCAGATCATTACCGCGCCGCCTCCCTCCGCGGGCGGCATCGTGCTTCTCGAGATTCTCAACATCCTCTCCGGCTACGACCTGGCGCAGATGGGCGACCGCACGCCACAGCAGGTCCACATCATCACGGAGGCCTTCCGCCGCGCCTACAAAGACCGCGCCGACTACCTGGGCGACCCCGGCTTTGTCTCCATGCCGATCCAGCAGATGGCCTCTCCCGCCTACGCGGCCGCCTGGCGCAAGTCGATCCAGCCCATCGCGCCATCGCCCTCGGCAACGCTCATGCGCCCCGCCGGGTTTCTGCCTCCGCCACCTGTCGCGACGCGCGCGGCGGCGCATGAATCCACCGAGACCACGCACTTCTCCGTCGTCGATGCCGAGGGCAATGCCGTCGCAAGCACAACCACGCTCAACGGCCTCTTCGGCTCCGGCGTGACGGCGGGCCAGCTCGGTTTCCTGCTCAACGACGAGATGGACGACTTCACCGCCAAGCCCGGCGCACCCAACATGTACGGGCTCATCCAGGGCCTGGCCAACGCAATCGCACCCGGCAAGCGCCCGCTCTCCAACATGACGCCTACCATCGTGCTGAAGGACGGCAAACTCCTGCTCGTGCTCGGCTCGCCCGGCGGCCCCACCATCATCACCACCGTGGCCAACGACATCATCAGCATCCTGGACAACGGCCTCAATGTGCAGCAGGCCGCCGACGCTCCGCGCTTTCATCACCAATATCTGCCCGACGTCCTTGAGTTCGAGAAGTCCTTCCCTCTGCCCGTCGTCGACGCGCTCAAAGCCAGTGGATACGCGGTCAGCCGCGTGAATGAGGCCGACGAGAAGAACCCCGGCGTCTGGGGCGACAGCGAGATGATTTACATCGATCCCAACACAGGCACGCTGCTCGGCGGCCAGGACCAACGCCACCACTTCGGCAAGGCTGCGGGATATTAATCCGCGCGGATTCACTGTCTGCGCGCCGCTGCTGTACCTTTAACAGCAATGCAACCTGGAATCTCCACCCACGTCTTCTTCCAGCACCGCCTGCACCCTGGCCTGCTGGACGCCCTCGCCGGCGGCGGCGCGCGCACCATCGAAGTTTTTGCCGCTCGCCACCACTTCGACTACACCGATGCGCCCGCCGTACGCGAACTCGCCGCGTGGTTCCGCTCCAACGACGTGCGCGCGGTGCTGCATCAGCCCATCTATCTTCTCTCCGAGGGCGGGCGCGACTTCAGCAGCGCGGACGCGGCCCAGTGGTCGCGCCACGTCGCACCCAATCTCAACCTGATCGCTGCCGAAAAATCCCACCGCATCGGCGCCATGGACGAGGTGAAGCGTGCCATTGAGGCAGCCGAACAGGTCCCGTTTGCCGCTGTCGTCCTCCACCTCGGCCTCAAGGACGCGCCTTGGGACGAGTCCGCTCTCGAGCGCTCGCTCACCGCCATCGAGCACCTCGAAGCCTTCGCCGCGCCGCTCGGCGTCCGCCTACTGCTGGAAAACATGCAGAACGAGGTCGCCACGCCGGAGAACCTGCTCACCATTCTCAAGACCGGACACTTCGACTCGGTTGGCGTCTGCCTCGACGTTGGCCACCTGCATCTTGCCATGCCCGCGGACGGCGCGCCGCGTGACTCCGGCGTCGGCGCTGCCGTCGAGATGCTCGGCCCGCGCATTGCGCAGGTGCATCTGCACGACAACCACGGCGCCTTCGCGCACTCCTCCGAAATGAAAGATGAACACCTCTGGCCTGGCAGCGGCACTATCGACTGGCCTGCCGTCTCCTCCGCGCTCGCCGCCCTGCCCGCCGCCACGCCCGCCATTCTGGAGGTTGCCGGCGAACGCGACGAGCCCTCCGAAGCCGTCACCCGCAAGGCAGAAGCAGCCTTCCGAACGCTTGCAAACTGGCAATCCACGCACCTTTCGCAGAATATGTAACTTAATAAGATCGAAATAGGCGCCGTATGAGTGAATTAGGACCAAAATCGGTTACAAATCCGCCGGTTGCCACCATCGCTTCACTCGCCGCGCACGTCGGCGAGACGATTACGCTGCGCGGATGGCTCTACAACATGCGCGAGAGCGGCAAGCTGCTCTTCCCCATCTTCCGCGACGGCACCGGGACCATCCAGGGCATCGTGCCCAGGTCCGCCGTGCCTCCCGAAGTCTTCGACCGCGTCAAGTCGCTGACCCAGGAGTCGTCGGTCATCGTCACCGGACGCGTTCGCGCCGACACGCGCGCCCCCTCCGGCTTCGAACTCGACGTTGAGGACCTCCAGATCGTCCACCTCGTCCCCGAGTCCGCGCCCTACCCCATCACGCCCAAGGAGCACGGCACCGACTTCCTCATGGAGCATCGCCACCTCTGGATGCGCACGCCGCGCCAGTCGGCCATCCTGCGCATCCGCGCCACCATCATGCGCGCGGCGCAGGAGTACTTCGACACGCACGGCTTCGTCCGCACCGACCCGCCCATCCTGACGCCCGCCGCCTGCGAGGGCACCAGCACGCTCTTCGAGCTGGACTACTTCGGCGACCCAGCGTTCCTCACGCAGTCCGGCCAGCTCTACATGGAGGCCACCGCGCTGGCGCTGGGCAAGGTCTACAGCTTCGGCCCGACGTTTCGCGCGGAGAAGTCGAAGACGCGAAGACACCTCACCGAGTTCTGGATGATCGAGCCCGAGGTCGCCTTCATGGACCTGGAAGGCGACATGGACCTCGCCGAAGCCTTTCTCATCCACATTGTTACGCGCGTGCTGGAACTGCACCGCGCCGACCTTAAGGTCATCGGCCGCGAGATCGCCAAGCTGGAAGCGATCCAGGCGCCGTTCCCGCGCCTAAGCTACGACGAAGCCCACCAGATGCTCGAAGCCGCCTTCGCCTCCGGCCACCTCGAAGCCCCGCACATCTACGGAGACGACCTCGGCTCGCCCGACGAGACCTACCTCAGCTCCCAATTCGACCGGCCCGTCATGATTCACCGCTACCCCGCCGCCTCCAAGGCCTTCTACATGCAGCCCGACCCGGCCGACCCCACCAAGGCCCTCTGCGTCGATGTCCTCGCGCCCGAGGGCTACGGCGAGATCATCGGCGGCTCGCAGCGCGTCGACAGTTACGACCTCCTCCGCGCCCGCATCCTCGAACACAACCTTCCCCTCGCCGCATTCGAGTGGTATCTGGACCTCCGCCGCTACGGCTCCGTCCCCCACTCCGGCTTCGGAATGGGCATCGAGCGCGCCGTCGCCTGGATCTGCGGCCTCGACCACGTCCGCGAAACCATCCCCTTCCCCCGCACCCTCAACCGCATCTATCCCTGACACCATCGGAGAAACCTCGTGCAGCGAAAGAAAATCGCTAAGTTCGTTCAGGCCGTAACATCATGGCAAGACGGTTTGATGCACCTAGGCGAGTGCGTCATACAATTCCAGCGAATCGAGGACTGTCTGAGCATGTGCATTGGCCAAATGATCGGGAGAGATCGCCGAATTGGAGCTATTGTCACAACCGAGATGTCTTACCGGACGAAGGTCACAGTCTTCGGAGCGCTGTTTGCACGGCGCTTGAAATGCGAGATTCTTCCGGAGGACGTATTGGAGCTCATCGCTCGTTTGCATTGGGCTGAAGAGGAGCGCAATAAGCTCGTACATTCACTTTGGGACGCTAGCGAGGCGAAGCCCGACACGATTCTCCGCGAGAAGAAGGCAATAAGAAAGAGGGCCTACTGTGTGACGGCGGAACACCTGACACCTGAAGACCTCGAAGAACTTAATCGGTTGTTCGAGGGTGTGATTACAGACATAATCTACCTAACCTCTGAGCACCTCCCAAAGCTCGGAGCCATTTATCCGGCTCGGAAGATTAAGCCCAGCCACACTAGCGTTTGAGACTTGATATTGAGAAGCCAATATGGGATCAGTCATCACCCTTGGAATAGGTCGGCTCGAACTAGAGTGGGGAAAGAACAACATTTATTCCAATCACTCGAAACTATTCGCGAAGGGCGACCTCAACGAAGCTGTCTACTACTACGCGGATAACCTCAAGGAGACAAAACCCGCGTATGTTCGCACCCTGCGGGACATGGTAAGGAGGCTAGAACTCCTCGGATACACATTGCATGGAGCCAAGCGTATCTATGACGAATCGGTTGCAGATGTTCCGAGCTACTACCCACTTTTTGAGACGTCCTTCGCCGAATTCGCTCGGATTATGCGGTCTATTTCAATCACTGAGATCGGGTTATCGGAGGATGAAGACGGAGATTTTAGTTTGGGAGAGTTAGCGAAGAACATACTCACTAAGTCTGAATTTACGCGTGTTGAACCCGCGTTGAAGAGAATGACTATTGAAGACGGGACGTTCTTTGAGAATCTTGATCCCTACGTTACACTCAGGCTTTTGGCTGAGAACCCGGCAAACCTGGATGAAGAGGTGGCGTGGCGTTTCGAAGATGTTGTATCTAATGGATATGTCGAGTTGAGTGATCTGGAAGAAGGCCTCAGCGACAGCGACAGGTTTCTCATTGTGACGGAGGGATCAAGCGATGCTGCGATTCTTAAGAACGCGCTTCCAATCGTCGCACCTGATGTCGCAGACTTTTTCTATTTCATAGATATGTCTGAACACTATCCCTTTACCGGGGCAGGCAATGTGGTGCAGTTCTTCAAGGGCCTCAACAGCATCAAGATCCAGAACAAGGTGGTCGTTCTTCTGGACAATGATGCAGCGGGAAACGAAGCCTACAAGCGAATCATGGACCTTCCTCAGCGGCGCAATCTCAGAGCCGCAACACTTCCAGTTATGGATCAGCTGAGGAATTTCCGATGTCTAGGGCCATCAGGCGAGTCATTTGAAGACATCAATGGCAAGGCGGTGTCTATTGAGTGTTTTCTGGATCTAAAGCCGATAGAAAAGACCCCTCCGACGGTGCGATGGACTAGCTATAACTCCCACCTCAACTGTTACCAAGGCGAGTTAATCAACAAAGATGAGCGCGCAAGAAGATTTCTGAAGAGGGGCAGACGCACCTCCGGATACGACTTTAGCAGCCTTGCTACTCTTTGGGACTTCATCATCTCAAGATGTCTTGAATTGGACGAAGGATCGAATGAATAGAAGCACTTCGCTGGGGTGAGGATGGGTGGGCAGGCGCCCCGCGCGAACCGCTCTCCTCCAACCCGCCCCAATCTCCCCATCTGCCGCGATCTCTAAATCCTGTATGGCACCCGCACTCCAGCCGTACCCGCCGGGAAATCCTTCACATTCCGCGTCACCAACTGACGGCCGGCCGTCTCGGCCGTTGCCAGAATGATCGCGTCCGGCAGCTTGATCTTCCTCTGTCGCCGGTTTGCCGCCGCTCGCTCGGCCACGGCGGGTGTCACCGGCAGGCAGGCAAAGTTCGCGAGGAATGCCCGCAGGACCGCCTCCTCCTCCGGCGTCGCCGCCCCGGTCAGCACCTCGATCCAGGTAATCACGCTGATCGCCGGGTCCGCGCTTCGCTTCAACTCTCGCGTCGCCTGACGCACTCCGTTCAGGTGGTCGATCAGGATGTTGGTGTCGAATAGCGCGCTCACGGCTGCCAATACGCTCCGGGCTGCCAAGCCGCTCACCGCTTCCACTCGGCGCGCATCCGCTCCTGGTACGCGACGCCATCGACGCCGCGGCCCTTCCATAACCCGAACGAGTCCTCCACCCCCGGCCGGTTCTGGGTAAGGAACCCCGTCACGGCCAGCCGGATCAACTGCGTCCGCGAGGTCTTGCGCGCGCGGCCCAGCTCATTCAACTGCTTCAGGTCAGTCTCCGGCAAATCCACCAGTGTCCGCATCCGGTCCTCCTGATATACGGATATGATATCACACTGGGCCAGCCCCTCCGCCGGGTGCCTGCACATCTCGCTTTTGAGATGTGAGAATACCCCCTCCGATCTCATCGGAGTCCACGAACGGAAGGGCACGCGTTGCCGCGTGCCCTTCACCACTTCACGAACCGCACGATTCGAATCGTCCCCTACGCGAGCTTCACGCTGACCAGTTCGATTCCGGCGCCTTTGCCGAGGTTGCGGCTGTACTTCTTGTCGGCGGCGTTGTTCCAGTGCTCGTGAACGCCCATGCTGGCCAGCGCTTTGCCGGTCTTCGCCGGGTCGTAGACGGTCTTGGAGGGGGGCTGGTTGGCCAGCGCCATCTCGTGCAGGTAGTTGTCCACCGCGCCGGTGACGATGGTCTTGAGCGACGGCTCGCTGCTGAGGAAGTCGAGCGCAACCGAGTCGATGGCCACGCCGTCCTGCGAGGCAAAGAGGCTCGATGTCCAGTTGCCGTTGAAGGGCGCGCTCGACCACTTGCAGACCGGGGTGAGGCGGAACTCGTTGTGCTGCGTCGCGTACAGGCCGTCGATGATGTAGAGGACGGTCTTGCCGCCGACCTCCGGGTGTCCATTCATGTCCACCAGCCCGTTGTAGGAGCCCATCGCCTGAGCAGCCGGCGCGCCGACCCGGTTGCCGAAGGACTTGACGGCGATCGAGGCGTGCACATCGCGCGCTCCGAAGGAACCGTCGGCCTTGAGGACCGTTCCCTGGTGGTTCTTGGCGCAGACCGTCATGCCCGCCATGGTGTGCCCCTTCAGCCCGGCCACGTTGATCATGTAGTCGGCCTGGGTAAGAACGGTGGGCAGATAGAAGGTGAGGCCGCCCTGGGCGAAGAACATCGGCTTGGATTTATCGACCACGGCCTTCTCGCGGCCATCGGTGTCGGTGGAGTCAACGAAGTGGACGCCGGGAAACTCCTTGCTGCCGCGGTCGTAGATGGTGGACGGAACGTTGCGGATGGCGTCGAAGATAAAGATGTCGGCCGGCGCGGCGCCAACCTGCTGGATGAGCTGGCGCAGCAGGGCCTGCGAGAGCTGCGGCGCAATGTAGGAATCGTTGGTGCCGGTGCCGTGGTTGTGCATCTGGTTCAGGTTCATCTTGATGGCGATCTTCTCGCCCTTCTTGTAGCCCACCGCGCCCTTGCCGTGGCGCTTGTTGAAGTCGACGAATATCTTGTTCCAGGCGGCTTTGTCGGTGGGGGCGTCGCCCACCGAGCGGATGGTTCCCGAGAGCATGGCCGCCACCGGCTCGGGATGCGTGTTGCTGTCGTCCCACCAGCCCGGCGCGTTGGTAACGCCGTCCCAACTGGTGGCCTTGGGATTGAAGGCCCAGGAGACGCGGCCCGGCTTGACGCCGAAGGCCGTCCCAATCGGCGAGTTGGCTGGATCGCTGGGGGTGAACGGCGGCTGAGGCGTGGGAGGCGTGGGCTGGGCCAGGGCCGAGGGAACTTTCAAGGCAGTCAGCGTTGCGGCGCTGCCCATTACGGAGGCTTTCAGGAAATCTCTACGCGAAGTTTCAAAGTAACCGTTTTTCATCTGGAATCTCCTTTTTTCGGCCTTGACTCACACGGATGCCCTAGCTGGCCCGGATTATACCGCTCAGCAGTGAAGGGTGGTATGTGCGCTACGTCACAGGCCGGGGCAAAGCTGGAATCCGGCCGAACAATGGAGCGATTCCTTTGGAAAGTAGAATTGCCGCATGGACGGAACGCGGATTGATAAGTGGTTGTGGGCGGCGCGCTTCTTCAAGACGCGCGAGCTGGCATCCAAGGCCTGCGAGATGGGCCGCATCGAGTCCAACGGCCTGCGCGCCAAGCCCGCACGCGAGGTGCGCGCCGGCGATATGCTGCGGATCAGGAACGAAGCCGCCGAGTGGGAGATCGAGGTCCTCGCGCTCAGCCGACAGCGCGGCCCCGCATCCGTCGCGCAGACGCTGTACCGCGAGACGGAGGCCAGCGCGGAGCTTCGCCGCAAGGCCGCCGAAGAGCGCCGCATGCTGGGGCCGATGGATGGCGCGCCATTGTTGGGCAGGCCGTCGAAACGCGATCGCCGGCTGATTCACAGCTTCAGCGGGAGGAGATGAAAACGCGTTGGCGCGGATGGGCAGAGTTCGTTAACGGAATACAGAGATTCTGGCCTTCGACTTCGCTCAGGCCAGAATGACGATTTCAGTGGCGTCGCCAGGCGCGATTACTGCGGGCTGAGAGCTTCGAGCAGGCTGCGCGTTTCGGCGAGGACATCTTCGGCGCGGGCGGAGGTGAGCGGCCAGCGCAGAACTCCCTGCGCGGTAAACTGCGCGCCGCGTTTGGCGTTGCGGCTGACCAGCTTCATCATGGCGGCGGGATCGACGCTGGTGCGCGCGAGCGATGAGCTGTCTTGTTGCGTTGTATCGGCCGCGGCCGCGGCGAAGCGGATGTGCAGCATCTCGACGAAGGCTTTTGCGGCGGGCTTTGCGGGCTGCGCGCGGCGCGAATAAGTCTGTTGCGGCGCGGGTTTTGGCGCGGGCAGGTCGATCTGGGTGCGCTTGCGGTCGAGCTGCGCGATGCCGAGCCGCTCGCAGAGCAGGCGAAGTTCTCCGGCGGCGAGCAGGTTGAGAACAGACTCGGGCGGATTGCCGTAGCGGTCCTGCAACTCGGCGCGCACATCGGCCAGCGTGGCCTGATCTTCTGCGGCGGCAATGCGTTTGTACATGCGCAGACGCTGGTTCTCCTCGGGGATGTAGCTGGAGTCGATGCGCACGGAGATGCCGAGGTTGATGCTTGTGCCAGCGTGCGCGGGCCTGGCTTCTTCTCCTTTGAGTTTTCTCACCTCTTCTTCCAGCATGGAGGTGTAGAGCTCGAATCCGATGGCCTCGATGTGGCCCGACTGTTCGCCGCCGAGCATGTTGCCCGCGCCGCGTAGTTCCAGGTCGAGCGCGGCGATCTTGAAGCCGGCGCCGAGGTCACTGAACTCCTTGAGCGCGGCCAGGCGTCGGCGAGCGATCTCGGTCAGCTCGGTCGAGGGCGGGATGAGGAGGTAGGCGTAGGCGCGGCGATTGCTGCGTCCCACGCGGCCGCGGAGCTGGTAGAGCTCCGCCAGTCCGTGGCGATCGGCGCGGTTGATGAGGATGGTGTTGGCCAGCGGGATGTCGAGGCCGTTCTCGATGATAGAGGTGGCGATCAGAACGTCGTACTCGTGGTTCATGAAGGCGAGCATGACGCGCTCCAGCTCGGCCTCGGGGAGCTGGCCGTGGCCGATGGCGATGCGCGCTGATGGCACGAGCTCGCGGACCTTCGCGGCGATTTCGTAGATGGTCTCGACGCGGTTGTGGACAAAGAAGGTTTGGCCGCCGCGCTCCAGTTCCATCTCGATGGCGGTGCGGACGAGTTTCTCGTCGAACTTGGCGACGATGGTCTGGATGGCCATGCGGTCCTTGGGCGGCGTCTCGATGATGGACATGTCGCGCAGGCCGACCAGCGACATGTGCAGCGTGCGCGGGATGGGCGTGGCGGACATGGCGAGCACGTCGATCTGCGCGCGCATCTGCTTCAGGCGCTCCTTGTGGCGCACGCCGAAGCGCTGCTCCTCGTCCACGACGAGCAGGCCGAGGTCCTGGAACTTGAGCTTCTGCGCGAGGATGGCATGGGTGCCGATGAGGATGTCGATCCTGCCCGCGGCGGACTTCTCCAGAATTGCGGTCCTCTCCTTGGCGGTGCGGAAGCGTGAGAGCATTTCGACGTTGACGGGGAAGTTGGCGAAGCGGCGCCGGAAGCTCTCGTAGTGCTGGAAGGCAAGAACAGTGGTGGGCGCGAGGACGGCGACCTGCTTGCCGTCCTGCACGGCCTTGAATGCGGCGCGCATGGCGACCTCGGTCTTGCCATAGCCCACGTCGCCGCAGAGCAGGCGGTCCATGGGCTGGGGCAACTCCATATCGCGCTTGATGTCGGCGATGGCGGTGGTCTGGTCGTCGGTCTCGTTGAAGTCGAATGCATCCTCGAACTCGCGCTGCATGTTGCTGTCGGACGAGAAGGCAGTGCCGACGACTGCCTTGCGCTGCGCGTAGAGCTTGAGCAGCTCGGCGCTCATGTCGGCCATGGCTTTTTTGACGCGGGCCTTGGTCTTCTGCCACGCCTGCGTGCCGAGCCGGTTGCGCTCGGGCGGCGGGCCGGTCTCGCTGCTGCGATATTTCTGGATGAGGTCGAGCCGAGTCAGCGGGACGTAGAGCTTGGCCTCGTCGGCGAACTCCAGGATCATCAGCTCCAGCGGCGGTTGGCCGGGTTCTTCTATGACGCGCAGGCCGCAGTACTGGGCGATGCCATGTTCGACGTGGACGACGTAATCGCCGACGGCGAGGTCGCGGAAGTCGGAGACGAAGGCGGAGGTTTTGGACTTCGAGCGTGTAATGGGGCGGGCCTGCACGTCGGCGTCGTCGATGAGATCGTTTGCGCCGAAGAGAACGATCTGGCGGGCAGTGGTGCGGCCATCGGCGTCGCGCAGGTCGAGCACTTGAACGCCGTTGGCGATAGCGGTGCGCACGATGACGGGCGTGCGCAAGTCTCCGGCGAGATAGTTCGACTCGCTGTAAACGGTCTCGCTGCCCGGTGCTTGCGTGCGCGAGCCGAGGCGGTAGGGGAGTTGATACTCCTGCAGCAGCCCAGCGAGCCGCTCCACTTCGCCCTGGTTCGGCGCGGCGATCAACACACGGGCGTCTTGCCGCACCAGCGCGTTGATGGCTTCGACGAGCGCGGGAATGCTGCCGTGGAAGCGCTGCGTGGGGCGCGTGCTGAAGTTGATCTCGGAGAGATCGCGGCGGTCTGCGTCGAGAACGTCGACCGCACCGAGCTGGTCGAGATCACAGCCGGAGAACCCGCGCAGCCGGTCGTCGAGCTCCCACGGAGAGATGTAGATGTCTTCGGGGCGGACGAGCGAGCCAATGCCGGAGCGTTCGTGGCGCTGCTCGACCTTGTTCCACCAGCGCTCGCCCTGGTTTTTCACCATCGCAGGCTCATCGAGGAAGACGCGCGTGGCGGGGCCGAGCAGATCGAGCAGAGTAAGATTGGCCTGCGCAGCGGCTGGAGCGACGGGCGCGAAGAACTCCCAGCCGGGAAAGATGGTGGCTTCCGAACCCACCCATCGCGATGTTGCTGCGATGGATGGGGCACCCGCTTCCGGGAGGTGAGCGAGGAGTTCGGCCGGCTCTTCGCCGCCTTCGAGCGCTGCACCGGCATCCGTGCCGCTGCGCGTGAGGCGGGCGTTGATGGCGGCGAGAATCTTCTCTGTGACCGGCGTCTCGGTGAGCGGAAGCAGCAGCGCCTCGTCCAGCGTGGAGGCGGAACGCTGCGTCTCGGGGTCGAAGCGGCGGATGGACTCGATCTCGTCGCCGAAAAATTCGAGGCGGACGGGGCGGTCCATCTCGGGCGAGTAGACGTCCAGAATGCCGCCGCGCAGCGTGACCTGGCCGGGCATCTCGACCACATCGACGCGCGTGTAGCCGACCGAGAGCAGGTGCTCGACCAGCATCTCGGGCAGGACCTCTTCGCCGCGCTTGAGGCGCAGAGCGAGGGCCGCGTAGTGGTCGCGCGGAAAGAGTCTCATGCAAGTGGCTTCGACGGGCGCGATGACCAGACGCGCGGTCCCAGTGGCGATCTTCCACAGCGTGGCGGCGCGGGTTTCGAGTATCTCGGGATGCGGGGAGAGGTTCTCGAACGGCAGCACATCGTGCGCGGGCAGGCGGAGGACGGAGTCGGCGGCGAGCGCGCCGGACAGCTCGCAGGTGGCGAGGATGGCGGCGTGAAGCGCATCGGCGGCCTTGTTGTCGGCAACCAGGATGAGGCAGGGTGAGTTGGCCGCGCGGACGAAGAGCGGCAGATACAGTGCGCGGGCTGTGAAGGTGAGTCCGGAGACGCGTCTTCGCCCGCTGCCGGCGCTCAGATGGCGACGGACACGTTCAAAAGGGACACAGTTCTCAAGGTCCGCAAGCAGTTCGCGGACGAAGGGCAGAATCATTGCTGGGTTAAGTCTACAGCGCGACAAAGCAGGAGGAGGACGTTGTATGCTGATAACAACGGGAGCGCCACAAGAGCACTCGAAAGGAGATCGAATGCCCTACCTAAATCAGAATAGAAAGTCGTCCGGCGGTCAGGTGTTTGTCAAAGTGCACGAGGCAGCCAAGTCGCAGGTCAAGCAGACGGTCAAGATGCCGCCGCCGGTGAAGATTCCGGCTCCGAGTCAAGCGAAGGGCTAACCCATGCCAACCAGTCTGGTCGCGTTGCAGATACTGCTCATTCTTCTGCCCGGATTCGCGGCTGCTTACATCCTGCAACTGCTCGCTCTGCGCGGCCCGCAAACCGACTTCGACAAGGCTGTTGAAGCGTGCCTGTACAGCATTCTCATCTATGCCGCATTCGTGCTCTTTGCCCATGGCGCGCTGCCGTTTGATGTGGTGCCGGCAAAACCTCCCGCAACTGAAGCAACTATCGTCTGGTATCCAAACCGGTTGCTGGGTCTTGCCGCGATTACATTGGCATTTTCGCTTGCAGGAGTGGCGTATACCAATCTGGATGGGAACTGGTTATTCCGCAAAGTGAAGCTTACAGAACGCACCACCCGTCGCTCGATCTGGAACGACATTTTACAGAAAGAGGCGAAGCCAATTCAGGTCGTACAGGTTGAGCTTGCGGACGGCAGAAGCATTCTTGGACTTCTAACGTATTACTCTGATTCGTCCGACGACTGCTCGGTGTACATCGAGCAGGCTTCCTGGGTGGATAGTACGGGCGCGACGATACCGATCCCCGGCCCAGGCATTCTTCTGACAAAGAATGCGAATATCACGAGCATCAGTCTTTTAGATCATTGAAATATGGGAACTATGACTGCACTTTCGCCTGAGGTCCTTGCCAAGTACCAGCCTGTGATTGGGCTGGAGGTCCATGTCCAGCTTTTGACCGAGACGAAGGCCTTCTGTGGCTGCATGAACCGCTACGGCGGCGAACCGAATACGCATGTGTGCCCGACCTGCCTTGGGCTGCCCGGAGCACTGCCGGTGCTGAACCGCCGCGCAGTAGAGCTGGCCGTGCTGGCGTCGAAGGCCATCCACTGCGAGATACGCGAGACGAGCATCTTCTCGCGCAAGAATTATTTCTATCCCGACTCGCCGAAGGGATACCAGATCTCACAGTTCGACAAGCCGATTGCGGAGCACGGATGGATCGACGTTCCAGACGCGACGGGGGCGAGGAAACGCATCGGCATCACGCGGCTGCACCTGGAGGAGGATGCGGGCAAGAGCCTGCACGACGGATTTGCGGACTCCGTCTCGCGGACGTACATCGACCCTGGTGGAGATCGTAAGCGAACCGGACCTGAACACTCCGGACGAGGCCTTCGAGTACCTGACGCGGCTGAAGGAGATTCTGCTGTACTGCGGCGTGAGCGACTGCAACATGGAAGAGGGCAGCCTGCGTTGCGACGCCAACGTGAGCGTGATGCTGAAGGGCGCGGAGAAGTTCGGGACGAAGGCCGAGGTGAAGAACGTCAACAGCTTTCGCTACATTCGCGCGGCGCTGGAGTATGAGATTGAGCGGCAGATCGAGGTGCTGAAGGGCGGCGGGCATGTGGTGCAGGAGTCGCGGCTGTGGAACAACTCCGAGGGACGGACTTATTCCATGCGCTCGAAGGAGCAGGCGCACGACTACCGCTACTTCCCGGAGCCGGACCTGCCGCCGCTGGTTGTCGGCGAGGCGTGGCAGCGCGAGATTCTGAAGGCCCTGCCGGAGCTGCCCGAGGCGCGCCGCGCGCGCATGATCGCGGAGTATGACATTGCGCAGCAGGACGCGATGACGCTGACCGCGACACGCGCGTTTGCCGACCGGTTTGAAGAGGCGGCGAAGAAGGCGAAGAGTCCGAAGCGCGTGGTGTCGCTGATTACCAGCGAACTGACGGGACGCTTGAAAGTGGCCGGGCTGGAGTTGGAGCAGTCGCCGGTGACGCTGGCTGGGATTGTGCAGGCAGCAGATCTCGCCGAGTCGGGCGAGCTATCGAGCAAGATGCTGAAGCAGTTGCTGGACGCTTGCTTTGCCGAAGGCAAGGACTTCGCCGAGGTCTACGAGCGCGACAAGCCGCAGCAGATCTCGGATGTTGGCGCAATCGAGGCGATGATCGACGAGGTGATCGCGGCGAATCCGAAGCAGGTTGCGCAGTATCGCGGCGGCAAGAAGACGGTGGCGGCGTTCTTCGTCGGCAACGTGATGCGGCTGTCGAAGGGACAGGCGAATCCGGCATTGCTGAACGAGTTGGTGACGCGCAAGCTGGATGGGTTGGGCAGAGCTAAATAACGGCTATTTCTTGTCTGAGCTGGACGAAGTGGGCGAAGCTGCGGGTGCGGCTGGCGCGCTGGGAGCTGCGGCGGGCTTCGCGTCATTGTTCGATGAAGCGGACGCTTCGACGGACGAACCAGACGAAGTGGTGGAGTCGCTCTTCGCGCCGGAGTCACTCTTGCTCTCTTTCTCTTTGGAGGACTGTGGCTTGGCGTGGCTGTAACCGTCCTTGAACCAGCCGCCGCCTTTGAAGGAGATGGCGGGTGCGGAGACGACGCGCTGCAGCGGACCTCCACAGTGCGGGCACTTGGTGATCTCCGGGTCGGAGAACTTCTGGATCTTCTCCGTGTGTTTTTTGCACTGCTTGCATTCGTATTCGTAGAGCGGCATGGCTAGTTCCTTTGCGGCAATTGCATTGAGGCGGGCAAATAATCAGTTATTGAAACAATAGATGTTACAAATTATGGCAATATGTAACAGATTGAGTTTCATTTTTTTGCAAACCGGGACAATATGTAACAGACAGAATTACTTACACGGCCGGTTTACAGTTTTCCCAGGGCGACCAGGCGAACGCTGACGATGGCCTCGACCTTGCGCAGCGCTGCGATGGCAGTGTTGGCGTCGCCTGGACTCGTGACATCGATCTGCACCAAAGCCAACGCCTGTCCCTGAGGGATGCGTTGCGAGCGGACGGAGCGGCCGAGGGCGAAGTTCGCGATGTTCAGCGAGTGCTCGCCCAGGATGGTCCCGATTCGTCCAATGACTCCTGGAACGTCGTGGTTGCGGAAGACCAGCAGGGTCCCTTGCAGCGCAGCTTCGATGTCGATGTCATCGTAGGTGAGGAGGCGCGGCGAGTTGCCGTGCAGCACGGTTGCCGACGCACTGGCGTCGCCGTCGGAGGAGTGCAGCACCAGCTTGAGGGTACTGCCGGCGCCTCCGTTGGTGACCTCCTTCTTCTCCTCCTGGATGCGTATGCCGCGTTCCTCGGCCAGGGCCGAAGCGTTGATGCGGTTGGCCTCGGTGTTGGCGAGGACGCCGCAGAGGGCGGCGTTGCGGATGAGTTCGGTCTTGCCCTGGGCGAGCCGTCCGGCGTAGGTGATCTGGATGCTCTCCAGATTTCCCGGCGTGGCGTGGGAGAGGAAGAGGCCAAGCCGCTCGGCCATGTCGATGTAGGGCGCGATCTCGACGTACTCCTCGTGGGAGAGCGATGGCAGGTTGACGGCGCACTGCACGACGCCGAGCTTGAGGTAGTCGCGCACCTGCTTTGCGAGCTGGATGCCGATGGCCTCCTGCGCCTCGTCGGTGGACCCGGCGACGTGGGGCGAGAGGAGCACGTTGTCGAGGCCGAAGTACGGCGAATCCTTGAGCGGCTCCTTACGGAAGACATCGAGCGCGGCGCCGGCGACGTGGCCGGAGCGGATGGCCTCGGCGAGCGCCTCATCGACGATGAGCTCGCCGCGTGCGCAGTTGACGATGCGGACGCCAGGCTTCATCCGCTTGATTGACGCGGCGTTGATCATGCCCTCGGTCTGGGAGGTGAGGCCGACGTGCAGGGTGAGGTAGTCGGACTGCTTGAAGAGCTCGTCGAGCGGGACGAGCGCGACCTGGTTCTCGCGCGCGACGACGGGAGCGATGAATGGGTCGTAGCCGACCAGCTCCATGCCGAAGCTGCGCGCGCGGCGGGCGACCTCCAGGCCGATGCGGCCGAGGCCGATGATGCCGAGGGTTTTGCCGCGCAGCTCGGAGCCTTGCAGTGATTTTTTCTCCCACTTGGCGGCGTGCATGGAGGAGTTGGCGCGGGGGATGCTGCGCGCCATGGAGATCATGAGGCCAAGAGCGAGTTCGGCGACCGCGACAGCGTTGGCTCCGGGCGTGTTCATGACGACGATGCCGGAGTGGGTGGCGGCATCGATGTCGATGTTGTCGACGCCCACGCCGGCGCGACCGATGGCGCGCAGTTTGGGCGCAGAGTGCAGCAGCTTGGCGTCCACCTGCACGGCGGAGCGGACGACCAGTGCGTCGGCGTCTGCGAGTTCGGATTCAAGTCCGCCGGGGCCGAGTTGGGCGATGGCATCGGCGGTGACGACGTTCCAATCGGGCTCTTCCTTGAGGACGGCGAGGGTTGCGGGCGAGACTTTTTCAGCGAGAACGATCTTCATAGATTTAGTGTAACTGGCTGTTGCGGATGTGCGGTGAGTTGGGGATGAACTGTTCATGGGCAATTGCTGGAATCATTCGATGGCCTATGTACTTATTCGTCAACACCCCCCCTCCCCCTGCGGGGGATTTGCTTGTAATACGATCATTGCAGTGCGGTTAGAGTCAAGGCATTCATTGCAAATAAGTTGCGGATAAAGTATTCAAAACATTCTGGTTATGGGCTGAAAAAGGCGGCTTTGGCGGGGATAGGCCGACAGAGAAAACGCTTGATGGTGATCTCGGTGAGTTCGGCTGGGTCGGTCATCGGTGTACTCCCTTTGTGTACGAAAAAAGTCTAAAGTCTTCAATCGATGAATGTTAGGTCACGACTAAG
>JBEKWE010000022.1:0-23852 GCA_049513335.1 Acidobacteriaceae bacterium | reverse complement strand
GAAAAAGTGAAGGCGGCGAAGGGCGAGATCGAACAGAGCGTGGCTATCGCGCATTTGCAGATCGATGGGGTGTGTGCGGAGTTGAGCGAACAGATTGTGCGAGCGGTGATGCCGTCCGGGACTCGACCGGAGGCGGCGCAGTGACGAAATATTTGGCGACTGTGCTGACCGGGCTGACGCTGGCGGTCCTGCTTGGGACGGGCTTCCATGTGCGGGCAGTGCGCGCGCAGGCAGCGGCTTCGGCGCAGACGCCGCTGGGGAACGCAAGTACGCCAACGGTGCAAACGCCGGAGAAGAGCACTCCGCAGGAGCAGACAAACCAGCCGGAACAGAGTGGGGACGACCAGTATCTCAAGTCGCCCTCCGTGGTCTGGCTGGGCAAGGAGTTGGGCATTGGCACCAACCTTGCCTCGACTTTGTCGGTGCTTGGGAACTTTGTGCTGCTCGCGGTTGGGATCGCGTTTGCGATAGTGAAGTTTCTGCCGAAGATATTCCCCGAAATGGTTCCTAGCAATCGCACCGCGACCATCCAGAAGAGCCTGCTGGATGCGCGAACGGCGACCGAAGAGGCGCGCGAGCGGTTGAGCGGCGTGGAAGAGCGGCTGGGCAAGCTGGACGGTGAGATCGCCGCAATGCGTGCGTTGGCGGAGCAGGATGCGGCCAGAGCGGAGCAGAGCATCAAGGCCACGGTGGAGGACGAGAAGGTCAGGATTCTGGCGGCCGCGGAGCAGGAGATTGCGTCGGCGACCAGCCACGCGCAGAAGCAACTGCAGCAGTACGCGGCCGTTCTGGCGATCGAACAGGCGGCCCACAAGCTGGCGATCTCCGCGGAGACCGACCGGCTGCTGGTGCAGGGCTTCGCCCAGCGGCTGACGGGCGACGATTCCAAGAAGGGACAGAACTGATGGCCAGCTCCGCCCCACGATATGCGCGCGCATTCGCCGAAGTTGCGGAGTCGGCGCGGCTGGATGTGAATGCCGCCCAGCAACAGATGCGCGACTTTGCCCAGACCCTGGCCGGCAGCAATGAGCTGCGCGAGATACTGCAAAACCCCTCGATTGAGATGGCCGCCAAGCTGAAGGTGCTGGATGAGATCGCGCGTCGCATCGCGATGTTTCCCCAGGTGCGGAACTTTATTGCGGTGATTCTGGAGCACCGGCGACTGACAGAGCTGGACGAGATTCTGACCGGGTACAAGCAATTGGTGGACGAGCACGCAGGCGCAACCGAGGCGCGCATCACCAGCGCGCGTCCGCTGAACCAGGAGGACCGCGCGCAGTTGGAGGCGCAGATCGCAAAGCTTGCCGGGGAGCGCGTTCACGCCCGCTACGCGGAAGACGCCGCGCTTCTGGGCGGCGCGGTTGTGGAGATCGGATCGACAGTCTATGACGGATCGGTGCGCGGCCAGTTGCAGCAACTCAAGCAGAGGCTGGTGAACGCATAGGGTCATGGAATTTGCAACGCAGGATCTGAGAAGGAACTAGGGCTGAGACTCAGGGCCGGATTGAGGGTAGGGAAGACATGGCAAAGATCAACGCGGACGAGATAACCACGCTGCTCCGCCAGCAGATTGAGAACTACGAGCAGCGCATTCAGGTGGATGAGGTCGGCACGGTGATCTCGTTGGGCGATGGCATTGCGCGCGTGCATGGGCTGGACAAGGTGATGGCGGGCGAGCTGATCGAGTTCCCCCACGGTGTGGCCGGCCTGGCCATGAACCTGGACGAGTCCGAGGTGGGCGCCGTGCTGCTGGGCGACTACACCCAGGTGCGCGAGGGCGACGAGGTGAAGCGCACGGGCACCATCATGTCCGTGCCGGTGGGCGAGGGAATGATCGGGCGGGTGGTGAATGCGCTGGGCGAACCGATCGACGACAAGGGGCAAATCGTCACCGCACACGCGCTGCCGGTCGAGCGCCTCGCTCCCGGCGTCATCAGTCGCCAGGGCGTGCGCGAGACCATGGCGACGGGCATCAAGGCCATTGACACCATGATCCCCATCGGGCGCGGGCAGCGCGAGCTGCTGATCGGCGACCGGCAGACAGGCAAGACGGCC
Source organism: Acidobacteriaceae bacterium (assembly GCA_049513335.1). Classification (GTDB taxonomy): domain Bacteria; phylum Acidobacteriota; class Terriglobia; order Terriglobales; family Acidobacteriaceae; genus Edaphobacter. The sequence goes on along the minus strand of JBEKWE010000022.1, from coordinate 21,797 downwards.
ATCGCGCTGGACACCATCATCAACTCGGAGGGGAAGGACCTGATCTGCATCTACTGCGCCATCGGGCAGAAGCGCTCGTCGGTGGCGCAGATCGTGAAGACCCTGCAGGAGCACGGCGCGATGACATACACCATCGTGGTGGCTGCGACCGCCTCCGAGCCGGCCCCTATGCAGTATCTCGCCCCATTCTCGGCGTGCGCCATGGGAGAGTACTTCCGCGACTCGAAACGCCACGCGCTGGTGATCTACGACGATCTTTCCAAGCACGCGGTCAGCTACCGCGAGATATCGCTGCTGCTGCGCCGTCCGCCGGGCCGCGAAGCCTACCCCGGCGATGTCTTCTACCTGCACTCGCGCCTGCTGGAACGGGCATCGAAGCTTTCGGACAAGCAGGGCGGCGGAAGCCTGACCGCGCTGCCGATCATCGAGACGCAGGCGGGCGACGTCTCGGCCTACATCCCGACCAACGTGATTTCCATTACCGACGGCCAGATATTCCTGGAGACGGACCTCTTCAACTCCGGCGTGCGGCCGGCGGTGAACGTTGGCCTCTCGGTTTCGCGCGTGGGCTTTGCCGCGGCCATCAAGGCGACCAAGCAGGTGGGTTCCACGCTGAAGCTGGACCTGGCGCAGTACCGCGAGCTGGCCGCGTTCTCGCAGTTCGGCTCCGATCTGGACAAGGTCACGCTGCAGCAGTTGAACCGCGGCGCGCGCCTCACCGAGCTGCTGAAGCAGCCGCAGTTCCAGCCGCTCACGGTGGAAAAGCAGGTGGCCATTCTCTTCGCTGGAGTCAACGGCCTGCTGGACGACGTTGAGGTCGCGGACCTGCGCGCCTTCGAAGACGGCTTCTATCCCTACCTGGAAGAATCCGCGCCCGCGATCCTGACCGACATTGCCGCCAGGAAGGCGCTGGACGACGACATCAGGAAGCGCCTGACCGACGCCATCAACGACTACAAAACAACATTTCTCGCGGACCTGAAGGACAAGAGGGAAGCGAGCCAGAAAGAGCTTGCGGCGGCAAAGTAAACCATGGCGAATGTACTCGACTTACGGCGTCGCATCCGCAGCGTGAAGAACACGCGGCAGATCACCAAGGCCATGAAGATGGTTTCGGCGGCCAAGCTGCGCCGCGCGCAGGACCGCGCCATGCGGGCGCGTCCGTATGCGCGGATGCTGGCCACGGTGCTGGTCTCGCTGGTGCGCCGGACGGACCTCTACAACGAGCAGACGGGCGAGATTCTGCATCCGCTTCTGGTGGAGCGCGAAGAGAAGAACGTGCTGGCGATTGTGATCGCGGGCGACAAGGGTTTTGCCGGCGCGTTCAACGCCAACATCGGCAAGGCGGCGCAGCGCTTCATCGACCAGCGGCGCGCGCTGGGCCAGACCATCGACCTGGAGCCGGTGGGCAAGAAGGCGATCGCGCTCTACAAAAAGAAGATTGCTGCGGCGAACTACGAGAAGACCGAGCAGCGCTACGACAACGACCTCTCCACCCACTACGATGTGGTGCGCCATCGCGCGCAGCCGATCGAGGTGGTGGCGGAGCATCCCGGCATGCTGCTGCGGGTGGATTTCGACGACGTGTCGGCGATGGTCCGTTCCATCGTCGAGCGCTACCAAAGCGCGGAGATCGATTCGGTCTACCTGGTCTACAACGAGTTCAAGAGCGTGATCTCGCAGCGCCTTGTGGTGGAGAAGCTGTTGCCCATCCGCCAGCTGGGCGCGCGAGAGATTACCGCGGCCCAGGAGATGAGCGAAGAGCAGCGCGAGGCGGCGGCGCTGGCTGCCAGCAGCGCAGGCGTGTCGGTATTCGAGATGGAAGACAAGGCTGCCGAGTCGGAGGCCAAGTTCGGCACCGCCGAGGTGGACTACATCTACGACCAGGCGCCGGAGCAGTTGTTCCGCAACCTGATGCCGCAGTATGTCACCACGCAGATCTTCCATGCGCTGCTGGAGTCGGCGGCAGCCGAACACGCTGCGCGCATGACGGCCACCGACGCGGCAACCAAGAACGCGGAAGATTTGATCGACAGCTTGAGCCTCACCATGAACCGTGTCCGTCAGGCGGCGATCACCAAGGAAATTATCGAAATTGTTAGCGGAGCAGCGGCGCAATAGTTCGTGCAATAGTTTTAGTTTTGCTCCGTGTGATTGCGTACAGAAGGAATTGGGAACGAAGAGACTATGGCAGAGAATATTGGACGAGTGATTTCAGTCAGCGGGCCGGCCGTTGATGTGCAGTTCGAAGAGAAGACCATGCCGCCCATCTATCAGGCGCTGCGCATCGTCAGCGACGGCTTTGTTGTGCCCAAGCCGATGTCCGTGATCGTCGAGGTGCAGCAGCACCTGGGCGAGGGCCGCGTGCGTTGCGTCGCCATGGCGCCCACCGATGGCATGGTGCGCGGCATGAAGGCCATCGACACCGGCGCGGGGATCACCATTCCCGTGGGCCGCGGAACGCTGGGCCGCGTCATGAACGTGCTGGGCGATCCGGTGGACGAGCTCGGCCCCATCACATCCGAGTTCCATATGCCCATCCATCGCCCGGCGCCGGCCTTCGACGAGCAGTCCACCAGCGAGGAGATGTTCGAGACCGGCATCAAGGTCATCGACCTCATCCAGCCATTCCTCAAGGGCGGAAAGATCGGCCTCTTCGGCGGCGCGGGCGTGGGCAAGACGGTCATCATCCAGGAGCTGATCAACAACGTGGCGACCAAGCACGGCGGCTTCTCCGTCTTCGCCGGCGTGGGCGAGCGCACGCGCGAGGGCAACGACCTTTGGATCGAGTTCCAGGAGTCGGGCGTCATCGACCTGAAGGACTTCGCCAAGAGCAAGGCGACCCTGATCTACGGCCAGATGACCGAGCCTCCCGGCGCGCGCCTGCGCGTTGCGCTCACCGGCCTCACCGTCGCCGAGCACTTCCGCGACTACGAGGGCGCGGACACGCTGCTCTTCATCGACAACATCTTCCGCTTTACGCAGGCCGGCTCCGAGGTCTCCACGCTGCTAGGACGCATGCCTTCGGCCGTCGGCTACCAGCCCAACCTGGCCACCGAGATGGGCGAGCTGCAGGAGCGCATCACATCCACCAAGAAGGGTTCGGTCACATCCGTGCAGGCAGTCTACGTGCCCGCCGACGACCTCACCGATCCGGCCCCGGCGACCACCTTCGCCCACCTGGACGCAACCACCGTGCTCTCGCGGCCGCTGTCGGAGCTGGGAATCTATCCCGCGGTCGATCCGCTGGCTTCGACCTCGCGCATCCTCTCGCCGCGCATCGTGGGCCAGGAGCACTACGACGTGGCGCAGGGCGTCAAAAAGATCCTGCAGCGCTACAAGGACCTGCAGGACATCATCGCGATCCTCGGCATCGACGAGCTCTCGGAAGAGGACAAGACCACCGTGGCCCGCGCGCGCAAGGTGCAGCGCTTCCTCTCGCAGCCCTTCCACGTCGCCGAAGTCTTCACCGGCATTCCCGGCGCGTATGTAAAGGTTGCCGACACGGTGCGCAGCTTCAAGGAGATCATCGAAGGAAAGCACGACGCCATCCCCGAGCAGGCGTTCTACCTGAAGGGCGGCATCGAGGACGTGCAGGCCGCGGCAGAGAAGATGAAGCAAACGGCGTAAAAGCAGTTGGGAGTTGTTAGTTGTGAGTTGTGAGTAAAGGCATTTCGGAGGGAGCAGGGGGCTTCAGCCCCCTGAAAAAGCCAATGAATTCACAGGGGCTTTAGCCCCGGATGGCACTCGCAAGGGCAATATGGCAGAAGCAATATCAACTTCGGGTTTGTTGGCGGTGCGGCTGGTGAGCCCGGACCGCCTGCTGCTGGATGCCACGGCGGAGTCGGTGGAGCTGCCGTCCAGCTCCGGCTATCTGGAGGCGCTCTACGGCGCGGCGCCACTGCTGGCGGAACTGGGCGCGGGCGAGGTGCGTCTGCACGGAGGCACTTCGAGCGACCGCAAGTTCTTCGTCGCCTGGGGATTCGTCGAGGTGCTTCCCGAGCGGGTCACAATCCTTGCCGAGACTGCGGTGCTTCCCAGCGAGATCGACACAGCCGAGGCCCAGCATGAGTTGGCCGAGGGCGAGAAGATGTGGCAGCAGGCCGGTGACGACGCCGCGAAGTACGACTACGCCAACGCCATGACCCGCCAGGCCGAAGAAAAACTCGCCTCCGCCAAGGACGCCACCGCGTAGCTCTACGGGCGAGTTTGAGCGGGAGCGGCTCGCTTCGCGAATGCCTACCCATGCGTTGAATAGGGAACCCAGTTGTCCCAGTAGTAGTATTCTGGGAACGCTGAGGTAACGAACGCATGAATGCCGCCATTGCCGCACACCAATCCGATTTGGTAAAGCTCTGCCGGGAGTTTCACGTTCAGCGACTCGATCTCTTCGGGTCGGGGCTGAGCGCAGCCTTCAATTCCGAACTCAGCGATCTCGATTTTCTGGCGGAGTTCGAGCCACTGTCCGCTGGCGACTACGCAACCGCGTTTTTCGGTTTCAAAGAGGCGCTGGAGCGGCTCTTTGGGCGGTCTGTGGACCTGGTTGTTGCCTCGGCGATCCGAAACCCATACTTCCTGCAGAGCGTGGAACAGGGCAAGGCCCTTCTTTATGCGGCTTGAAGCGCGGAAGTATCTTTACGACATTCAGGAGGCGGCTTCGCTCGCCGCCCAGTTTACCGCCGGCAAGGATTTCGCGGAATACCAACGGAATCCCATGCTGCGGCTTGCCGTCGAGCGGGCTTTTGCCATCATCGGCGAGGCCCTGGTGCAACTCACACGTTTGGATGCCGTGCTTGCCGCCCGGATCACCGAGTCTCACAGCATCATTGCATTCCGCAACATTCTCGTTCACGCCTACGCGCAGGTGGACGACAGGATTGTCTGGGGCATCGTTCAAACGAAACTTCCGGTTCTGGTCCGCGAAGTAGCTGCATTGATGGCTGAGGGTGATTGACCGTAAGGAGGGCTGGTGCCCCATTCTTCGCGGCCTTATCGCGATGGGTGGGATTAGCTCCTGCTGAGCCAGCGCATGAGGCCGGTGGCGGGGGTTTCGGGGGCGAGGAAGAGGGTGCGGTCGCCGGCGACCTCGCCGGCCACCAGGCGTCCGCTGCGCACCGCGCCCTCCATGGTGGAGGGCCACTCGGTCGCGGTCCAGTCTCCGGCGACGTAGAGGCGCGGATACTCGGTGGTCTGCGGTGGGCGGAAGGCGTCCAGCCCCGGCGTGACGGAGAACGTTGCGCGCGCCTCTTTGAGCACTTCGCTCTTCAGCAGGCGCGCCTCGCGAATGGCGGGGAAGAAGAGTTCGGCCTCGCCGAGCGCCGAAGCGAGAATCTGCTCGCGCGACATGGCAATCTCCGGCCACGACGCGCTGATGACCAACTCCAGGTAGCTGCCGAGCGACGGGTCCCATCCGCGGATGCGCGACTTGGCGAAGAGCCACTGGATGCGCGTGTCCAGCAGCACCGCGTGGTCGAGGTCGGTGACCTCGCGGTCGTACCAGAGATGGATGGTGGTGATGGGCGCAAGCACGAAGCGCTCGAACTCGAAGGGTTTGTACGCGCCGGGCGCTGCGCCCTCCCCGGCCAGCGTGTTCATCAGGCGCTCGGTCTGTCGGAGGCCGGTGGCCAGCACTACCGCGCCGGTCTCCAGCTCCGTCTCGCCGGTGCGGACCTTCCATCGGCCCTCCGGCGTGCGCGCGATTGCATCCACGCCCGTGTTCAGGCGCAGATCGACGCCCAGCCGGCGCGCCAGCTTTACCACCGGCTCGAAGAACTCGCTCATCGGCTTGACCGGAATGCCCAGGCGGCCAGCCTGCGGCGAGCGCAGAAAGGCCTCATGAAAGATCATGCCCGCGTACTTCACGGAACAATTCTCAAAGCGGTCGTTCAGCGCGGTGGTAACGATGGGCTCCCAGAAGTGGCGGATGGCGCGGTTGGTCTGGCGGGTGCGCTTGAGCCATGCGGCAAAGCTCTCCGCGTCGCTCTCGGGATAGCCGCGCAGGAAGCGCGCCAGCCCCGATGCAATGGCTGCCTTGTCGCGCAGGCCCAGCATGGGAGCGCGCCAGAAGCTGATGGCCTGGTGCGCGGGCGCGGGCAGGCTGCCGGGCCGGATCCAACTGCGGCGCGGGGTCCCGGCGGCGGTTGGCTCCAGAAAGCAAAGCTCGTCGTACCAGCGGATGGACCACTCCGCGGCCGCCTGCTCGATCAGCTCCATGAAGTTCGCGTAGCAGCCGAGGACGACGTGCTGCGAGTCGATCGTCTCTTCCAGCGCGGGATGCGGGTAGGAGTAGGCACGGCCGCCGACAAAGGCGCGCCGCTCCAGCAGCGTCACCGACGCGCCATCGCCCGCCAGCGCCACCGCCGCGGCCAGCCCTGCCACGCCCGCGCCCACCACGACGACGTCCGTGGGCCGTGCATCTGCGGCCCGGCGGCGCAGGTCGTCGGAGGCGCGCTTCACTCGACCACGCGATTCCATGCGGCAATTGTAGCTCCACGGGCCAGGACGGCAAGCTTCTCAACGGTGGAAAGCGCGATACGCTCGCCGAAGACCTCCATCCTGCGCTCTGCGATGCGGTCCAGCAGGCGGTGATAGATCGTCACCAGGACCCACAGTGCGGCGCGACTGTCGCGGTCCAGCAGCGGAGTCAGCTTGCCCGCCGCGAGGTAGTACTTCTCCGCGCGGATGGCCAGCGTCGCAAGCATGGCGCGCTCGCGCTCAGTCATGGAGCGGCCTGCGGCGAGTGTGCGCAGCTCGTTGAGCGTCACGCCGAACTCGTCGAGCAGGTCGAGGGGAAGATAGACGCGGCCACGCTGCACGTCTTCCTTCACATCGCGCAAAATGTTGGTCAACTGAAAAGCCACGCCCGTCTCTTCGGCGAGCTTTTCCGCGCGCGCGTCACTGTAGCCAAAGATGCGGATGCACACCAGGCCGACGACCGATGCGACGAGATAGCAGTAGCGGTAGAGGTCGTCGAAGGTGGCATAGGTCTGGATGGGTCCAAGGTTCGAGGTCCGAGGTTCGAGGTCCATCGTGGTTCCGGCGACGAGTTCTTCGAGGAGGGAATCGGGGATATTGAAGCGGCGCTGCGTGTGGCTGAGGGCGAGGAAGACGGGGTCTTCGTCTGTTCTCGACGAGCAATCATTAGCAGCGGAACTCCTCGCCGCGCGCCACGCTTCGAGCCACGACTTCATCTCGGCGCGGCGGGTTTCGAGCGGCTTCGACTCGTCGTCCGCGATGTCGTCGGCGCGGCGCATAAAGGCGTAGACGGCGCACATTGCGTCGCTCTTATGGCGCGGGAGAACGCGAAAGGCCCAATAGAAGTTCTTCGCTTCGCGGCGTGCGATGGCGCGGCAGAACTCGTAGGCCGCAGCCGTTCGCACGCCGGTGCTGCCAGTCTCGCTCATGCCGCACGGACTCCAGCCGCCTGCCGCGTTCGCAGCTTGTCCAGCAATGCGCCAAAGAGCAGCATCAGCTTCTTGCGCCGTGTCACCACGGGTCGTCCGCGCAGCACGTCGTACTTCTGCGCTGCGATGCCGTCGAGGATGGCCTCGCCGCCCTTGCGGAAGAGGTCGAGCGTGACGCGCAGCTCATCGTCCACGGTGATGCTGAGCGCAGCGCCCAGGTGCAGCATTGCGCGCGTTCGCTCCACCAGCGCGTGCATCATGGCGCCGAACTCCGGGGTGAAGACGCGGCCCTCGATCTGGCCCTCTGCCACGCCGAAGCGCAGCATAAACTCAGTGGGAATGTAGCGCCGCCCAATCTCCGAGTCGCGCACCGCGTCCTGCCAGAAGTTGGCCAGTTGCAGCGCGGTGCAGATATTGTCGGAGAGCAGGGCGCGCGCCTCGTCGCGATATCCGCAGACCATCAGCACCAGCCGGCCCACGGGGTTGGCCGAGTAGCGCGAGTACTCCACGGCCTCGTCCCATGTGTCGTAGCGGGTCCTGACCTGGTCCTGCTTAAATGCGCGCAGCAGATCGTGGAAGAGACCGCGCGGCAGGTCGCAGGCGGCGATGGTCTCGTGCAGCGCGACGAAGACGGGATGGCGCGACTGCGCGGGCGCGTCGTAGCACTGGTCGAGCATTCCGCCCCAGGTATTCAGCAGGCGAAGCGCGGTTGCCGTGTCGCCGACCTCATCGCCCAGATCGTCCGAGACGCGGCAGAAGGCGTAGAGGCCCTCGAAGTGCGGACGCATGATGCGGGGCAAAAAAAACGTCGCAACGTGGAAGTTCTCGTAGTGCGAGCTGGCCAGTTGGTGGCACCAGGCGCGCGCCTCGTCCAGCGTGGGCCGGTCCTGCGGGGTCAGATACTCGTCTGGCGCACCGTCGAGCGAGTCGGCCGCAAAAGTCTCGCCGGTGGAGGCCAGCGGCCCATTCATTGCCTGCTCCCGCCGCCGGTTGGCTCCTTGCCGCTGGGCCTGAGGCCATTGGCCTCGTTTTCATTGGGAAAGATGGCTGTCTTGATGTCGCGAACATTGTCCGCGCTGCGCGTCATCATGCGCTGGAAGACGGCGGAAACCTCATTCAGGCTGGCCGTTCGCGTGATGAAATCGGCGGACTGGAATCGTCCGCTGGCGATCAGCTCGAAGGCCGTGCGCGCGGTCGCCGGCGTCAGGTGGAATGTCGCCTTCAGCGTGATGTCTCCGTAGTGCAGCCGGTTGGTGTCCAGGCCGACGACGGTGCCTTTGGGCGGGCCGCCAAAGAAGTTCACCACGCCGCCCTTGCGCACCATGCCAACGGCCTGCTCCCATGTGGCGGGCCGGGCCACGGCCTCGATGACGACGTCCGCGCCGCGCGAGTCACCGGTCAGCGCGCGCACTGCGGCCACGGTGTCCACGCCCGTGGTGATCTGCACCACGTCGGAGGCCCCTAAGTGGCGCGCGGCTGCGATCTGGTCCTCGCGCTTGACTACTGCAATGACGCGCACGCCGCTCAGTTGGGCTGCATGCACAAACATCAGGCCGATCGGCCCCGCGCCGATCACCACCATGGTGTCGCCTGCGCGCGCTCCGGACGCCTCCAGCCCGAGTATGACGCAGGCCAGCGGCTCGGTGAGCGCCGCGTGTTGCAGGGGCACATTGTCCGGCACAAGCAGCGTGTTTTTTTCCACGATGCGCGCCGGAACCCGCATGTATTCGGCGTAGGCGCCATTGTTGAAGAGCAGGTCCTGGCACAGGTTCTGCTGGCCGTGCTTGCAAAAGAAGCACGCATCGCAGGGCGCGGAGTTGAGCGGCAGAACGCGGTCGCCCACGCGGAAGTTCTTCACTCCGGCGCCCACCCCAGCCACCACACCGGCCGCCTCGTGGCCGAAGACCACCGGCGGCTTCAGCATCATGGCGTGGTAGCCGCGCCGGTAGACCTTGAGGTCGGTGCCGCAGGTCAGCGCCGCGCCCACCCGCAGCAGCAGCTCGCCCGCGCCGATCTGCGGGACCGGAATCCGCTCCATGCGCAGGTCCTCGCTGCCATACAACACCGCCGCCAACATCGTCTCCGCCGTACCCGGTGCAATCATCCCTCCATCTTCTCACTTTCAACGGCCTACAAGCCATGCAGAAGAGCTGGGAAGCAGCGGGGTGGTCTCCGGGTTGAGAGTCTGGCGGGAGGGCCAACGCTTGGCGGGACGGTTCCCGCATCTGATACTCTGAGCCACAGACGATATGCCCATCCTGCCCCCAGATGTCTTCATCAAGAAGCAGATTGCAGCCGTGCAGGAGTACTCCATCCTGTCGGGCAGGGCGATTGCCGACATCTTCTCGCGGCCGCTCTACTGGGACGACATCTTTACCCAGATGGACTCCATCGGCGTGGGCTCGCTGCCCATCATCATCCTCAGCGGCTTCTTCACCGGGTGCGTGCTGGCGCTGCAGTCGGTCACCGCGCTGCAGGAGTTCGGCGCCGTCAGCAAGACCGGATCGCTGGTCTCGCTCTCCATGGTCAAGGAGCTTGGCCCGGTGCTCACCGGGCTGATGGTCTCCGGCCGCAACGCCGCCGGCATGGCCTCCGAACTTGGCTCGATGAAGGTGACCGAGCAGATCGACGCCATGCGCGCGCTGGGCACCGACCCCATCCGCAAGCTGGTCACCCCGCGCCTCATCGCCACCATCTTCATGCTCTTCTTTCTCACCATCATCGCCGATGCGGTGGGCATCGCGGGCGGAGCGCTGGTCAGCGTCGGCATGCTCGGACTCACCGCCAGCTCCTACCTGCACAGCTCCTATGCCAGCCTGGTCCACGGCGACATCGTGCAGGGCCTCACCAAGCCGCTCTTCTCCGGCTTTATTATCGCCACCGTGGGCTGCTACTTCGGCATGAAGACCACCGGCGGGACGCAGGGCGTGGGCCGCGCCACAACACAGGCGGTGGTGGTCTCCTCGGTCTTCATTATCGTCGTCGACTTCATCGTCACCCGCGCCATGATCGGCATCTTCGGCAGTTGAGAGCGCCCATGCCTGAGGACCTTCACAGCCCCGCAGTTGCAATCATGGAGCCGCCCGGCGACGCCGCTGCGGTGGTGCAATTTGAAGGTGTCTCCATCGCCTTCGACGTGAAGCCGGTCTTGCAGGACATCTCGTTTTCGGTGGAGCGCGGGCAGACGCTGGTCCTGCTGGGCCCGGCGGGCTGCGGCAAGTCGGTGCTGCTGAAGCTGACCAATGGCCTGCTCCTGCCCGACTCCGGCTCGGTCCGCGTCTTCGGCGAGGACATCGCCAGGCTGCGGCGGCGCGACCTGTACAAGCTGCGCGGGCGTATTGGCATGGTCTTCCAGGAGTCCGCCCTCTTCGACTCGCTCACCGTTGAGGAGAATGTCGCCTACCGCCTGCACGAGGAGCACGTGCCGGAGGCCGAAGCGCACGCGCGTGTGGTGGAGGCGCTGAAGTTCGTCGAGCTGGAGGCCGCGATCGACAAGTTCCCCTCCGAGCTTTCCGGCGGGATGCGCCGCCGCGTCTCCATTGCGCGCGCCATCGTCAGCCACCCCGACCTCATCCTCTACGACTCGCCCACCGGCGGGCTCGACCCCATCACCTCGACCACCATCATCGAGCTGGTGATGAAGCAGCGCGACGTCTCGCATACCACTTCGCTGATGGTGACGCACCGGCTGCAGGACGCGTTCATCCTCGCGACCCACCACTTCGATCCCGCCACCGGCGGCATGAAGCCTCTGCCCAAGGACGGCCCGCATGACGGCATCGACCAGGGCATGAAGTTCCTCGTGCTCAACGAGGGGAAGATCGCATTCCATGGGACAACCGAGGAGCTCGTCCACTCCGACGACCCGTGGATCAAGCAGTATCTGGAGTAGCGCTGGAACGGCTCTATCGCTTTCCCTTCTGCCACTCCTCATACGAGATGCGCGGGACGGTGACAAACGCATCGCGCGTCTTGACGTAATTTCCCAGGCCATTCATCCGCCCCATAGCGTGCAGCTCCTCGGACAGGATGTACGGCCCGGCGGGATCGACGAAGCGGTCCTCCACATACATGGCCACCACGCGGCCCAGAACGATGCGCGAGCGGCCGATCTCCATGGTGGTGAACTCGGTGCACTCCAGCGCGGCGTGCGCCTCGGCGATGCGCGGCACTTTGACGACGGACGACGGCGCGGTGGTGAGGCCGGCCATCTCCAGCTCGTTGACGCCGTCCGGGAAGTCGGTGGCGCAGATGTTCATCTTCTCGATCAGGTCTTCGGTCACCACGTTGATGACGTACTCGCCGGTGCGCCGGATGTTGCGCGCCGTGTCCTTGGGCGTCCGCGTGCCGGGGCGGTCGGTGACGCCCATGCCGACGATCGGCGGATTGGCGCACAGGTAGTTGTACGAGCTGAACGGTGCGGCGTTCAGCCTGCCCGCCTCATCCATGCTGGTCACCCAGGCGATGGGCCGCGGGGCCACCAGCCCGATCAGCAGGTTGTAGATCTGGCGCGCGGGAGTCTTGTCCATCTCGAACTTCATCGCATTGTCCTCATCGACCAAGCCTACCGCAGTGCGCGCTCACGCCCAAACACAGGGCCACGAATCGGCCCGCGTCTGGCCTGTTTGTGTTAGGCCCGTAACTCAGTCAGTGCGATAAACTATCTAGGTGAAATCGATCTCTTCCCCTAGTTTTATTTCAGCCACATTCATCGCTCTGGCTCTTTTCTTTTCTGTATCCTTGCCGGCGCAGACACGGCTCACGCAGCCATCTCCGTCACGCCCCTCTCTGCCCATCGTCTCGCAGCCGGTCGAGTCGGCGGCGCTGGCGCTGCCCGATGCCCCCGGGCCGCAGAACAGCGCTCCGGCTGCATCCGCGTCTTCCTCGTCGTCGCAGGCCGCGCCTGCATCCACTGCAACGCCGGCTGTTGCCCCAGCCCCTGCCTCCACGCCTCCTCCAGCGGCCGCTCCGGGCTCCGAGACGAAGCAGGAAGAGCGCGACAAGTCGGAGCAGCAGTTGAAGCTTGAGGAGCAGCAGCGTCTGCTGGGCGTGGTGCCCAACTTCAACGTGGTGTTGAACGGCCAAGCCCTCCCGCTGACCGCCGGACAGAAGTGGCGGCTCGCGCTGCACAGCACCCTCGATCCCTTCTACATCGGATGGTCGTTCGTCATTGGCGGAGGCTATAGCGAGTTGATCGACAGCAACAGCGGCTACGGCTGGGGGCCTCCCGGCTACTTCAAGCGTGTCGGCGCCAGCTACGCCGACAACGTCAATGGCACGCTCATCGGCAACGCCCTTCTGCCCCAACTGCTGCATCAGGACCCGCGTTATTTCCGCAAGGGGACCGGCTCCGTCAAGGGCCGCATGTGGGTGGCCGCTGTCTCCACCGTCGTCTGCAAGGGCGACAACGGCAAGACCCAATTCAACACCTCGAACATCCTGGGCAACTACATCTCCGGCGCCATCTCCAACTCGTACTACCCGGCCAACCAGCGCGGCTTCGCCCTCACCATGGAGAACGGCACCGAGGTTACGCTCTTCGGCGCTCTGGGTGGCCAGTTTTACGAGTTCGCACCCGACCTGATCCGCATCGTCTTCCACAGGCATCCGAAGGCCGCGCCTACTGCCACACCTGTAGCATCGCCTGCCGCGCCGGTTGCCCCGCCCGCCGAAACAACTCCCCGCTGATCGCTATCATTTTTCTGCAACGCCGACGACAGCCATCATTCTGCCTGTGAAGCCGCTCTCCGCGCGATGGGAGAAGTACTTACTCCCGCTGGCGGTCCCCACTCCAGCGCAGGCCGTACACTCGCCGATGACCGTGATGCGTTTGTCCGGAATGCCCGCGTTGAGCAACTGGCGGCGGTTTGCCTGCCACAGGTCGAGATGTATCTGCGGGCCGATGTTGCTGTGGCCCGGAGTGCGCGCGGTCAAGAAGAGCATCGGATACTTCTCCCGCACCGGGTCGGAGTCGTGGACCTCGCGGAAGATCTGGCGCGCGTAGGCGAACTGCGACTCGAACTCGTGGCGCACCTCCTCGCCGACCGAGTAGCAGCACGGCCCGATGGACGGGCCGATGACGGCGACCAGGTCCCGCAGACGCGATCCGTAGCGCAGGCGCATGGTCCCGATGCCGCGCTCCACAATGCGGGCCAGCGTGCCGCGCCAGCCTGCGTGGAAGGCCGCCACCGCGCGACGGCGCACGTCGGCCATCACCACCGGGACGCAGTCGGCGGTCTGAATGCCGAGAAAGACGCCGGGGACGTCCGTCATCATCCCATCGCCGCGCAGCACGGCGCGACCGTCGGCGGTCTGCAGCCGCCCCTGAGTGATGTCTTCGGACTCCACGATGTGGACAGTTCCAGAATGGATCTGGCGCAGCGTCACGAGATAGGGCACAGGGAACTGGGAACAGGGGTTTGCAGGCCCGGAGTTGGAAGTAGCACCGGCCTGCACCGCTCTGCCTGTGACCTCCGCCATGAACCTGCGGCGGTTCTCGGCCACGTTGGCCGGATCGTCCTGCTGGGTCCAACCCATGTTCAATGAACCAACCGCCGCACCCTGATCATGGCTGCCGCCCGAATCGTAGATGGTGGAGACGCCTCCGGCGCGCCTGCTGAAGCCGTGGCGCAGCCACGCGTATCTCTGCCAGCCCGCCGCGCGCAGCATATCGACCGCCTCGGGGCTTTTCAGTCGCTTCGTCACAATCCCATTTTATGGTTCCACTGGCTGCGGAAAGGGCTGATTTGGCGCTACGAGCAAAAGGTCCTGGGCTAAAGCCCCTTGATTCGGCTGGCGTTATTCAGGGGGCTGAAGCCCCCTGCTCCCTCCCAAAGGCAAAAACAGGAGTTTTTCCGCAGCCTGTTCACCGCCGCGCCGCGCCGTGGCAAAACTGGTAAGTTCCTCGTCTATTGAGACTTTTTCTCGCCGGATGCAACTTTTAGCCACCCTTCCCGTCTATTTTAGGAGTCACTGTATACCGTGAGTCAAACCGCGCGGTTTCGAGGCTAACCTCCGCAATTCCAGAGATTTACTAGAAAAGTTGCATCCTGATCGATTGCTCTGTAAGATACGCGATTGCGTCCATGAGATTGAATGTGCCCGGCATAGCTTCCCACTTCCTCCGCTCCCGCATCACCAAACTGTGTGTCGCCATCGCCGGCTCCACGCCCGCGGAGATGCTCGAAAAAGCCTCCTCCGTGGTCAAGGAGACGCCGTTCCTCGAGTTTCGCCTGGATTACCTGGAGAAGCCGCTGCTGGCGCTGCCCAGGTTCAGGCAGTTCTTCGCAGACAACACGGTCGCCACCGGCATAGCCACCTGTCGACGCGTCGCCAATGGCGGCAAGTTCGCCGGGTCGCTGGCCGCCGAACTGGAGGTCCTCACAAAATGTGCGGCGGCCGGATTTCACCTTGTAGACCTTGAACTTGAATCTGCCGCAAGCCTCAGGAAGAGCGACCTGCAGAAGCTGCGCGACACCGGCATCGGCCTTCTCATCAGTCATCACGACTTCACCGGAACGCGCGATCTGGACAGCATCTTCACTCGCATCGAGGCCTTCCACCCCGACTTCATCAAGGTCGTCCCCACTGCCAGGGCGCTAGTCGACAACCTCACGCTCATCCGCTTTCTGGAGCGCATGAACGACCACTCCAACATTATTGGCATCTGCATGGGCGACGCAGGAATCATATCGCGCGTGCTGGGCGTGCGCGCCGGATCGGCCTTCACCTTCGCCGCCGCCACCGTGGGCGAGGAGACCGGCCCCGGCCAGATCGCCGCCCGCACCCTGATCGAAACCTACCGCATCGAGCAGGTCGATGCCGCCACCAAGGTCTACGGCGTGGCGGGAAACCCCATTCGCAGCTCGCTTTCGCCCATCATGATGAACACGGCCTTCCGTCGCGAGACGGTCAACGCCGTCTATCTGGCGTTGCAGACCACACGGCTCTCCGACCTGCTGAAGCTGGTGCATGAGATTCCCATCCAGGGCATCTCTGTCACCATGCCGCTGAAGCAGGAGATTCTGTCGCATCTGGAGCGCACCGATCCGCTCTCGGCCAGGATTGGCGCGTGCAACACGGTGCTGCGCGCGCTGGACGGCAAGCTCTACGGCTTCAACACCGACGTCGCGGGCATCACCGGCCCGCTGGAGAAGCGAATGCCGCTCAGCGGCGCCAGGGTCCTGGTGCTGGGCGCGGGAGGAGCGGCGCGCGCCGCCGTCTTCGGCCTGCGCGAGAAGGGCGCCTCCGTCTTCATCCTCAACCGCACCGCAGAGACCGCGCAGAAGCTGGCGCGCCAGTCCGGCTCCAAGACCATCCGCAAGGATGCCCTGGCCAAGACGACCTTCGACGCCATCGTCAACGCCACGCCGGTCGGCATGGCCGGCAACAAGGCCGCGCCCCTGCTGGAGGCCCGCGACCTCAACACCAGGCTGGTCTTCGACCTGGTCTACAACCCGCTGGAGACGCCGCTGATCCACCTTGCGCGTCAGTTGTCCATCCCGTTCATCACCGGCATTGAGATGTTCGTCCACCAGGGCGCGCGTCAGTTTGAGATCTTTACCGGCAAGCCCGCCCCCGAGGAAGAGATGTTCCGCGTCGTGCTTCATGCCCTGCGCCGGCAGGCGGAAGCCGATGCCGCCGAAGCAGCTGAGTCGAAGCCGGAGCCAAAGCCTGCCGCCAGGCCGAAATCGGAGACAAAGTCAAAGCCGTCGGCAAAGCCCGTTGGCAAGCCGGCAGCCCGGCCGAAATCAGATCCTAAGCCAACGCCATCCGCCAAGTCGCCGGCAAAGCCAGCCGCGAAGGCGAAATCCTCGCCAAAGCCGAAGCCATCGGCCAAGCCGAAATCGCAGGCGAAGCCAGTCGGCAAACAGGCCGCCGCAAAGGCAAAGAAATAAGGCCCACCCGCTCCGTTTCGCGAACAAAAAGTCGCAAACTCTGCTCCTGAGATGAAGTTGAATGTGTAAGAAAGTCGCACCGCCAACGACTACCTTATGCAGGAGAGAATCCGAACAATGCTCTCCCCGGACAAATTGATCGCGCGTCCAGCAATTCGCCTGAACCTGCCGCGGCAGGATTGCGTATCATGGAACACTGCTCCTTCTTGCCGGTCAACGGCGGGCTGTGGGCCATGCAGTCCATCCGGTGTTTGAGGAGATCATTCGATGAAGAAGCTGATGCTGTGCCTCGTTGCACTGGCCGCGCTGTTCGCAACCCCCGCCCTGCGCGCGCAGTCCGCCGCTCCCCCGGCGCCGGGCGATCTCTCAGGCAACTGGCAGGGAACGCTCAAGGTGGGCAAGGACCTCCGCATTATCTTCAATATCTACAAGGGAGACAAAGACGGCTGGAGCGCGAAGATGTACAGCATCGATCAGACTCCCCAGCCGATTCCGGTCGCGTCGGTGACTCGTCAGGGTTCTAATGTAAAGATTGCGGTCGACATTGCCGGCGGCAGCTACGTGGGAACTCTGAGCGCGGATGGCAAGTCCATCAGCGGCACATGGACGCAGGGCGGGCAACCCTTTCCGTTGACCCTCCTGCGCGCTACGCCGGAGACAGCGTGGGAGATCCCCGACGCGCCCAAGCCGCTTGCGTCGATGGCTGCCGACGCGGACCCGTCGTTCGAAGTCGCGACCATCAAGCCAAACCCATCGGGTGCGCCGGGCTTGCAAGGCCTCGTGATCCGGGGACGCAGCATGGTGGTCCGCAACGGATCGCTGAACGATCTGGTCACCTTTGCCTACAGCTTGCAGGTGAAGCAGGTTGTGAACGCGCCGGGATGGATGGATAGCGATCGATACGACATCGATGCGAATCCGGACCAACCGGGTACGCCGAATACCGAGCAGTTACGAATCATGGTCCGGAAGCTGCTGGCAGACCGCTTCGCGTTGAAGTTTCATCACGAGAAGCGCAATCTTGCGGCGTATGTGCTGACCGCTGGGAAGACAGGACAGAAGCTGACGCCGACGCAATTGAAAAGCAACCTCCCCGGCTTCTTCTACTCGCCAGGGACCGGCGGCCTGACGCTGCATCTGATCAATGGGACGATGAATGACTTCACCAGCTTTCTGCAGATGCTGGTTCTGGACAAGCCTGTGGTGGACCAGACAGGCATTACCGGTAGGTTCGACAACAATGTTACGTTTACGCCGGACGATTCGCAGTTCAACGGTCATCCGCCAAAGGTCCCGGCGTCGGATGTATCGGAAGCGCCGAACCTATTCGATGCGATTCAGCAGCAGCTTGGCCTGAAGCTGACGGCGCAGAAGACGGCGGTTGATGTGATCGTTATCGACCACGTGGAGAAGCCGTCGCCGAACTAACCGCTTGGCGCACACTGCGCAGCGGCAACCTGCGCGTTGTCAGTGGAGGGAGCCTGGCTGCGCGTCGCGTGCGCATCGGCGGCCCACACTCCGGGGTCGATCCCGGGGAAGATGCTGTCGCGGTCTTCAATCTCGGCGAGGCGGTCGGTCCGGACGAGGTTGAGCGCGCCGTCCTCCTCGAAGGCCTGCCAGATGGCCTTGAGTTCGAGGAACTGCTGGTTGTGGGTGAGGAAGCGCTTCTCGGCGTAGTCGCGGGCGGCGCCCGTGGTGATGAGCGACTGCCAGTCGGAAGACTCCAACAGCAGAAGTTCGCGGCAGAGTTGCTGCGCGATGCGTGTGCCCAGCTCCGAGCCGCGCCACTTGCCCGCGGTCGCAATCTCGCGGGTTGTGCGCTCGGCGGGGTAGATGTTGCTGTAGGTCCAGGAGGTCTCGGGGTTCATCCACACCTGATGGTTGCCCCCGGCGCCCCAGGAACCTTCGCGCAGGCCGATGAATCCGGCGCGCGGATGGCGGTCGAGGTACTGGCTGCAGGTGGTGGTGGCGATTGCGGCGGCCGGGTCCTGCGCTGCAAGAGCGTGCAGGGCGCGGGAGACAGCCTCCAGCCACTGTGGCCCCTCGAACCACCAGTGGCCGAAGAGCTCGGCATCGAAGGGCGCAGAGAGCACCGGTGGAATGGAGCCGTCAAAACCGGGCTGGAGCGTCTCGTAGGCCAGTTGGACGAAGTGCCTGGCGTGCTCCTGGACCCGCTCGGCGGCCTGCCGGGGCCAGTAGACGAGTTTGTCGGCGATATCGACGTTGGGGCCCGTGACCTGCCAGTAGCGATGGCCGCCGGGAAAGCGCTTCTTGTGGAAGTCGAGGTAGTTGGGGTCGCTGGGATAGCCGGTGTCGCTGGACCAGACCTGCACGCCGGTGCGGGGATCGCGGGGAAAGACGGTGGCGGCCAGGCGCTTGTCGTACGGGCCATCGACGAAGTAGGTCTGGTAGAGGCTGCGCTGGCGCTCTTCCACCAGGTGGCTATCGACGAAGAAGTAGTCGAGGCTGGACTCGGAGATCGCCTGTTCGACGCCGATGCGGCGCAATGCGGGGTGAGCTTCGCAGGAGCCGTCGTCGAGCACGGGTGTGCTCCACAGGCCGGCGGGGCGGTAGCCGCACTCCGGCAACCAGATGCCGCGGGGGGGCCTGCCAAAGTGGCGCAGGTGGGTCTGGACGGCGGTGCGCACCTGCGCTCGGACACTCTCGTCGGTGCCCAGCAGCGGCAGGTATCCGTGGGTGGCGGCGCAGGTGAGCACCTCGATCAGGCCAGCGTCGCTGAAGCGGCGAAAGCCTTGCACGATGCTGCCGCCCAGGGCGTTAAAGTCATCCAGCGCGGACGCAAAGAAGTGGCCCCAGATGCGCGCGGTTCCGGCCAGGTGCGTGTCGCCGGACTGCAGGAAGTAGGCCTCGTCTTCGCGCGCTGCGACAATCTTGCGGGCAACGTACTTGGGGAACTCGGCGCGGAAGAGCGGATGCGCAAGCTGCTCCAGCAGGATGGGCGAGAGGTTGATGTTGAAGTTGGCAGGGACATTGTCGCGCTGTAGCCTGGCTAGCACGCGCAGCAGCGGCAGGTAGCACTCGGCGGCGGCTTCGTGCAGCCACTCCATGCCGTGCGGCCAGGTGCCGTGGTTCACCACATAGGGCAGATGCGCGTTCAGCGTGAGCACCAGATAGCCGGCCGGAGTCTCTGCTGCCTTCGTCACATGGGACCTCAACATACTAGGGCATTTTCACTATTACTGTAGAGAATTCAGAATTGTCATTCTGACCCTGCCCCTGAGCGTAGTCGAAGGGGAAGGGGAAGAATCCCCGCATTTTCTTCGTAGCGCAACACTCTAAACCATTAGTGGAAATGCTTTAATGTTCATGCGGTTAGGGGATGAAGGGGAGTGGGAGGAGTGGAACACGACCGCGGTTTGCGCCCAGGCCTGAGTGTCAAGCGGAACCCGGACGCTTCCCGCTAGCTTACAACAATGTGGTTGAAGTTAGCGTTAAAGTTACAGTAATTCGACGATAATATGCCAATAACTGTACCAACTGGCCCTGCGCGAACGGTGAGGCCGCCGCAGTTTACTGGTCCGTATGATGCTCCAGCGAGGAGCTGGAGTTGTCGTGCGGGCCCGTGCCCGCTCCTGTGGTTACGCGAACGATGATGGGGTCGAGCAGGCGGAAGCGCACCACCGTCTCCGAGGGGATCTGCACCTGCTGGCCGCGCGTCACGGTGTTTGCGCCCGCGCCTGCGCCTCCGCCTGCCGCCGCGCCGATGGCCGCGCCCCGGCCGCCGCCCAGGATGCCGCCCAGGATCGCTCCCACGGCCGCCCCAGCGCCAACCTTCTCGGCTGTGTTCTTGCCCCGGCCCTCGCCCTGCTTGGTGAAGGCCTCGCTGGAGACGTCGATGTGCGTTCCCTTGTGGTCGATGGCGCTCAGCGAGATGGTCAGCAGCGCGTTGCCCTTGAAGTGCGCGGCATCCTGCGCTGCGTCCACATGGCCGGTCACCGGCGTTCCCTGCGGCAGAACCACCATGCCGTCCACGATGAGGTCGGTGGCGATTGCGCCGGTGAACTTGTCGCCGGACTGCGTGGTGGCGCTGTCCAGTGTCTGCGTAATGCGAACCGGGATCGCCGTGCCCGCGGACAGGGTGATGTTGTGCTCCACCGGCGCGGGAGGCGGAGGAGGTTGCACCTTGACCACGACTGGGGCCGGCTGAGGCGCGGGCGGAGGCGGCGTGCTGCGAACCACGGGCGCGGGCGCAGGCGGAGGTGGTGGCGGCAGAGGCATCACGGGCACGGGCTTCCTGATCTTCGCGGCAACGGGAGCCGCCGGCGTTACTGGGACTGGTGCGGCTGGCGTCGTTGCAACGGCAGCGGAAGCTGCAGGCGCCTGAACCACCAGGTTGTCCACCACTGTCTTAACTCCTGCAATCTGCGCCACGTCGCCCGTGGCAATGGTGCGCGCCGTGTCGCTGGTGACGCTGCCGTTCAGGGTGACGACGCCTGCGCTCACCGAGGCCTGGATCGTCTGCCCGCCGAGGTTCTGGTCCGCCGAGAGCCGGCTCTGCACCTGCGCGTTCAGGCTGCTGTCGTCGGTGGACGGGGGCGTGCTCTTGCATCCCGCCAGAAGCATGGCGAGCGAGAGTGTGATGACGGCGCTGCGTGCGCCGGAAACAATCCAGTGATGGTCCATGATTTCGCTCTCCTGTGAGTACTTTCAAGGCATCGGCATCGGCTTGCAATGCGAACATTCTACTCGTATAGCCGCCTTTAGTTTGTTGCAATATGCCTCTGCAATGCAAGCCCTGGAACCAGGCCGGCGCGGTCCGCCTCCTGACGCGCCTTTTTCCGCTGCATGGGAGCAGCCTTAAACTGCGCATTTTGACCCATCCACGGTCGCCATGACGCTGCAAGAGGTACTATTATTAGCATCCCAGGTGGAGTGCAGACAGAGCGGTTCCTCCGTTCGATCGTTCGCGGCAGTGGCACAACGTGCATCGTATAAAGTAACGGAGAAGGACAACCGACTTATCGCAAGGCTGGACAGGAGAAGACAATGGCAGACAACGAATGTGGATGCGGATCATGTGGGTTGGGGTGGTTTCTGGCCGGGCTGGGAATCGGCGCGGCGATCGGCGCGGCGATCGGCGTGCTATATGCGCCGAAGGCCGGCAAAGAGACCCGCGAGGACCTGTTGAACAGCGCGCGCGAGGCCAAGGAAAAGATCGACAAGGGCCGCACCCAGTGGACCCAGTACGTCGAGAAGGGCAAGAACCTGATCAACGAGCAGCAGGCCAAGGTCGAGGCTGCGGTGGAGGCGGGCAAGGAAGCCTATATCAACACAACCACCGAGCCGACGGCCTAGTTCCTTCGGTTGAGCTCCGGCGTCGCATCGCTGGGCGCCGGACAGGCTGCGGCTTTGCGTAGGGAAGGGGACGAATGGCGATGCTGGCGATGTGGTTGCAGGGAACGGATGCGGTCTCCGATATTAACACCGATCTTCTGACCGTCTTTGTCGGGCTGGTTGCGCTGGCCATGCTGGTGCA
>JBEKWE010000021.1:0-25180 GCA_049513335.1 Acidobacteriaceae bacterium | reverse complement strand
CACGCCCACCGCCTCGCCCATCTCCACCATCTTGCCCGAGCCGAGGTTGCGCCCGTAGCACAGAATGCAGACGCCGCGCTTCGACTCGCAGGTCAGCACGGAGCGGATCTTGACCCGCTCGATGCCCGCGGCCTGCACCGCGGAGGCCAGGTCCTCGTCGATCTCCTGGTTCACCTCGACGATGGTCTTGCCCTCGAAGTCCTTCAGCTTCTCCAGGCTCACGCGGCCGATGATGCGGTCGCGCAGCGGCTCGATCACCTCGCCCGCCTCGATGATCGGCGTCACGTAGATGCCTTCCACCGTGCCGCAGTCGTGCTGCGAGATGATGACGTCCTGTGCCACATCCACCAGCCGCCGCGTCAGGTAGCCGGAGTCCGCCGTCTTCAGCGCGGTGTCGGCCAGCCCCTTGCGCGCGCCGTGCGTCGAGATGAAGTACTGCAGCACGGTGAGCCCCTCGCGGAAGTTCGCCGTGATCGGCGTCTCGATGATCTCGCCCGAAGGCTTGGCCATCAGCCCGCGCATGCCGGAGAGCTGGCGGATCTGCTGCTTCGATCCGCGCGCGCCCGAGTCGGCCATGATGTAGATCGGGTTCATGGCCCCCTCCTTGTCCGCGCTGCGCATGTTGTTGAACATCTCGTCGGCCACGCGCTCGGTCACGCCCGACCACATCTGGATCACCTTGTTCGATCGCTCGCCGTTGGTGATGGCGCCCGGAAGCCCAGGTCCTTGATCCTGTCCAGCGTCTTGACCGTCGTCTCCAGGCCCAGGTTCAGGTAGCAGTAGTTCACCAGTTGGCCGATCCCCTTCTTCTTCAGCAGGCCGTTGACGTAGGGCATCCCCTCGGGCAGCGCGTCGTTGAAGATGGCGCGGCCCACCGTGGTGGAGAGGAACTGCTTGTTGAAGTGCACCACCTCGGTGTGGTTCAGGTCCTGGTCGTCGTAGGCGGTGGTCATGTCCAGCACCGGGCCGGTGTAGCGCAGGCGGATGGGCGTCAGCGTCTCGATCTGCTTGGCCTCCAGCGCCATCAGCACCTCTTCGATGTTGGCGAAGACGCGGCCCTCGCCGATCGCGTTCACCTTGGCCTTGGTCAGGTAGTAGATGCCCAGCACCATGTCCTGCGTGGGCACGGTGATGGGCTGTCCGCTGGCCGGCGACAGGATGTTGTGCGACGCCAGCATCAGCACCGACGCCTCGATCTGCGCCTCCGGCGAGAGCGGGATGTGCACCGCCATCTGGTCGCCATCGAAGTCGGCATTGAATGCGGTGCACACCAGCGGGTGGATCTTGATCGCCTTGCCTTCCACCAGCACCGGCTCAAACCCCTGGATGCCGAGGCGATGCAGCGTGGGCGCGCGGTTCAGCAGGATGGGATGGTCTTTGATCACCTCTTCCAGGATGTCCCAGACGATGGACTCCTGCATCTCCACCATCTCCTTGGCCTGCTTGATGGTGGTGCAGTGGCCGGTCTGTTCCAGCCGGTGGTAGATGAACGGCTTGAAGAGTTCCAGCGCCATCTTCTTGGGCAGGCCGCACTGGTGCAGTTGCAGCTCCGGGCCGACCACGATCACCGACCGGCCGGAGTAGTCCACGCGCTTGCCCAGCAGGTTCTGGCGGAAGCGACCCTGCTTGCCCTTCAGCGTGTCGGACAGGCTCTTAAGCGGACGATTGTTGGCGCCGCGCAGCACGCGGCCCCTGCGTCCGTTGTCGAACAGAGCGTCCACCGCCTCCTGCAACATGCGCTTCTCGTTGCGCACGATCACCTCGGGCGCGTGCAGGTCCATCAGCTTCTTCAGCCGGTTGTTGCGGTTGATGACGCGGCGGTAGAGGTCGTTCAGGTCGGACGTGGCGAAGCGGCCGCCGTCCAGCGGGACCAGCGGGCGCAGCTCCGGCGGAATCACCGGGATCACGTCCAGGATCATCCACTGCGGCTTGTTGTCGGACTTGCGGAAGGCCTCCACGATCTTCAGCCGTTTGGAGTACTTCAGCTTCTTCTGCAGCGATGTCTCGGTCTTGATGCGCTCGCGCAGTTCCAGGGAGAGCTCGATGACATCGACCCTCTTCAGCAGCTCCTTGATCGCCTCTGCGCCCATCATGGCCTTGAAGCCGGAGGGACGATACTGGTCGTCAAGCTCTCGGAAGCGCGTCTCGTCCTTGATCACCTCGCGCTCTTTGACCGGCGCATCGCCCGGGTCCACCACCACGTAGGATTCGAAGTACAGCACCGCCTCCAGCTCGCGCAGGCTGATGTCCAGCAGGTGCCCGATGCGGCTGGGCAGTCCCTTGAAGAACCACACGTGCGAGCAGGGGCTGGCCAGCTCGATGTGGCCGAGCCGCTCGCGGCGCACCTTCGAGAGCGTCACCTCCACGCCGCACTTGTCGCAGATCACCCCGCGGTGCTTCATCCGCTTGTACTTGCCGCACAGGCACTCCCAGTCCGTGATGGGGCCAAAGATGCGCGCGCAGAACAGCCCGTCGCGCTCCGGCTTGAAGGTGCGGTAGTTGATCGTCTCCGGCTTGGTCACCTCGCCGTGCGACCAGGAGCGGATCTTCTCCGGGCTGGCAAGCTGGATCTTGATGGCGTCAAAGTCGAGGATCGGTCCGGTGAGTTCGAAGGGGCTGGAGCGGAACATGGTTTGCGTCTCCGTCTGCTGCATCGGGTTGGCTGCGGTTGCTCTATCTGTTCCGCGATGACTTCATCAGGCGCATCGCGATGCCTTTGCTTCTGGTGCTGTTGCCTATTTCGATTGTGGTGTTGCCTGTCTTCCTCAGGGGCTAAAGCCCCTCTGAATCTGTGGCGGAAGTCAGGGGGCTAAAACCCCCTGCTCCCTCCGTAATGCGTTAATCCGCTAAAGCGAGCTCAGGCAGCGGCACCTTCTTCTGGTCGATCTGCTTGATCAGCTCGACGTCGAGGCACAGCGACTGCAACTCGCGGATCAGTACGTTGAACGATTCGGGCACGCCGGGCTCGATTGCCGCCTCGCCCTTCACAATGGCCTCGTAGATCTTGGTGCGGCCGAAGACATCGTCGGATTTTGCGGTAAGCAGCTCCTGCAGGATGTAGGCCGCGCCGTATGCCTCCAGCGCCCACACCTCCATCTCGCCGAAGCGCTGTCCGCCGAACTGCGCCTTGCCGCCCAGCGGCTGTTGCGTAATCAGGCTGTACGGCCCGATGGAGCGCGCGTGGATCTTGTCGTCCACCAGGTGCGAGAGCTTCAGCATATAGATGTAGCCGACCGTCGCCGGCTGCTCGAACGGCTCGCCGACCATGCCGTCGTAGAGCTGCGTCTTGCCCGAGCTGGGCAGACCCGCCGCCTTCAGCAGCGCCTTGATCTCCGTCTCGCGCGCTCCATCGAAGACCGCGGTGGCAAACCAGATGCCGCGCTTCATCCCGGCGGCGGCGCGGATGATCTGCGCGTCGTCCAGGTCCAGAAGCTGGCTGAGCGCGGCGGTGCCCGCGAAGCGCGCCTTGAAGAGCTCGCGCACCTCGCTGGCCGACTGCATCTCCGCGGCCGCCTCAGCGATCTGCTTGCCCAGTTCGTGCGCCGCCCAGCCCAGGTGCGTCTCCAGAATCTGTCCCACATTCATTCGCGAAGGCACGCCCAGCGGGTTCAGCACAATCTCCACCGGCGTTCCGTCCGGCAGGTACGGCATGTCCTCCTCGGGCAGGATGCGCGCGATGACGCCCTTGTTGCCGTGCCGTCCCGCCATCTTGTCGCCCACCGACAGCTTGCGCTTCATCGCGATGTACACCTTCACCATCTTGATGACGCCCGGCGAAAGCTCGTCGCCCTTCTGCATCTTGCCGACCTTGTCGTTGGTGATCTTGCGCAGCACGTCGATCTGGCGGCTGGTCATCTCCTCAATCTCGTCGATCTGCTCGTTCACCCGCGGGTCCTTGTCCGCGTAGCGAATCCGCTTTAAATTGCGCGTCGAGATCAGCTCGATGGTGTCGCGGTCCAGAATGTCGCCCTTCGTCAGCAGCTTCTTGTTGGTGCGCTCGTCGTGCAGGTCGCTGAGCACCTCCCGCGCCCCCAGAATCCCTTCCAGCCGCTTCAGCCGCTCGTCGGTCAGAATGCGGATCTCGTCGGCCAGGTTGCGCTCCAGCTTCTCGATCTGTTCCTGCTCGATCTGCTTGGCGCGCTCGTCCTTCTCCTGTCCCTTGCGGCTGAAGATGCGCACGTCCACAATCGTTCCCTCGATGCCCGGAGGGCAGGTCAGCGATGCGTCGCGCACGTCGCCCGCCTTCTCCCCGAAGATGGCGCGCAGCAGCTTCTCTTCCGGCGTCAACTGGGTCTCGCCCTTGGGCGTCACCTTGCCCACCAGAATGTCGTTGTGCCCGACTGTGGCCCCGATGCGGATGATCCCCGAATCGTCCAGGTCGCGCAGCGCGTGCTCGCTGACGTTGGGAATGTCGCGCGTAATCTCCTCCGGCCCCAGCTTGGTGTCGCGCGCCTCGATCTCGAACTCCTCGATGTGGATCGAGGTGTAGTAGTCGTCCTTCACCAGCTTCTCGCTGATCAGGATCGCGTCCTCGAAGTTGTACCCGCGCCACGGCATGAATGCCACCAGAACGTTGCGTCCCAGGCCCAGCTCGCCCTGCTCCGTGCATGGCCCGTCGGCGATCACCTGCCCCTTCAGCACGCGGTCGCCCTGGCTGACGATGGGCTTCTGGTTGATGCATGTGTTCTGGTTCGACCGCTTGAACTTGGTCAGCTGATAGATGTCCGATCCGACCTCGCGCGAGAGCTGCGTGGGGTGGTGCTCGCCCTCCACGCGCACAATGATGCGCTCCGAGTCCACCGAATCCACAATCCCGTTGCGCTTGGCCAGAATCACGGCGCCGGAGTCGCGCGCGGTCACGCCCTCCATGCCGGTGCCCACGTAGGGCGCCTCGCTCACCAGCAGGGGAACAGACTGGCGCTGCATGTTGGCGCCCATCAGAGCGCGGTTGGCGTCGTCATGTTCCAGGAACGGGACGAGCGAGGCCGCAACCGAAACCAACTGCTTCGGCGAGACATCGACGTAGTCCACATCGGCCTTCGGCACCAGCACGAAGTTGCCCTGCCGCCGCGCATCCACCACGTTCTGCACGATATTGCCCTTCTCGTCCAGCTCAATGTTGGCCTGCGCGATGGTGTGGTGGTCTTCCTCCCACGCCGAAAGATAGAAGCTGTACGGCTCGACCTCCACCGTGCGCCTCTTCTCCTTGCGCAGGCGGTCGTTCAGCTTGCGCAGCTCGTTGGCCTCGACGTGGTCGCCCTGGCGCAGCGTGCTCTCCCCCGCGTTGATCACCGAGAAGAAGTCCAGGACCCGGCCCTCCTTCACCCGCCGGTAGGGCGACTCGATGAAGCCGTACTCGTTGATCCGCGCAAAGCAGCTGAGTGAGCTGATCAGTCCGATGTTCGGGCCTTCCGGCGTCTCGATCGGGCAGATGCGCCCGTAGTGCGTGGGATGAACGTCGCGCACCTCGAAGCCCGCGCGCTCCCTCGACAGTCCGCCCGGCCCAAGCGCCGACAGGCGCCGCTTGTGCGTGATCTCGCTCAGCGGATTGGTCTGGTCCATGAACTGCGAGAGCTGGCTCGATCCGAAGAACTCGCGGATCGCAGCCATCACCGGCTTGGCGTTGATCAGGTCGTGCGGCATGGCCGTCGACATCTCCTGATACACGCTCATCTTCTCCTTGATGGCCCGCTCCATGCGCACCAGTCCGATGCGGAACTGGTTCTCCATCAGCTCGCCCACCGCGCGCACGCGCCGGTTGCCCAGGTGGTCGATGTCGTCCACCATGCCGATGTTCTTGCGCAGTTTCAGCAGGTAGCGGATCGTACCGTAAAAGTCCTCCGGCGTCAGCGTGCGCTTGTCCAGCCCGCTGGCGTCCTGGTTCTCGTACAGCTTGATGTTGAACTTCAGCCGGCCCACGCGCGAAAAATCGTACTTGCGCTGGTCGAAGAACATGCCCTCAAAGAGCGCGCTCGCCGTGTCCAGCGTCGGCGGGTCGCCCGGACGCAGCTTGCGGTAGATCTCGATCAGCGCCTCTTCCGGCTTGTGCACCGAGTCGCGCCGCAGCGTGTTGCTGATAATGTTGCCCACATCGTCGCGCTCCGGGAAGAAGACCTCGATCGAGGTCACGCCCGACTGCATCACCTTGTGCAGCTTGTCCGCGGTCAGCTCCTGGTTGGCCTCGTACAGCAGCTCGCCGGTGGTCAGGTCCACCACATCCGAAGCCGTCATTGCGCCGTCGAACTCGCTCGCCTCCACCTCCACCGACTCGATCCTGTGCGAGCGCAGCAGCTTCAGCGTGTGCGGCGAGATCTTGCGCGTCGCCGGAGCCAGCTCTTCGCCCTTCATCGTGATGCTGACCGCCGGACGCGTGCCCGGCAGGTTGCTCGCCTGCGCCTCGGGGGCCACCTTCCAGTACAGCTTGCCGTCCTTCACGTGGATGCTGTCCACCGTGTAGAAGGTCTTCAGGATCTCCTCGTCCGTGCGCAGGCCCAGCGCGCGCAGAAAGATCGTGCCCAGGAACTTGCGCTTGCGGTCGATGCGCACATACAGCGTGTTCTTCTGGTCGTACTCAAACTCCACCCAGCTCCCGCGGTAGGGAATGATCTTGCCCAAAAAATATGTCCGGTTGTTGGCCGTCTCGAAGAAGACGCCCGGCGAGCGATGCAGTTGAGAGACAATGACCCGCTCCGTCCCGTTCACGATAAATGTCCCGTTGGCGCTCATCAGCGGAATGTCGCCGAAGAAGACCTCCTGCTCCTTCATGTCGCGCAGGCTCTTCACGCCGGTCTCGGGGTCCTTGTCGTATACCTTCAGCCGGATCGTCACCTTCAGCGGAGCCGAGTAGGTCATGCCGCGCTCTTCGCACTCCGCCTGGTCGTACTTCAACTGCAAACCAACCGGGTCGCCGCACTTGGTGCAGAAGTCCGGCGTGTTCTTGTTGTACGTCCCGCAATAGCTGCACAGCACCTCGCCCGGATGGAATGGGTCGGTGATCACCATGTGGCCGCAGTTGGTGCAGGCCGTGCGCAGATGGTTCAGCCCCTTCAGGTAGCCGCACTTGCACTCCCAGTTGCCGATCGAGTAGTCCACAAACTCCAGCTCGCTCACATTGCGGAAGTCCGTGATCGGGAAGACCGACGTGAACACCGACTGCAGCCCGTTGTCCTCGCGCTCCTGCGGCAGCTTGTCCATCTGCAGAAAGCGCTCGTAGCTGCGCCGCTGCACTTCAATGAGATTGGGGATCTGGATGGACGTGGAAATCTTGGAAAAATCGAGGCGGCTGCGGACCGCGCGCATTTCACTGGACATGCTCTGTCTCCTGAAACTTCTGGGCAACTTCTGTTCGATGCCTTCCGTGGATCGCTTCCGGCGTGTGGGGCATCCGGTCGCGCCCGAAGGGGTCGGGCCGCAATGCAGCCCTCCAATTTCGTTCCGTCAACTTTGTTTCGCCTCCCCACCCTCGATCCGGTCTGGCCTGTGCGCCGGTGCTTGCTTTCGTCTCAACGTGCCAGCCCGGTAAAAAAATTTAACTTTCGCAGGACTGCGGGAACTGCTATAAAGTCCGCGGAAGATAGATTGATACTGCTTCCCTGGGAAAGGGCCGAAAACGCAGAAATGCGCTCGCAGGGACAGCGCGTCCCATGAGCGCATAGATCGTCTTGTGCACTGTTTCTGGTTCTGACTGGATGCCTGCCGCCCTTTGAAGCTCGCCTAGCCTCAAGGTTGTGCTGCCGCTTCTGTTCCTGTGTCACCGTGCATGTCCGCCGCCAGACTTGCAGGTGGCCGGCCCCGTAGCCCGCGCTCGCGGGATAGGCCGGAAGTGTTGCCGTAGATGCCGAAGCCAGCCTTAGCTGGATGCCAAAGTTGCGAAGCTGCCTGCGATGCCGAAGCATCGGATTGACGAATTGTCCAATATTAAGTTGCCGAGGTGTCCGGAAGCGCTGTCTGCCTACTAGCACACCAAGGCAGAGGCGGTTCTCCACTGTTTAGGATACCGCGTTCTGCCCCGGCGTGCAAGTCGAAGAGTTAACTACTTGATTTCGACCGTCGCGACGCCCTCGAACTTCTTGGCGATGGCGGCCGCGTCTTCCTTCGAAATGTTCTCCTTCAGGGCCTTGGGTGCGCCGTCCACCAGGTCCTTGGCCTCCTTCAGGCCCAGAGAGGTGACCTCGCGCACAGCCTTGATGGTCGAGATCTTGTTTGCGCCCGCATCCTTCAGAATCACGGTAAACTCGGTCTTCTCCTCCACCGGGGCCGCTGCTGCCGCTCCGCCGCCGCCGGCTGCCGGGGCCGCAACCGCTGCTGCCGCCGAGACGCCGAGCCGCTCTTCCAGCTTCTTTACCAACGCCGAAGCCTCAAGCAGGCTGAGGCTCACGATCTGATCTTCCAACTGCTGAATGTCCGCCATTTTGTCTCTCCTAAACTATTTCGATTCAGAAACTTGTGTGCTGCGTTTGCGTCTCCATCTCCGAAGATCCGTTCCTCTCCGGCTGCCTCACCCCACCCGGGTTTCCGTTGCGCGGGGAGGATGCCCAGACCAGCAATCCGCCAAGCGCCCCCAGGGGGAACGAAGCCAAACTTTATGCGCCCTCGGCCTTCGGCGCCTCCTCAGCCGGAGCCTCAGCCGCCGGAACCTCTGCCGCCGGAACCTCTGCCGCAGGGGCCTCGACCGCTGGAACTTCGGCTGCAACTGCTTTAGCCGCAGCTACTTCGGCGACCGGAGCGACCGCCGCTCCGGCAAACTTGCCCTTCTCCACGCCCTGGTTGACCACCACCGCCAGGTCGCGTCCCGCGGCGTTGATCACCGTGGCCAGCCGCTGCGCCGGAGACTGAATCAGGAACAGCAGCTTGCTGAAGAGTTCTTCCTTGCCCGGCATGGTGGCCAGCGCCTTGATCTCATCCACATTCAGCACTTTGCCATCAACAATTCCCAGCTTGAAGGTGAACTCCGCATTCTCCTTCACCCACGCAGCCAGCGCCTTGGCCAGGGCCACCGGGTCGCCCGAGGTGTACGCCACCGACGTGACGCCCCTCAGCCCCAGCAGCGCCGCCTCAATCTTCGTTCCCTGCCCGGCGCGCTCCGCCAGCTTGTTGTTGACGACCCGGTAGCTGCCGCCCGCCCCGCGGATCGCCTTGCGCAGCCCGTAGTCCTTGGCTGCGGTCAGTCCGGAGAATGTGCCGACGATGGCCGAACTCGAGCGCTCCAGCTCGCTGGCGAGCGCCTTCACCTTCTCCGTCTTCTTTGCTCTGGTCAATGCCATAACTGAATCCTCTTCGCTTTCGCCGCCTGCTCCTCGCTCACGCGCCAGAGTCGGCCTGTTTCTTTAAACTGCCTCTAAACCTTGCCTGCCAGCTCCAGCACAACCGCGTCGAGCTGCACCCCCGGCCCCATCGTCGAGCTGATGGTCATCCCTTTGACATATCTTCCCTTGGCCGCCGCGGGCTTGGCCTTCAGCACCGAGCTGATCACCGTCATGGCGTTGTCCACCAGCTTCTTCGGCTCGAACGAGAGCTTGCCGACCGGCACATGCACCAGCGCGGTTTTGTCCGTGCGGAACTCCACCTTGCCGGCCTTGATCTCCTTGATCGCCGCGACAACATCGGTCGTCACCGTGCCGGTCTTGGGGTTCGGCATCAACCCCTTCGGCCCCAGCACCTTGCCCAGCCGCCCAACCGACTTCATCATGTCGGGCGTGGCAATCAGCGCGTCGAAGGCGGTCCAGCCTTCCTTCTGAATCTTCTCCACCAGCTCATCGCCGCCGGCAAACTCCGCTCCGGCCGCCAGCGCATCGGCCACCTTGTCGCCCGACGCGATCACCGCGACCACCTTGGTCTTGCCCAGCCCATGCGGCAGCACCACCGTCCCGCGCACCATCTGGTCGGCGTGCTTGGGGTCAACGCCCAGACGGATATTCAGGTCGACGGTCTCGTCGAACTTGGCGTACTTGGCCTTTTGGATGAGTGGGACCGCATCGATCAGGGTGTAGGGCCGCCGCTCCACCAGCGCGCGCGCCTTCACCATATTCCTGGACAGCTTTCTAGCCATACTTCCCTCGTCTCCCACCGCGCGAACCCAAGCAGCGCCGTTGCTCGCTGAACCCATCCCGAATTGCCTGTATTCAACTGCTGGCTGGATGGGCCGTTCGGCCGTGGTGCATCTGACTGGCCCCGGCACAAAGCCAAGACACTCTTTCAAGTATGCCGGAACGCAAGATATTCGTCAATCAGCGGGAGCCTGCGTTACTGGTCAAGTTTGAAATGACCAGACTACTCAATCACGTCGATCTGGTCGCGTGCTTACTATTCCTGAGTTTAGGTACACAGGTTGTATTCGGGAGGGCCGCAGGGTTCAATCGACCCTCCGATATTGCTAAACGGCTCTCTTTCAAAGCGGAAGCAATAGCGACTGGTTTGACGGTCGTGGGTGATCCCGTCGAGGTACTCCACCTGCCCATAGACAACTGCCTGAACCTCATGGACACCGATGTTATCCGTTTTGCTCACTGTAATACGTTGCACCATGTGGCCCGGTTGGAAGGGATCATAACTGGCGACTAAAATTTCCCCTTGTGGGATGAGGTATCCCTCTACTGCGTAGAGTCCGTCATACACAGGAGGAATTGGCAGATTTTTGGTATCGGGAACGAAGACTTCATTCTGCGGCCTCCATCCCACCAGTCGTGCTGGAGTCTTGCCAAAGTTCTTCACCCAAATTTCAAAAATAGCCTTTCCATGGCGATCTCCCTTGACCTTTTTCGTAACAAAGAGAAGCTGCGCACGTTCGGCATTGACGCTAGCGTGGGCGCTGAGGAGTGCCGCTCTCGCGCTTTCCGCACTAGCTTCGGCTGCCTTGCGAGTTTCCCAGCTCTGCCAAGCAATCACAAATCCCGTGGCGATGAGCGCCCATCCGCCGATTCCCTCGGGCCATGCTACGAGTTTGGACCACCACGGCATGTAGTCCTTGGGGTCGTCGCATTCTTTTGCGCTGGGTGCATCTTGTTCACCGGCCCCCGGCGAGACTTTGGGGACTTGTTCTTGGCATAGTCGCTGATATTTGTCGGCGGCACGATGATCCACGTAGGTCGCGAATACTATTGCACTAACAACCAGAATGACACCGACCGCGATATTCATGGCAGCTGGAATCTTCTTCAGCATGGTGGAGAAATTGTACCCCTCGAACTTCGAGGCAGCAGTAGTATCTAAGCCCAAATCCTGGCCAGAACCAGTTCAAACCCGGCGATGGGGCCGGTGCCCTGGACGGAGGTGGGCTGCGCGAGGACCTCCGGCTGCTCGCCGGGGCGGTAGATGCTGACGGCCTTCTCCAGCGGGTCGATCAGCCCCGCTCTACGGCTGCGTCACGCGCACGCTCACCCCATACCCTTGCAGCGGAATGGTTGTGTCCACGGTGTCCGTATCGGTCTCGATCACCGTCATCACCTGCGAGTCGTTGCACACCACATACACCTTGCCCGTCGGCGCCGAATTCGTCGTGGCAATCCACGACGGATGCCCGTTGATCGGGATGGTCGCCGTCACCGTGTTCGATGTCAGGTTCACCACCGACACCGAGCAGAGAGTCGTTCCCGAACCCACAGCCCCCGTGCCGCAGGGCAGGCTCAGGTTTCCCGCGTTGGCCACATACGCCCGCGAGAAATCGCTCAGCACCGACACCATGATCGGGTTGACGCCCACCGGAATCGTAGTCACCACCTGCCCGAAGGTCGTCGCGTCGATCGGATTGGTTGGATCGCAGTTCGGGTTGGTCTGTAGCGCCGTCGCCGAGCACAGCGGGATGTTGATCAGCGTCACCGAGCCCTGCGATGTGCCCGTCCCCTCGTTGACCACCACCAGCTCATCCATGGCCGACGCAATGTCCGCCCACACCGGACGCACCCCCACCGGGATCGTGCTCACCGGCGTATCCAGAGCGTTGGTCTGCACGTTGATCACCGACACCGTCCCGTCGGTCTGGTTCAGGATGAAGGCGCGCCGGTCGTCCAGCGTCATCACCCCATACACCGGTCCGCGGCCCACCGGAAGCGTGGCCGAGATGGTCGGCGTGGTGGTCAGGCTGATGGCGTTTTCGATCGCCTCCACCTGTCCCGGCCCGCCGTTGGTTGCCGTGCTGATGGTATAGAACCTCGACGATGTCGATTGACCCACCACATACGACGGGGTATACGCGGTTGCCACCGGCAGTTCCTGCTTCAGCGCCGGCGGCGATCCCAGCAGTTGATCGACCGCGTTCACCCCGGGGTCCGCGATGTAGGTCAAACTCTGCGTCGGGTAGATGCTCACCGGGCTTGCCCCAGCCAGCAGCGTCGTGTAGAGCACACTGCCTGGAATGTAACTGGTAGTGATGCCCCACGAGGTCACGGTCGTGTCGCTGTTCA
The DNA here is from genome assembly GCA_049513335.1 of Acidobacteriaceae bacterium. Lineage (GTDB taxonomy): Bacteria > Acidobacteriota > Terriglobia > Terriglobales > Acidobacteriaceae > Edaphobacter. The sequence goes on along the minus strand of JBEKWE010000021.1, from coordinate 12,782 downwards.
GCGTAAAGGCAGTATGTCCGACCGTGTCCAGGGCCAGGTAATACGGATTGAGGCCCATCGGCGCCGTCACCAGCACCGTGTCGCCGGAAAAATCCACCATCGTCAACAGCCCGTTCGACAGTTGCGACCAGTAGGCCGTCGCGGTCGAGGGATTCTGGCCAATGTTCGCGTTCTGCAGGCTCACATACTGCGCCCCCTGATAGCCCACCCCTTGATTGATGCTGTAGGTCGTCGTGGGACTCCAGGCCCCCACAAACGTGATCGGGCCGCTCACCGGGATCTTGGTCGGGCTGGACACCGCAATCGCAAACTTGGGCGGCTGTGCCGCCGGCCCCACCACGCCGATCGCGCTCACCACCGGTCGATACGAGTTCCCGCACCCGGCAATCATCGCCAACGATGCGGTCAGTCCCACCGCCGCCGCGCGCCTCAGCGGCGTCGCTCCGCGCACCGTCCTATGAATCCTGCTCCGCTTCCTCATCCCTGCCGACTGCGCTTCCACTCGATGCAAAACTTCTCCCACATTCCCGCCGATGCTGACTGCGCTCAAGCCTCGATTGTAAATCAACCAGGCCCCGCGCGCTCCCGCCGCCATAAAACCACCCGGCCTCGAACCTCGAACCTTGAACCTCGTGCCTGGTCCCTACGCGTCCGCCCTCCCGTGCAGCCAGCCGATGTTCACATGCAGCCGCAGCAGCGTATAGCTCAGCATCTCGTGGAAGTAGCGCAGCGACAGGTCGTAGTCGTCAATGTGACCCAGCGGCCCGCGCGGCGAGGTGTACACCGTCAGCCCAGCGTCCTGGCACAGCTTGCGCACGCGGAACAGGTGCGTCCCGTCGCTCACCACCACAATGCTGTTCAGGTGCCTCTCGCGCGCAATCTCCGCCAGCCGCCGCACCTGCTGCTCGGTGTCCACCGACCGCGTCTCCGCCACAATCTGCTCAAAGGGAACGCCGTTCGCCAGCAGGTAATCGCGCCCCACGCCGCCCTCGGTCATTCCCTTGTCCAGATCGCTGCCGCCGCCCAGCGTAATCACCAGCGGGGCCATCTGCATCCGATAGAGTTCCACCGCGTGGTCCAGGCGCGCGTGCAGCACCGGCGACGGCCGTCCCCCGTACTCCGCCGCGCCGAAGACCGCGATCGCGTCCGCCGGCCGCGCCTCATCATGGCCCGCAACCGCCTTGATCTGCAAGTAAACCCAGCCAAACCACCCCAGCGCCAGCAGCAGCACCACGCCCAGCAATCGCCGCAGCAACAGTCGCGCCATAGACTCCCGGCGCCTCGGCGATCGCTTGCGCAGCTTCGGCAGACTGAAGCGGCGCTTCGGCGAGCTGATGGAAGTGAAACCCATAGGGCAGTAATTCCCGACGGCAAGGCTGTAGCGCTCCCGGTTCGGCCCGGAAGCTGCCAGTGTAACTGCAAGAGGAACTGCAATGTCCGGCGCAGCCCCCAGTATCCCTCTTCCTGCCTCACTCGACAAACATCGTCAGCACCTGGAAGCCGGACTCGCAGATCATGTTTGGTCTATCGAGGAGCTTGTGGAGTTGCTGTAAATGAACGAGTTGCCGGAATAACCAAAGTGGATTTGAACTCCGTGATACCCTCCTGTATTCTGAAACATCTAACAGTGCAGGGGATGACCATGAAAAGAAATGCACAGACTGATGCCCGCGTTGCCGCTCTGTTGACGGCTCCGCTAAATGCATGGATTGCGCTATCCGACGATGAAACGAGGCTGGTTGCCGAAGGGGAAACCTATCAGGACGTTGTGGACAAACTCGACAAAATCGGGGATGAAAGCTCTTTCATTTTGAAAACGCCACCGAACTGGCGTCCATTGGCCGTCTGATGTTTCATGTCCCTTATCGACCCTATCCAGACAAAGACGGAAACATCCATCTATATCCCTTCATTCGTGTTCGCGTGGGCAGGAAGCGAGCGCAGGTAACACGATTCTTCGAGGCTATGGTAGATTCAGGTGCGTGTGACTGCATCTTCCCGGTGGCACTCGCAACTGCAATCGGCATAAAAGTGGAATCAGGGAAAAAAGATGAGAGAAATGGGATTGGCGGTACGCAAGATGTCTGGATACATCCGGTGCAGCTCCATGTTGGGGCCGACATAATCGAAATCAATGCGGCTTTTGCAAAAACACTGCCAGTAGCAGGTATTTTGGGCCGTATCGGATTCTTTGATCATTTCAAAATAACGTTTGATCCGACTGGCAATCCACCGGGAATGGACGTGGAACGCGTCTATAAGGCGTAGCCGACCCTATTTCCCGTGGGATTTTCAAACCTTGTCACTACCCCGCACCTTCGCCTCCCGTCGGAGTTATGCTATGTTCTTGCGCTGTCCTCCATCGCATCCCAGCTCCAGCCCCACGCACAGGAGAATCAGTTGACGGCCGAGATACTCCGCATCCACCCGGACGAACCCGAACCGGAACTGATCGCCCGGGTCGTCCGCGCGCTCGCCGCAGGCCATGTCGCCGCCTTGCCCACCGACACCTTCTACGGCCTGGCCGTCGATCCCATCAACCTGCGCGCCGTCGACCGCATCTACGAGGTCAAGTCCCGTGCCCGCCACAAGCCGCTCTCCCTGCTCATCAGCGACACCGCACAGGCCTACGGCCTCGCCCGCCAGATCGACACCGCATTCGACCGCCTCGCCGAGCGCTTCTGGCCCGGTCCCCTCACCCTCGTCGTCAAGGCCGGCACGCGCCTTCCCCTGCGCGTCACCGCCAACACCGGCAACGTCGCCCTGCGCGTCCCCGAGGCTGCCATCGCACGCGCCGTCGTCGACCTCCTTGGCCTGCCCATCACCGCAACCTCCGCCAACCTCCGCGGAATGCCCGAGTGCACCGACGCCGCCAGCGTCTGCGAGCAGCTTGGCAACCAGATTCCCCTTATCGTCGATGGTGGCCCCACCCTCCGCTCCACCCCCACCACCATCGTCGACCTCTCCGGCGGCGGAAACTCCTGGATGATCCTCCGCGAAGGAGCCATCTCCACCCACGAGATCGCCCTCGCCCTCCAGCACTGAGTCCACGCAAGCAGTATCCTGATCAGCGGAGAACGAACCATGCGCCTGACGAATCTGCTCGCCACAACATTGCTTCTCGGCCTCACCCACTGCGCCATTGCGCAGATCGCCGCGCCGCAATCCCCGCAGCCCAAGCCCGATCTGCTCCTCTTCCATCCCTCCGGCCCGCTGCCTTCCTACGAGGTCGCCACCGTCAAGCCGGTCGATTCCAACACTGTCGACCGCGTGGTCAAGCTGCCGCCTGGCTTCACTCTCAGCCCGTTCAGCATCCGCCGCTACATCATGAATGCCTACGGCGCCATCTACGCGGCGCAGGTCGTCGGTGGCCCCGACTGGCTCAACAAGGACGCCTACGAAATCAACGCCAAGGTCCCCGACGACCTCGAGGCCGCGTTCCAGAAGATGACCTCCGCGGACCGCATCGACCAGACATGCATGATGCAACAGTCTCTGCTCGTCGACCGCTTCCATCTCAAGGCCCACTTCGAGACCCGTGTTCTTCCGGTCTATGAGCTCGTGCCCGCCAAAGGCGGCCTAAAGATCGCCGAAGTCCCCGCGCCGTCCGAGCACAAACCCGGCGACCCGCCTCCGCCGCCGGCTTCACCCGGCAAGCCGCTGCCTCCCGGAACCATGATGACCATGCTCAACAGCAACGGCCTTCGCGTCCTCAACGGACGCGCCATCCAAATGCAGTGGCTGGCCCGCACCATCAGTTTCTCCGGCGCAACCGAAGTCGGCGACCGTCCCATCGTCGACCACTCCGGCTTCACCGGCTACTTCGACATCACCGACCTCACCTGGGCGCCCCTGAGCGCCGCCGACGCCGACAGCACTCCCGATGCTCCCTCGCTCAGCGGCGCGCTTGAGCATCAGCTCGGCCTCAAGCTCGTCCCCGCCAAAGACCCCATCGAGGTCCTCATCATCGACTCCATCGACCGCCCCTCGCCCAACTGATCGCCCTCGCCCTCCAGCACCAAGTCCGCGCACGCGCTATCCTGATCCGCGGAGAACGAACCATGCGCCTGACGAATCTGCTCGCCGCAACATTGCTCCTCTGCCACGCCCCCTGCGCCCTCGCCCAGATCGCCGCGCCGCAGCCCGCCGCGCCGACCACCCCCCTGCTCACACCCGCCCAGAAGATGGCCGCTACCGTCCTCCAGCAACACCCGGCCACCACCCCCGCGCCATGCACCTGGGGATATGAAGACGGCGTCCGCCTCGACGGCATGGTCGCCGAGTGGCACACCACCGCCAACCCCGCGATCTTCCACTTTATCCAGTCCACCGTCGACCCATGCATCGCCGCCGACGGCTCCATCGCCGGCTACAAACCCGACACCCATACCCTCGACAACATCGAGATGGGCCGCGCCGTCCTCTTCCTCTACCGCGTCACCTCGCAGCCGAAGTACGCCCTCGCCGCCAGGTTCCTCCACGACCAGCTCGACCTTCAGCCGCGCACGCCCAGCGGAGGCTACTGGCACAAGCAGATCTATCCCAACCAGATGTGGCTCGACGGAGCCTACATGGCCGAGCCCTTCCGCGCCGAGTACGATGCAACCTTTCTGGAGCCGCAGTTTGAAAAAGAAATTCTCGATCGGGTCAATTCAGGGGTAGACAACGTCATTACGCACACGATCGCCGCACCCGACTTCGACGACATCGCCAAACAGCTCCTGCTGATGGACGCCCACATGCGCGACCCCAAGACCGGCCTCCTCCGCCACGGCTGGGACGAGTCCAAACAGATGCCCTGGGCCGACAAACAGACCGGCCTCAGCCCCGAGGTCTGGGCCCGCGCCATGGGCTGGTACTGCATGGCCCTCGTCGATGTTCTCGATTGGTTCCCAAAGGACCATCCGCAGCGCGCCGCGCTTATCGCCGCGCTCAATCGCACGATGGCCGCGGTCGTCAAGATCCAGGACGCAAAGACCGGCCTCTGGTGGCAGGTCATGACTCGCGACAGCGAACCGGGAAATTATCCCGAAGCCTCCGCGAGCTGCATGTTTACCTACGCTCTTGCAAAGGGCGTCCGCATGGGCTATCTGCCTCAAGCCGATGAAGCCAACGCCAAGCGCGCCTGGGAAGGCATCCAGAAGCAGTTCATCACCACGAATCCCGACGGCACGCTCACCCTCCACGGCACAGTGAAGGTCGGCGGACTGGGAGGCACACCCTACCGCGCTGGCGACTTCAACTACTACATCCATGAGCCAATCGTCGATCAGGACAAGAAAGGCGTAGGCGCATTTCTCCTCGCCGGCTCCGAGATGGAGCAGTCCGTAACCGAATCGCTCGGCCAGGGCAAGATCGCGCTCATCGACGCCTGGTTCAACTCGCAGACGCGCAAGAACGCCTTCGGCCAAACCGAGCTATTCCACTACAAATGGGACGACGACTCCCCCAGCGGCTACTCCCTCTTCGGCCGCGCCTTCCAGAGCTACGGCGTCTCGCTCGCCACGCTGCCCACCGCGCCCACCGCCGCCGCGCTCGCTCGCGCTAATATCTACGTCATCGCATCGCCAGACATTCTCATCAAGAACCCCAACCCGCACTATATGGACCAGCCCAGCGGCGACGCCATCGAGGCCTGGGTCCGCGCCGGCGGCGTCCTTCTGCTCTTCTCCAACGACCGCGACTCGACCGAGTTCACCCACTTCAACACCCTCAGCGATCGCTTCGGCATCCACTTCAACCCCGTCCTCTCGCACCACGTCGTCGGCGAGGACCACAGCACCGGCGAGGTCGTCATCCCGCCCAACACCGGCATCTTCGGCGCAGGCTTTACCGCCTTCATGAAGGACACCTGCTCCATCACCGTCAGCGGCCCGGCCAGGGCTGTCGTCACCGACCACGGCGACATCATGATCGCCATCTCCCACCTCGGCAAAGGAGTCGTCCTCGCCGTCACCGATCCCTGGGTCTACAACGAGTACGCCGACGGCCGCAAGCTGCGCCAGTACGACGGCCTGGAAGCCGCGCAGGACCTCGCCGCCTGGGCCGTCCGCCAGTCGAAGTAAGCGCGAGCTTCTCTGAATCGTTGAGCGTTGAAGAATCGTTGACCTTTGAAGAATCGTTGTGTTTTGAAAGGGCGGGACTTCAGTCCCGCCGTAATCGACGCATCTTCATTGAGACATCACGGGCTGCGGGGAAAATGTGTTCTGCTTAAGGGCACGGCTTCAGCCGTGCCGAAAAAGCCGCAGAATCAATAGGGCTTTAGCCCCTGAGGTACGGTTTTCGTTCGCGCCACGGCTTTTTCCGCAGCCTGTTTAGCCCCCGAGGGAATCTTCACGCCCCCGGAAAGATCGCCCTTCTTAGCTCCGCGGCCTTATTGCCGAGCCGCGCCGCATCGGGCGTGGCATCGCCCAGCAGCACTTCAATCTCCCGCGCAATGCGCGTTCCTTCGTCGTAGCCATACATGCCCAGCGAGCCGGCCAGCTTGTGCGCAGTGTGGCTTGCCTCTTCGCGCAGCTCGTCCGTAAGCCCGCCATCCGCGGTGGCCGCCGCCGCCCGGTCCAGCAGGGCCAGGCGTTCCTCCACCAGTGGACGGTTGCGCAGCCACATCGCCGCCAGCAGCGATGCGGTCTTCTCGTCGGAGTTGGTCTCGGTCATATCGCTCCTCGAAGTCTGTCTTTCGCCTGTGCCATCGGCGGCTCGCCCTTCCGCGCAACCCTCCGTCGTCACTCCTTCCAGCCCAGCTTTTCGCAGATCTGCTCGGCCAGCGTGAGCGGGTTGAAGGGTTTGAACAGCACGGCCGTGACTCCCAGTCCCGCAAAGCGCCGCTGGTCCACGCCCTGCACCTTGGCGGTCAGCAGAAGCACCGGAATGCCGGCCAGGTCGGGGTTCTGTTGCATCAGTCGAAATGTCGTGGGTCCATCCATATCGGGCATCATCACATCCATCAGGATGGCGTCGGGAAAGGGTCTGCTGTTGGCCGCGGCGCGCAGGCCGTCGGCCCCGTTGCAGGCGGTCGCGACCTCCCACCCCGCCGTAGCCTCCAATGAGAGAGCGGCAACTTCGCGGATGTCCTCTTCGTCGTCGATAATCAGGATGCGGCGCATGGCTCTGTTACTCTCTCATACGGTCAGGCGACTGGTGCGAAAATCGTGTTTTGAGATCTTGACGGCCTTGGCCCTGGCTTTCAGAACGCGTCCCAGCTCGGCCAGCAGAAGGTCCTCGTTGTATGGCTTCTGCACCCAGCCCTGGGCCTCGCCCACCAGCAGCGGCCGCTCGCTGGGAGAACTCACGCTGAGTACGATCACCGGGATCGCTGCCGTCGTGGGCGAGTTCTTCAACTGTCGCAGTGTCTCCCAGCCGCTCAGTCCGGGCAGATAGTGGTCCAGCAGGATCGCCGAAATGGCGGGCGACGGTGCGTCCCGCATGGCCTGCTCTCGGGCCAGCGCAATCACCTCTTCGCCGCTTCCCGCCTCGATCACGTCGTACCCGTGCCGGCTAAGCTGTTCCGAGACAACCGTGCGGATGCCGGGGTCGTCGTCGCACACCAGGATCAGGCCCTCGCCGCGTTCGGTCACGTCTGTCGCCGCCACGGGCAGAATGCTGTCGCCAACCCGCGCGTTCCGCGAGAACTGCACGCAGAACGTCGTGCCCGGATTGCCGTGCTTCGTCATTGCCTCGTTCTGGTTCGCCTGCGCCCAGCCTTGGTTCGGCTGCGCCCAGATGACCCCGCCGTGCTGATGAATGATGCTGCGGCAGATGGCCAGCCCAAGCCCCGTGCCTCCCTTCTTGCTGGAGTCCGACGACTCAACCTGCTGGAAGCGATCGAAGATGCTCTCCAGCTTGTCCGCCGGAATGCCGCGCCCGCGATCGACGACCTTCAGCGACAGGGCTTCCGCGTTGGCTTCGATCTGCACCGAGACCGTGGAGACCGGGGGCGAAAACTTGATCGCGTTCGATAGCAGGTTGGTCAGCACCTGCAGGATGCGGTCCGGATCGGCGTTGAAGTAGATCGAGTCGTGCGCCGCATAGCTGTTCAGCTCGATGCGGATCTGCGCTGCTTCGGCCAGTGCGCTCATGCTGTCCACGGCTTCGCGCGCAAGATCGTACAACGAGCAGCGGCGCACGTTGACCGGGGCACGCCCCGACTCCATCCGCTCCAGGTCCAGTATGTCGTTGATCAGCCGAATCAGCCGTTCGGTGTTGGTCGAGGCAATGCGCAGCAGGTTCTGCGCCCGCGTATCCACATTGCCCAGCAGCCCCGACGACAGCAGGCCCAGCGCCCCGCGAATGCTCGTCAGCGGCGTGCGCAGCTCGTGCGAGACCGTGGAGATGAACTCGTCCTTGGCGCGGTCCAGGTCCGATCGCTCCGCCAGCCTGTTCTTCTGCTCCGCGGCGTCTTCGCGGCTGCGCTGCAGCGATTCGCTCAGTCCGCCCAGGTCGCGCTGTTGCTGGCGGATCTTCCGCGCCAGCCGTAGCGCAAGAACGCCCAGCAGGCAGATGCACAGAAGAAAAAGACCAATGAAGATGTAAAGGGAAAAACTCATCGCCGATGGCCTCATGCTACGCGGGATTCGACGCTGAGAGATGAAAATCTTGCGGTAGCACCTTCCGTTATACCCCCAAACAGGCTCCCGCGGCGACCTATTTGATCAGGCGGTCCAGCACCCGGCTCCACTGCCTGCCCTTGCGCCCCGCCGCCGCCCGCTTGTGCAACGCGTATCCGGCAACCAAAGGCAGAGCCAGCGTGGCCTCAGAATACACCATCTGCTCATAGATCGTATCCACCTTGCCCCAGCTGCTCGCCTCCTTCAGCGTCGACCCCGAAAGCGACCCGTCCCGAACGTCCGCCACCGTGATCTGCACCGCGTACTTGTGCATCGGCGCGTCCTCCCCCAGCACCTCCGCCGCCACCACAATGTCCTGGGCAAAGTTCTTCGGCACGCCTCCGCCAATCATCAGCAGCCCCGTCGTCGGGTTGGCAATCTTCAGCTGCGTCAGCTCGTAAAAGTCCTTCGCCGAGTCGATCGACACCACGGCCTTGCCCCGCCGCGCGTGCCGGTGCGCCACAAACCCGAACCCAGCCGAGCAGTCCGAGAACGCCGGGCAGAAGATCGGCACCTCCTTCTCGTACGCCGCCAGCAGGATCGAGTCGCTCTTCCCCGCCGCCGGCGTCCGCCCGTTGGCCGCCAGGTACGCGCCAAGCTCGCGCAGAATCTCCCGCGAGCTGTACGGCCGCGCTTCCAGAGAGTCGATCACCCGCTGCGTCGTCTGGTCGCAGGTCCGCAGCTCCTCCTCGTCGATGAACGTGTCGTAGATGCGGTCGATCCTCAGCTCGCGCAGCTCCGCGTCGTGCTGGCCGTACTTGTACTCGTCGCCCGCAATGTAGTGCCGGAACCCCAGCGCCTCGAAGAAGTCCTGGTCCACAATGTTCGCGCCCGTCGTAACAATCGCGTCCACCATGTTCCTGCGCACCAGCTCGACAAACACCTTTTGCAGTCCCGCCGAGATCAGCGACCCCGCCAGGCACAGAATCACCCCGCACTCCGGGTCGCGTAGCATCCGCTCGTAGATCGCCGCCGCCCGCGCCGTGTCCCGCGAGCTGTACGCCATCCAGGCCATCGCATCCACCAGCGCCACCACGTTGTGCTGCGTGATGTCAATGTGCTGTACCGGCGTCCTGAGCAGTTCTTTCTTCGTCGCCATAAGTCAGTTACCAGAATATCGCGTCCCACCCAATCCGGTCGCAATCTCCGGTGAATCTCGCCCACTCAACCCCGTAAATCGCAAAAACTAACCAGCCGCAGCCAGCACGGCAACCCGCCGCAAGCGAATCTGCCCCTCGCGTTTGCGCGTCTCGGCAATGTCGAACGAAGACTGCATCCGCATCAGCGTCTCCATCCGCACTCCAAAGGCCTTCTCGATCCGCAGCGCCATCTCGCCGGAGAGGCTGGCCTTCCCGTTCAGCAGGCTGGAGAGCGCGGGCCGCGAAACCTTCAGCGCCGCCGCCGCCGCGGTCACCGTCAACCCGGCAGGCTCGAGTATCTCCGTCCGAATAAAATCTCCGGGATGCGGTGGGTTCTTCATCGCCATGAAAACGATTGTAGCCTGTCGCATTACACCTCATCCGTAAAGATCGCCTCGATGCTGCTCTCAAACAGCCGCGCAATCCGGAACGCCAGAGGCAGCGACGGGTCGTACTTCCCCGTCTCGATCGCGTTCACCGACTGGCGCGACACCTCCAGCCGCTCGGCCAGGTCGGCCTGCGACCACCCCCGCTCCGCCCTCAGCACTCGCAGCCGGTTCTTCATCGATACCGCCGCTGTAGAAACGGCACACCGATGCCCACGCAGAGCCAGAACAGTGTGTAGGTGTACGTGGGGTTGAAGTGCCGGATGTGCGTAAATGTCTCCAGCAATCCCCACGCCGACGTCAACACAAGCACCCCGCCCAGCCCCCACAGCAGAAGCTCAACCATCACGCTGCGCTGGACCTCGTCTTTGTCCTCGATCAGATACAGCCCCACCGCGACAATGTTTCCCAGAATCGCAACCGCGGGCAGAACGGCCAGCACATAAGCCAACGGCCCATGCGGACGAAATTTGTAGAAGAACAGAGCGATCGAGACGGTCAGCACAATGTAGGCAGACGATGCGGCAAGGGTCCGGAAGATAAATCGCCGCACCGCAGGATTCTTGGTCATACAGCCCATGTTTGGCTTCCTTTCCTTTATGACAACCTAACTTTACATAACCAACCGCACAGTGTCAAGCCCCCTTGTCATTTTTTTATATTTCCAAAGTCAGCCGTCATTCTGGCGAAGCCAGAATCTCAGTATTTCGCGCCCCGGCCCCTACTCTTCGCGCTGCTGCTTCGCCGCAATCTGCTCCAGTTGCCGTCGCCAGTCCAGCTCCTCGACAAACCCGCGGCTAGATCGCCACTCCTCCTGCACCTTGACGAACAGCTCCAGAAAGACCCGCGTCCCCAGCAGCCCTTCGATCTCCTTGCGCGCCGCCGTGCCAATTGCCTTCAGCATCGCGCCCTGTTTGCCGATCAGGATCGCCTTCTGTCCTCTCCGCTCGCAGTAGATCGCCGCCGCAATCTTCGTCACCGGGAGCTTCGCGCTCGGCGAATGCTTCTTCGGCACTGGTGCTGGTTCAATAAATCGCTCGATCACCACTGCAGTCGCGTACGGCACCTCTTCGCCGGTCAGCATCAGAATCTTCTCGCGGATCAGCTCGGCGACAAGAAACCGCTCCGGCTGGTCCGTCACCTGGTCGCGCAGAAAGTATCGCTGTCCCTCCGGCAGCACCGCGACGATCTTCTCCAGCAGCAGCTCAAGCCCCTCCCGCTTGCGCGCCGAGATCGGCACCACCTCGGCAAAGCTGTGCTGCGCGCTCCAGTGCGCCATCAGCGGAAGCAGCTCCTCCTTGCGCACCGCGTCAATCTTGTTCAGCACCAGCACCACCGGGCAGTCCAGCCGCCTCACCAGCCCGAGCGCAAAGTCGTCCTCCGCCGCGCTCATCGCCATCCGCCCCGTAATCTTCGCTGAACGTCCGTCATCCTGAGCGGAGTGACTCACAGCGTGAGTCACGGAGTCGAAGGACCCCGAGGGATCCAGCCCGGTCGCAGCGGCTCGAACCGTTCTGCCAACAAAGCCTTCCTTCGCAGACTTCGGAGTCGAATCAGCACTCTTCGCCAGCCGGTGCGTCACATCGACCATAAACAGCACCGCATCGCGCGACTCCAGGGCGTCCTGTACCTCCTGCATCATGCACCGGTCCAGCTGCGACTCCGGCTTATGAATGCCGGGCGTATCCACCAACACCACCTGCGCCGCCGGATGTCCCGCCTCAATGGCCAGCTTCTGCCCCAGCAGCGCATTCAGCAGCGTCGACTTGCCCGCGTTGGGCCGGCCAATGATCGATACGAATCCCGAGCGAAATGCCATCCCACCATTATCCCCCGCCGCGCATTGCTCGGCCCCTCACTCCGCCGCGGACCTATTCCGCCTTCACGCGCAGTTACTACAAACAGATCCGCAGCAACTCCGCAGTTGCTTTCGGGTTACAATTCATGCGCGCACTGATGCGCCCTTCAACAAAGGACCGCAAGCCATGGGCAGATTCTTCGGCTGTCTTCTGTTTAGCATCTTTCTCTGCGGTTCCCCCATCTACGCCCAAACCGATCTCGCGGTCAGCGTATTCGGCGCCTTCAATCAATCGACCAGCGGGTCCGTAATAACGCAAAGCCCATCGAACCAGGCAGGGATTCTGATCGAGGCACGGCACATTCGCAATCCTCTGGTCGGCTACGAAGTGACGTACGCCTATAACCGCGCCAATCAGGCGTATACCAATCCACCACCATCTTCCTGCCCGGCATCTGGCTGCGGCTTCCCATCCTACGCCGCGATTCAGGCCAACACGAACGAGTTGACCGCCGATTGGGTCGTATCGATGAAGGTCCTTGGGATAAGGCCCTTTGCCCTCGCTGGTGGTGGTGCGTTGATAACTATACCTACTGGCGGAACATTAACTACGACGACATGGGAGCCTCCAGTTTGCGGAATCCCTTGTGAGGGAGTAACCACCACAACAAACACCCCAGCATCGACCCAGAGCCAAAGCACAATCAACTTTGTCTATGGCGCGGGCGTGGATTGGCCTGTCCTGCCGCATCTCGGCCTGCGATTCCAGTACCGCGGGCGCGTCTACACAGCCCCCGCCCTGGCCACAGCCTTCTCTTCGACGAACAGCTTTACGCGCACCTCGGAGCCAGTG
>JBEKWE010000020.1:0-25604 GCA_049513335.1 Acidobacteriaceae bacterium | reverse complement strand
CGCAGTTCGGCCCATACAACGGCAGCTTCCTCGCCGACGGCCTGGGCCTCCGTGTGCCCGTCACCGATGCGCGCGACCCCATCCTGCTCGCCGACTCACCCTGGTCCCTCTTCTGCTGGATCAAGCCGGGCGAACCCGTGGCCGCATTCCAGCTCGTCGCAGGCGTGGGCAGCCCCGCGGCCGAGTACGCGCGCTATCTCGCCATTGACGCGGGCAAGGTCACGCTCTGGATGGGCGAGGGCAACCAGCTCACCGGCCCCGCCAACATCGCTCCAAACCAGTGGCATCTCCTCGCAGCCTCCTTCGATGGCAGCCAGTTTCATCTCTACGCCGACGGCCAGCCCGTGGCATCGGGCGCCCTCATCCTCGGCAGCGTCAGCCCCCTGCTTCAGATGGCCCCGCCTGCAGGCCCGGGAATCGCGCCCGGCCGCCACTTTGGCGGGCAGATCGCCTCCTTCACCCTCCTGCGCCACGCGCTCACCGACAGCGAATTCCATCAGCTCTACCTCGCCCGCCCCGACTTCTCCACCATTATGTTCGAAGCAGGTTCCAAGCCCTGGCCCATCCAGACGCGCGGCCAGGCGGGATACCGCGCGCCGCAGGACCCAGCAACCATGCCCACCTCGCGCGCGCCATTCTCCGCTCCAGTCGCCATCACGAGTCCGTCGGTCGGTCCGTCGCTCACGCAGTCCGCCACCGGCGAGTGGACCTTCTCCGATGGCTGGACGCTCCGCGAAGCGCCCAAAGTCGATGCCGACGGCGCACACATCAGCAGCTCCGCGTATAACCCCTCCGGCTGGATGCGCGCCACCGTACCCGGCACCGTGCTCACCACCCTCTCAACAAGCAGGACTACTGGTACCGCAACACATTCACCGCTCCCTCGTCCGCACTCCCCGCTGGCTCCCACGCCGAACTGACCTTCGAGGGCATCAACTATGCGGCCTCAATCTGGCTGAACGGCAAACTCCTGGGCACCATGAAGGGCGCGTTCCGGCGCGGCAGCTTCGACGTCACCTCCTTGCTCAAGCCGGAGGGGAATAACGTCCTCGCCGTGCGCATCTCGCCGCCGCCCCACCCCGGCATTCCGCAGGAGCACTCGCCGTGCGCATCTCGCCGCCGCCCCACCCCGGCATTCCGCAGGAGCAGTCCATCCTCGGCGGGCCCGGCGAGAACGGCGGATTCCAGGCGCTCGACGGCCCCACCTTCGTCGCCACCGAGGGTTGGGACTGGATTCCCGGCGTCCGCGACCGCAACAGCGGCATCTGGCAGGCCGTCACGCTGCGCATCACCAACGCTCTCAAGCTCGGCGACGCGCATGTCGTCACCACCTTCAAGAATCACGATACCTCGCAGGCCGCCATCGAGATCGACGTGCCGGTCACCAATCTCTCGTCTGCGCCCATCGACGCAACCCTCACTGCCACCATCGAGAAGATCTCCGTCCGCAAGAGCGTCACTCTTCCGCCCGGCGACAGTGTCGTCAAGCTCACCCCAGCGGAGTTCGCCCATCTCAACCTCGACCACCCGCGCCTCTGGTGGCCCAATGGCTACGGCAGTCCCGAGCTATACACCGCAAAGCTCTCCCTCCAGGCGGGCGACTCCGTCTCCGATAGCAAAGATGTCCGCTTCGGCGTGCGCGAGATCAGCTACGAACTGAGCCTGCTCGACAGCACCGGCCATCTGCGCCGCGTCCAGTTCACGCCCGCCAACGCGCGCCAGGCTGAGGCCGCATCTCCCATCGTCGATGTCAGCCACGACGGCATGTTAGAGGTCCCCACCCCGGCAACGGAGATCGCCAACATGCCCGAGGAGCGTCGCGCCAATGCCAGCTCGCACGTCAGCTCGCTCGCGCCCGGCGCGGAGAACTCGCCCGCCATCCAGCCCCTCACCGACCTCCGCGCCGCGCCGTATCTCGTCCTCCGCGTCAACGGCGTCCGCATCGCCGCGCGCGGCGGCAACTGGGGCATGGACGACTTCCGCAAGCGCGTCTCCCGCGAGCACCTGGAGCCCTTCTTCCGCCTCAACCGAGACGCCGGCCTCAACATCATCCGCAACTGGGTCGGCCAGAGCACCGAAGAGTCCTTCTACCAGCTCGCCGACGAGTACGGCATGATGGTGTGGAACGATTTCTGGGAGTCCACAGAAAACTACAACATCGAAGCCGAAGACCCGCAGCTCTTCCTCGCCAACGCCGCCGACACCATCCAGCGCTTCCGCAATCACCCCTCCATCGTCATGTGGTGCGGCCGCAACGAGGGCGTGCCCCAGCCCATCATCAACCTCGGCCTCGACAATCTCGTCCGCACCCTCGACGGCACGCGCTACTACTCGCCCAGCTCCAACGCGGTGAATCTCGCGGGCAGCGGGCCGTATCGCTATCAGGTTCCCGCGCAGTACTTCACCACGCTCAATCGCGGCTTCTCCGTCGAGACCGGCACGCCCTCCATGTCCACGCTTGAGTCCTTCCAGAGCACCGTCCCCAAAGCCGACCAGTGGCCCATCGACGATGTCTGGGCCTACCACGACTGGCACCAGAGCGGCAACGGCGATGTTGCCCCATTCATGGCCGAGATTCAGGCCGAGTTCGGCGCGCCCACCAGCCTCGAAGACTTCGAGCGCAAGGCCCAGATGCTCAACTACGTCGACCACCGCGCCATCTTCGAGGGCATGGACGCCAACCTCTGGGCGCCCAACAGCGGTCGCCTGCTCTGGATGACCCAGCCCGCGTGGCCCAGCACCATGTGGCAGATCCTCAGCTCCGACTACGACACCCAGGCCTCCTTCTACGGCGTTAAAAAGGCATGCGAGCCGCTGCACGTCCAGCTCAACCTAGCCAACTATCGCGTCGATGTCGTCAACACAACCACAGCCGCGCACTCCGGCCTCACCGTCAGCGCGAAGGTATACTCGCTCGCCAACGCGCTGCTCTTCCAGGCCACCGATCAGAAGGACGTTGCCGCCGACTCCACCACCCCCAGCCTGCGTCTCGACCTCGCGCCCTACCTGGCGAACGGCATGGTCCTCGTCTCGCTCGAACTGCGCGACGCGCAGGGCGCGCTCGTCTCGCAGAACCTCTACTGGCTCGGCGCCCGTCCCGCCTCCTACCGCGAGCTGAACAGCCTTGCCCCCACCCAGCTCAAGGCGTCGGCCACTTCAACCACCGCCGACGGCACGGTGAAGCTGACCATCCAGCTCACCAATACCGCTTCGGTTGTCAGCCTGGAGAACAAGCTCACCCTGCTCAACGCCGGCGACAAGCAGCGCATCCTGCCCGCCTACTACTCCGACAACTACGTCTCTCTGCTTCCCGGCGAATCGCGCACCATCCAGGTGGAGTACCCATCCGCCGCCGCCCACGGCCCCGCCCAGATCGCCCTGCGCGGCTGGAACGCCGTCTCCCAGGTCGTGCCCGTGAAGTGACACTCACTATAAAACTGTCATCCTGAGCGCAGTCTGGCGCACACATGCGCCAGACGCAGTCGAAGGACCTGCGGTTGCTTTTTTATTGGGTGCCCCATTCATCGCGGCCCTATCGCGATGAGTGGGTGAACCGTCCTACTGCGCTGCCAGCCGCACCATACTGTGCAACGGAAGCTCCGCCGACGATCCTCCAACCTCAATCAGGAACTCGCCCGCCGGTCTCGACCATTTATCCGTGTCGGGAGAATAAATAGAGAGATACAGCGGATCGAGCGCCACCGTCACCGATTGGCTTGCTCCCGCTGCCAGCGACACGCGCTTCCATCCCGCCAGCTTGCGAAATGGCTCGCCCGCTGCGCTGGGCAGCGTGATGTAGACTTCGGCAATCTCGTCACCCGCCTGCGCGCCCGTGTTGCGCAGATCGAAGCTCACGCTCTTCCCGTCCGCATCCACCTTCAGGTTCGAGTAGGCGAAGCGCGTGTACGACAGCCCAAATCCGAACGCGAACTGCGGCTTCAGGTTCTTCTCCTGGAACCAGCGATAGCCCACCGCCATCCCCTCCACGTTGTAGTCCACGTCGAATGGCTGCGGCCGCTGCCGTGGTTGGGTGCGCGTCACCGCATCGGCGTTATTGCCCGTCCGCTCGGTCAGCCCCGTCACCTTGGGGTGCGGCAGTTGGTCGTCCGACGCGGCAAACGTCACCGGCAGCTTGCCCGATGGATTCACGCGGCCAAAGAGAACGTTCGCAATCGCCTCTCCTCCGCCGATCCCCGGATACCAGCTCTCCACGATCCCCTTCACGCGCCCCGCCCACGGCATGTTCACCGGCCCGCCGTTCTCCAGCACCACAATCGTATTCGGATTGGCCGCCGCCACCGCCGCAACCAGTTCGTCCTGCTTGTCCGGCAGGCTCAGCGTCGCCGAGTCCTGGCCCTCCGTCATCCACTGCGTCACAAACACAATTGCCACCTGCGCGGATGCCGCCGCCTTCGCCGCCGCAACAGGATCGGTTCCCGCATCGAACGTAATGTTCGTACCCACCGCGGCCTGCTCACGGATATACCGCATCGGCGAGGAAGGGAAGTAGATGGCCCGTCCCCACGGCGAGCTGCCCGGTCCTGGTGCGATCGCATTGCCGCCAGGCGAATCGACCTGCGCCGATCCGCCGCCCGAGAGAACAGCCACATCGGCGTGCCCGCCGATGATGGCAATGCTCTTAATCTTCGCCGCGGCAAGCGGAAGAATTCCGCCCGTATTCTGCAGCAGCACCAGGCTCTCCTCCTCAATCTTCTGTGCGTCGTCGCGTCCGCGGAAGGGATCGACCACACTGCGCGGCATCGGCGGCTGGTCGATCACGCCGTTGGCGAACATGCTGCGCACAATGCGATGCACCATATCGTCCAGCCGCGCCTGCGGCACCGTTCCGTCCCGCACGGCCTTCTTCAGCGGATCGCTGAAGAAGTTGTCGTCGCCCGGCTGGTCCATGTCCAGCCCCGCCAGTGCGGCCTTCACCGTGCTATGCGTCCCGCCCCAGTCGGAGAGCACAAAGCCCTGGAAGCCCCAATCCTTCTTCAGCACCTGGTTCAGGGTGTAGTCGTTCTCGCACGAGTAGTCGCCGTTGATGTGGTTGTACGCGCACATCACGCCCGCCGGATGCGCCATCGTGATGGCGATCTGGAAGGCCAGCAGGTCGGTCTCGCGCAGCGCGCGCTTGTCCATCACGGCGTTCAGAATGTTGCGCCCCGTCTCCTGGTCGTTCACCGCGTAGTGCTTGATGTCGCCCATCACGTGGTTCGATTGCACGCCGCGCGCCACCTGCCCCACCATGGTCCCGGCCAGGATCGGGTCCTCGCTGGCGTACTCGAAGTTGCGTCCATTGCGCGGCTCGCGGACCAGGTCCATGCCGCCGCCAATCGACATGTTGTATCCCTGCGCGCGCAGCTCGCGGCCAATCACCGAGCCGTACAGAAACGCCGCATCCGGGTCCCAGCTCGCCGCCATGCCGATCACCGACGGCAGCAGCGTGGCGTAGCGGCTCTCCGGCGCGGCCATCCGCACGCCCACCGCCGAGTCGGCCAGGTTGATGTCCGGCAGATGCAGCCGCGGAATCCCCGGAACAAAGCCCGCCCCGCCATTGTGCCCGGTGGCAACCGGCGCGCCCGCGCGCAGCACTCCCCAGCCCGCGCCATGCACCAACTGAATCTTCTCGTCCAGCGTCATCTCGTGGATCATCAGGTCCGCACGCGCGTCCGCATCCAGCGATTTATCCATCCAGGGTGGTGGCGGAGCGGCGGGCGCGGCCGGCGGCCTGGCTCCCTGCGCGTTTGCTGCAATCGTTCCACTAAGGCCGAGCGACAGGCACACCATCCCCACCGCAAAGATCCGTACCAACCTGGAGTTACTCATGAACGTTGTTCCTTCCCTCGTAAGATCGACAATAATGTCGCATCAGAAGTCCGTCCGATTATAGATTGCCAATTCTCATCGGGGCTATTTAGACAGGAGAGCGTCCAAGTTTATTGTTCGCACCTTGCCCGTACACGCGCAAAGCTGCGCAAGGTCTGCTCCCGGCGCGGCGATGGATGCCTGGGCTTAGCGGCGTCGCCGCAAGAAGAGATGAGTCAGCGAGGCAGCGCGCGCCAGAAAGTAGGTGAGATAGAGAAGGAATAGCGCTGGGGCGTCCAGCGGCGAATGAGACTTCAGGGTCTTGCCCAGCGCCAGCAAGAACGGCGGCAGCAGAAGCAGGATGAGCGGAAGAATGGCAAGCACAACGTGGTGGGGCAGAACCAGGAGGGGAACAAGGAGGGCAGCCCAGAACATGACCAGGGTGTAGACGGTGAGAGAGAGCAACGGGACATTGCGGGTCGAGGGCAAACTGGCCAGGACGACCTGCAGGAGGTGTTTACCGTGCCATCGGTTCTGCCGGTAGAAGCGGGAGAGCGTTCGCGGGGTGCCTTCGTGGTAGAGGGCGAGGGCTGGGTAGGCGATGACGTTCATGCCCTGGGACCTGGCGCGCTCACAGAGTTCGACGTCCTCGCTGGTTTCGACCGATGAATCGAACCCGCCGAGCGCGATAAAGGTGCTCCGGGTGAGAAAAAGACAGCCAGCGGGAAGGAAGGAGACAGGGCCGGATTGCGCGGTGGCCTGGTACTTGAACCAAGTCCGGCCAACCCAGGTGGCGTCGCGTGGGATAAGGTAGTGCGCGCCCCAGAGGGTATTGTCCTGTGCCCGGACCAGAGCTTCTTCCAGCCAGTTGGATTGGGGCATGCAGTCGGCGTCAAGGAAGGCGAGAATGGAACCGCTGGCCAGAGCTGCGCCGCTGTTGCGAAGCTCGGAGATGGTGCAGCCGGGAAGGCCCAGAATGCGCAGCGCCAGACGGCTTTCGAATCCGCGAGCCACAGCGACGGTCCGGTCGGTGGATCCGTTGTCGACAAGGACGACCTCGAAGCGGTCGCGAGGAAGGGTCTGTGCCTCCAGGCAGGACAGGCATGCCTGGATGTGGGCTTCTTCGTTCAAGGCGGGGACAACCACGCAGATTTTCGCCGGAATTTCCATTTTACCTCGCGGCTATAAGCCAAAATAACCACAGCCTCGATCGCGTCCTTGCACCTGCGTTCACTCTGCGCTTCCGCTTCCTTGCGATGCCGGGGAAGACCGTCCTTCTCTGCCCCGCTTCACCGCTGCAATCGCCTCTTCGTACACACGCAGATAATCCTTCGTCATCCGCGCCGCGGAGTATTCCTCTTCGATGAGCCGCCGCGCCGCACCTCCCAGCCGCTTCCGTTTTTCGGGACTGCGCAACAGGTCCTTGATTCCCGCCGCCAGCAACTCCGCGTCCGCCGCGGGAACCAGCACTCCGGTGCGTCCATCCACCACCACCGTCGGCACCGCGCCCACCGCCGTCGCCACCAACGCCAGCCCGCTCGCCATCCCCTCCAGCACCGCCATCGGCAGCCCCTCCTGGCGCGACGACGACACCATCACGTCCAGCGATGCGTACACCGAAGCCATCTCCTCACGGCGCCCCAGCAGTTCCACGCTCTCGCCAATCAACGATGCATCGATCAACCGCTCCAGCTTCTCCTGGTCCGGCCCTTCGCCAACCACCACGAACCTCGTCTCCGGAAACTCAACCAGGACCTCCGCCGCGGCCCGCAGAAATACATCGACCCCCTTCTCCCACGCCAGCCGCCCCACCAGGCCAACCACCAGGGCATTCTTCGCCGTTGGACCATTCTGATGCGAGCGAAGCGCCCCGTCGAATGGCCGCAGGTCGATCCCATTGCGCACCATGCGGATCTTCTGTTCGCGCACTCCCGCCTTCAGCAGCCTCTGCCTCACCTCATCGGAAACCGCTACAACCCGCGCATACCTCCGCAGCACAAAGCGGTCCGCCTTTCCATAGACAGAAATGAACGGGTCCGTGTCATACCAGGTGTGGCAGGTCGAAACCATGGGCACACCCATCCCCAGCAGCGCAAGGTACGAATAAACGTCCGCTTTATAACCGTGAGCGTGGACCACATCCATGCCGGTGCGAGTTGCGATCCTCCGAATCCTCGCAATTGCCGCCAAATCCACCTTCCCCCAGCAGTCAATCAGGTGCGACTCAAAGCCCTCCTTCAAAGCGCTCTCATGAAGCTGTATCTTCGGATTTGAGGAGTTGGAAAAAACTCCCAGCACGCACTCATGCGGCCCACCCCGAAGCGTGCGCGCGAGGTTCAGGATCACGGCCTCTGCGCCGTACATCCCGCCGCTGCTGATCGTGTGCAGGACCTTCATTCTGCGCCTTCCCCGCCGCCATCGGTTCCCGGCTCTTCGCGGTTCACCAAAGCCCAAAGCCTCTCGTACAGCCGGTCTCCCAGCAGTTTCTGCGCGGTCTCCTTCATCCGGTACCGGCGTTCCAGGCTGGACAAAACGCTGCTGCCCGGCTGTAACAGCCTCGCAATCCACTCCGGCTGCATGTTGCCAAGAATATTCAGCCGGCCAACAGTCGCTCCCAACGGCAGCAGCTCGGCTCGTGGGACAGAAGTATATACCTGTGTGTATCCCGCCGCCGCGCACGCAGCCAGAACGCGGCGGTTGCTTCGCCCGCCGGGCAGAGACATGGTTGTGATGGAACTCCCCAGCTTGTCCTCCAGAGTAAGTCGCGGCCTGCTCAGCTCCGTCTGCAGCTCGTCGTCGCTGCAGTGCGTCAGCAGCTTGTGCGTCCAGCCATGCGCGCCAATCGAATGCCCCGCCCCGTGCAGCGACCGCAGCTCCGCCCAGCCCATATAGCCCGTCTTCGTCCCCGTCCAGCCTGCCGTAATAAAGAACCGCGCCGTCATCCCTTGCGATTGCAGGATCGGCGCGGCAACCTCCAGGTTGGAAATATGCCCATCGTCGAAGGTCAGCTCCGGCCACAACCCCGCGCTCTCCGTCGCGCGCAGCCGCGCAAACATCTCCACCTGCCTCGCAAACACTCCCGTCTCGACGACATAGGAGTACCGGCTCTCACCCGTCCGCACTTCGTGATACAGAAGATAGAGTCTCCGCAAAGGTTGCCGCATGCGTTCCTTCGAGAGCGATTCAACGCGCAAGTCCGCTTTCTGCTCCAGCCTATCACCGGCCCACGCGCCCGCAGGATGGATGTTGCACGCCGCACCTCTTCCGCTAATCTCCGCCGCGTTTGTGTAGACTGGTCTCGCCTGCCCATTGTCCCATCCGCCGGCAGCACAAGGAGCAGCATTGCAATCGAACCTCAGGCAGACCCTGCGCGCCGACCTCTTCCGCTACCGCGGGCAAACCGGCGCGCGCGCCTTCTGGTCGGCCTATCTTCACGAACCCGGCTTCCGCTTCACCCTCTATCTCCGCCGCACCGCCCACTACGCCGACCGCAAACGCTCCCTCGCCCTCTTCGCCTATCTCTTCAACCGCGTCCTCTATCACCACTACCGCTTCCGCTACGGCTTCGACATCTCGCCCACCGCGCGTATCGGTCCCGGCCTCTACCTCGGCCACTTCGGCGGAGTGGTCGTCAGCCCCCACGCGGTCCTCGGCGCCAACGTCAACATCGCGCACGGAGTCACCATCGGCGCCGCCAGCCGAGGCCCGCGCACCGGCGCGCCCACGCTGGAAGACCGCGTCTGGGTCGGCGCTCATGCCGTCCTCGTCGGCAACATCACCATCGGCCACGACGCGCTCATCGCCCCCGGGGCCTACGTCAACTTCGACGTGCCCCCCATGGCCGTCGTCCTCGGCAACCCCGGCAAGGTCGTCTCCAGCGAAGGCTCCATCGGCTACGTCAACCGCACCCTCGACCCCGCATAGCCCCCACCCGCCAACCCGTCGTCATCCGTCCCGAAGTCTCCAAAACCGCAACCCGAGAGTGGTACATTGTTGCAGTAACCTCATGCCTAATCCCAAGATCGCGAAGCCGAGCGTTGCGCCACGCGTCCGATTGCCCTTCCTATACCGGGAAAGGGGCGGTCGTCTTTATTGCACCAAGTGTGAGGACTTCCTCGCATCGAAGAATGCGGAGCGACTGGTCGGAAAGGTGAATCTGATCTTCACCTCGCCCCCGTTTCCGCTTAACAGAAAAAAGGCG
Source organism: Acidobacteriaceae bacterium (assembly GCA_049513335.1). Taxonomy (GTDB): domain Bacteria; phylum Acidobacteriota; class Terriglobia; order Terriglobales; family Acidobacteriaceae; genus Edaphobacter. The sequence continues at coordinate 15,595 of JBEKWE010000020.1, read as the reverse complement.
TATGGGAACCTAGATGGTGAAGCGTACGTTGAGTGGCTCAGCGCACTAGCACCCGAGCTAGCGAAGCTACTAACTCCGGCGGGCTCAATTGTCCTAGAGATCGGAAACGGGTGGCGTGAACGCAGCCCGACTATGTCAACGCTCGCGGTCGAAGCACTCCTGCGATTCAAGCAACGCGGCAATCTGAACCTAATACAAGAATTCGTCTGCCACAATCCGGCTCGTCTCCCCGGCCCAGCCCAGTGGGTGAACATCGAACGGATCCGAGTCACGGATTCGTTTACGCATGTCTGGTGGATGTCCCTGAACGAACGCCCGTTCGCTGACAACCGATGCGTGCTCCGCCCGTACAGCCATTCGATGGCAAAGTTGCTCGCCACAAAAAAATACAATTCGGGCAAAAGACCGTCGGAACACCACATCGGAAAAACATCTTTCCTAACGAACAATGCCGGAGCAATACCGTCCAACGTCCTCACCTTTTCGAACACGAGGGCGACAGATACATACCAAGAGTACTGCCGACTGAACGAAATCAAGCCTCACCCAGCTCGCATGCAACCTGAGCTGCCGGACTTCTTTATAAAATTCCTGACATCTGAAGGCCATCTAGTCTTTGATCCATTCGCAGGCAGCAACACAACAGGCGCTATCGCAGCAATGCTCGGGCGCAAATGGATCTCGATAGAAGCAAGAGAAGACTACGCACTGGGATCAAGGGGTCGTTTTATGACTGCGAGGAAGGCACCAAATGACAGCGATAGAATTGTGCCAAGTACTTCTCAAGGCGGACGCCGCGTCACAGGTTGACTCGGCTCTGGCTGACTACGAGAAAACAACATCCATCCGTTGGCTCCCGCTGGGCCGTTCAAACAACCAGGGAACCATCGAAGTCGCCTCCGATCCGGTGCGATCGGCAGTAGAACGCGTCACGAACGCTATTGACGCGGTATTAGAGCACGAGCACGACATACACAACGGAATCCCGGATTGCCGAAGCCCTTTCGAAGCCGCAAAGAGTTGGCTCGGGGTACCCGAAGCGGGACTAGCCGCCATGAGTCCAGCTAACAGACGATCACTCGCAAACCGAGTGCAGGTGACCCTTGCACCCGGGGGTGGCAAAGATGCTAGAGTTCTTGAGGTTCGTGACAATGGGATCGGAATAGCACCCATCAAAATGAAGTCAACGATCCTCTCGCTGAACGAAAGCAACAAATTAGAACAATTCTATCTGGCGGGCGCATACGGTCAGGGAGGATCTAGTACTCTAGCCTTTTGCAAGTACGCGATTGTGGCCAGCCGGGAAATAACAAGCAATGTTGGTTTCACAGTTGTGAAGTACGACCCACTAAATCCGGAGAAATATAAGATCGGACACTACGTCTATTTTACGAACGAAGGGGAAAACGTTCTGGAGGTTGCACTCAGTCAGGACGATTTTCCCACTGGAACAGTAGTAAGGCATATCGGATTCGATCTGAGCAGTTACATCTCACCTCTCGGCCCAAATAGCGTATATGGAGGACTCAATACGAACCTGTTCGACCCAGCCATGCCTATCTGGCTCAACAACGATGTGCATGGATGGCGGCGAGTTATTAAGGGATCCAGGAATGCGCTCAACGGTGCGGTGGACGAGGGAGATCCGGGAAAAGGACCGGAACTATCCCACAAGATGCCAATGTTTCACGTGTCGCTCGGTGATTTTGGATCAATAGGAATTGAGTACTGGGTCCTCGCAGCAGCAGAAAAATCGGGAACCAAACCGAGTGCTGCATTTGTGAACCCGTCAAAACCAATCGTGTTAACGCTGAACGGCCAGAACCATGGCGAGTTCACGCAGACAACCCTTCGCAAGACAGCACAACTGCCATTCCTATCCCAACGCCTGATCTGCCATATCGACTGCAACTCGCTAAGTGGGGCGGCAAAACGGCAGATGTTCGTCTCGAATCGTGAGGGGGGACGTGATGTCCAAATTCGCGAACTAATCCTCAAGGAACTTCTTCGAGCGTTGCAATCAGATGATGAACTTCGACGCCTGAACGATGAAGCCCGCAGGCAGGGAACAGAAGACAAAGACGAGAACGCATTACAGCAGATGCGAGGAGAGGTCGCAAAACTACTGCTTATGCAAGGAATGGAGATCACAGGCGTTCAATCAAACGGATTGGGCTCCGGGAATCAGGGCACAAATCCCCGCGTAAACCATCCGACTCGGCGACCAATTCCAGAACCCATTCCAATCCAGGAACCACCGAGCTTTGTAAGGTTCGTTTGGGACGCTGAAAGGCCCATCACCTTTTATCCAGGCGAGCGGCGATACCTTCGCCTGGAGACGGATGCAAATAAGACGTACTACTCAAAAGACCCGGACAAATCCCGCATAAATCTCATCCTTCACCACGGCCTCCTGTCCAAGGGATCGACCGAGCTTGTCGGGGGGCGTATGAGAGTCCTCGTCGAGGCAAGCGAACATGCAGTTATCACCTCCACGGGAGAAATCAAGGTAGAGATTATGCGGAGCGGCCTAGCCGCCCTGAGTGATAAGAGAAAGACAGAGATCGTACCAAAGCCCAAGCCCACTAGTTCGGGCAAGACGTTGACATTGCCGCAGTTTGAAGTCGTCGCGGTGGACGGCCCCGAAGATCCCAAGTGGGATTCACTAGGGTGGAGTGAAGACATCTCAAAGACAGCATCGGAAGCCGAGATGCAAGAAGGCGTGCTGACGATATACTACTCATCGGTTTTTCCAAAGTTCGCAAGCACATTTGAAAAGCTCCACAGCCAAAGCGAAGCAGTTGGACAGTCATTCGTAAGGCGCTACAAAGTCTGGCTGGCGGCACACTCGCTTCTCCTACACCGCGATCAGATTTCAGCCGAAGACAAAGACAGCTATCCCTCCGCCGGACTAGACCAAACGGAACCATCAACGGAGTTCGAACGCTCAAAAAGGCGGCGGCTAGCAACCTTGGCCGCCCTGATGGCGGCGCGCGAAGTCAAGAACGAGCTTGCTACAGAAGTGGAGGAGTAAGACTGTCAAGGGCGGAGTAAAGGCGCAGCCGGAACGAGCGATCTGCTTTTTCCTCGCCCCCACGCCCCCATAATCCCTGTCAAGCAAAATCGCGCAACCCACTCTATCCAAACGAGATAAACGGACAAACTCGTCTCCCCATCCTGCTACAATTGAATAGGGGGCCTTCGTCTGTCTGTTGGCAGCATCGGCGATGAGCGAGTTATTGTGAATCGAGACAAATTCAACATCCGGGATCGAACTTCACAAAGGCAGTCACGACTAGTCATGACTCAAAACCCGACAAGTCGAGACTTAACATCCCTGGATCGAAGACTATAAGACTTTTTTCACCCAAGGAAAGGAGGTACACCTCTCGACACCATCCACCGGCCGGGCAAGCGCACAACCCGCAGCCGCCAAGCCTGTCTGCGTTTACAATCGAGTTGATCGGTGCCCGGAAGGAGACCCTCGGCACCCGCAACGCGCAGCCATGCGACTCGCCAAGCCCCAACTCGTCGAGCGGCCCGCCCGCATCCTTGCGCTCGCGCTCCTCGCCGCAGGCCTTGCCGGTTGCCAGAGCATTGCGGGAATCCAGCCCATGTCGCAGGTCCGCGTCATCGACGTCTCGCCCGACGCCCCCGCGCTGGACATCTACCAGAACTCGCCCCAGAGTTCCGCAGCCATGCTCTACAACATCGGCTTCGGCACGGTCAGCTCCTACATTCCCGTCGCGGCCGGAGCGAGCACTCAGGCGGCCACCATCGCCGGAACGCAGCAGCAACTCGCCACGGTTCGCGGCAATTTTCTGACCGGAAGCCAATACACCCTACTGACCGGCAACATCGCCGCCAGCCTGCAGATGACGGTGCTCAAGGACCAGTCCTACGCCGCGCCAACCGGCCAGGTTGCGTTGCGCTTTCTCGACCAGGCCACGCGCATCGGCGCGGTCGACATCTACCTTGTGCCTCGCGGCTCCGCGCTCGCCAAGGTCGCGCCCGTCGACACCGGCCTCAGCTTCGGCAGCAACACGGGATACATCGACGCGCCCAGCGGAACCTACTCCATCGTCGTCCTTCCCGCCGGGACGATTCCCACGAGCGCCACCTCGCCGATCTACACCGGCAGCCGGATGAGCTATCCCAGCGGCTCCGCGCACACCATTCTCCTCATCGACCAGCAACCGGTCGCCGCGCCCGGCCTGCAGGTCATCACCGCCGACGACTACGATCCCGCCGCCAGCTAGACCAGGGACCGAACAGGGGGCGGGATGCGGATGGCCCGCGCTGCTTTTCATTTGGGACGGCGCTGTCCAACGGGCGGCAGAGATGCAAGTAAGTTCAAACGCAACGGGCAGGGAAAGGTCTTCAGTATGTTCTATCGCGCTAAGCGGGCCTTGGGACGCGCGTGGTTCGACTTCAACTGTCGCGCCCTGCTGCGCACACCGCCCATGCAGCCTAGCGATGGCCGGCTTTCGCTGGTCTCGATGCTTTGCCATGGCGAAGTGGTGATGTATCTGCTGGCGGTGAAGTCCTTCTGCGCACGGCTTGGATGCAACCCGAAGGTCGTGATTCTGGACGATGGAACGCTGACGAAATCGGATTGCGCCACTCTGCGAGCGCACCTGCCGGAGGTGAGGATCGTTGCCATCTCCGAGGTCGCCCCCGACCGTTGCCCGAAGGGAAGCTGTTGGGAGAGGCTTCTTCTGATCGGCGATCTGGTGAAGGACACCTACGTCGTGCAGCTCGATTCCGATACTCTTACCGCGCACTCGATCGCTGAGGTCGCGCAGTGCATCGATGCAAATCGAAGCTTCACCCTTCTGGGCGATGGGTCGCACCCAGCGATCGAACCGATGCTGAGTGCGTGCGCGCGGTCGAAAACGAACCTGAGTCCGATGGTGCAGGCGGTCTGCGAGCGGTCCTTCGATCAACTGCCCGAGAGCGCTTCGCTTAAGTATGTGCGTGGCAACGCCGGGTTCACTGGATTTGCCAAGGGGTCCATCGACCGGGAAAAGATTGCATGGTTTTCCGGCCTGATGCGGCGCATTGCGAAAGAGAAATGGGATGAGTGGGGCAGCGAACAGGTGACGTCGAACCTGCTGATCGCCAACTCAGGGGACGCGCATGTGCTGGAGTTTCCCAAGTATCTTTCCTATTGGGCGCACGCCGGTGTTCCTTATGACGATGCGTCATTCATTCACTTCATCGGGCCGCATCGCTTCTCCAACGGCTTTTATGTCAGGAGCGCCCGGAAGGTGATTGCAACTCTGGAAGGTGCTTCAGGGGCGAAAGCATAGCGCACTGGACACATGGCACAGGCATTGCCGCCTTGCGGGCCGACCAAGAGCGATTGGGCGGGTCACTTTGCGGAGAGCAGCTTCTCGTAGGCACTCGCGATGCGAGTCATCATGATTTCGGTGGTGAAGTTTTCAGCGGCAAAGGCCCTTCCGGCTGCGCCCATGGCCTTTGCCGTAGACGGGTCGGAGAGCAGTCGGGCGATGGCTGCCGCAAGCGCCGCAGGATCGTCCGGAGGGACGAGGAAGCCGCTGACTCCATCTTTCACAGCTTCCGAATTTCCTCCGACGTCGGTGGCAACGACCGGAAGAGAGGCAGCCATGGCTTCAAGAATGGCATTGGAAAAACCTTCGCTGCGAGAGGGCAGGACGAAGATGTCCGATGTAGAAAGATGTTGGTGCAGGTCTGCGACGCCGCTGGCAAAATAAAAGTGATCGGAGAGGTTGAGATCGCGGACCAGGGTTTGTAGTTCCGCAAAGTACTCGGGCTCCAACACATCGCCTGCGATGCTGAATGAGACGTTGGGAAAGCGCGGCAGGATCGTTGCGGCTGCCTTGATGAAGACGTCGTGGCCCTTCACCCGGCGGATATTTCCTACCGTGGTGATTCGGATTTCCTCCGAAGTTTTCGCAGGTCTGGAGGCGGAATTCCAATCGGAGAGGTCGAGGCCGCTGTAGATGGTCTGGACGCGCGCGGGATCGATTCGATCCACCTCGATCGAATACCGGCGAACCTGTTCCGAGACGGCGAAGACCGCATCGGGAGCGCCGGCCATGAGGCGATAGGCGAGACGGTGTTTGCGGGACCGGAGAATTCCCATATCTCTGCGGCTCCAGATCAGCTTGGCGGAAGACATTGTTTTTGTTACCAGTCCAGCCCAGAGATCGGAACTCTCGAAAAATGTTTGGACGATCTGGACTTGTTGCTGGCGCAGAAAGGTTCTCAGATCCAGAGCGGCCAGAAGCGCTGTAAGGCCGTAGGTGCGCTGCATGGGCAGCAGGTAGATGGGACACGGGGGCGACTTGAGGGCGTCACTTTGTGGGTGAGCGTAAAAGGTCAGGATCGAGGCGCGATATCCATACTGCGGCAGAAGGGCCGCGAGCTTCCGGACGGTCCGCTCTCCGCCGCCAAGGGTCTTGGGAAACTGATCGAGCACAAGCAGGACATGAGGCAATGCGGAGTGCGCCGCCTGCCTGCGGCCCGGGCCTTCCAGCGGCAATGCGGTGATCCTGCTCATGGAGTAACTTCCCAGCTAACAAGTTGCGTGGACGCAGATAGAAGCATGGAGAAATGCGGAGAGATTCTTAACGATAAGCAATGTATGGGTTGATCGTGTTGGTGGAATCAACTTCTGCCGGTACTGCGATGGGTTCCGATTCCGTGAGATGCGTTGCGCGAATTGCAGCTCCGGCGAGCACCCAAAGGAGCCCGGTGATTTCAAGATAGGTCCAGCGGTCGCCGAAACAGTTTGCAACAATGCATGCGCAGGTTGCCAAAAGAAGGCCCAGGCCCAGGCCTTGGTAGAGCGGGTCGGTTGCGCGTTTGAAGAGGCGATAGGACGTTGCCAGCAATTGCTGAAGCAGAATGATGGCGATGATGAAACCGATTATTCCAGTCTCCACCAAGACCTTGACATACCAGTTGTGAGTATCTTTCAGGTCGCCAACATGCTCTCCCATCTGGAAGGTTGCGAAGCCAGTTCCGACAATTGGACTGTGGAGGATCGACTTTTCCGCGTTCTGCCATAGGTCGACCCGCTCCTGAGCCGAGGCCTCGAGTTGTCCATTGGAGTCCTTGGTCATTGTGACCCGCTCGCGGACGGGAGCAGGGACGACCGTCTGCCAGGTCAGCAGGAAGACCCCAAGAATCAGAAGAAGCTTTCTGTCCTTCAGAAGGCCAAGGACAAAAACGCCGCATAGTACCGCGAGATACCCTCCGCGGGAGAACGTGTACATGGTTGCAAACAGCGTGGCCGCCACCAGCAGGTAGCCGAACAGTTTGATTTTTTTTTGTTTTACAAATTGTGCGAATCCCCAGAAAAACATTGCGAACTGCGCCAGGAATGCGGCTGTCTGGTTTGAGCCGTAGGCGAGTGGCCCGCCACCGCGTTTTTCCTCGTCGAAAGTTGTCCAGGTCCTGGTCATGCTCTCCAGAATGCAACTTCTATCGATGAACAAGAGGGAGATGGCCGTAATGAGGACGACGGTCCGAATCGCTTTTCGGTCTTCGATGACTAAACCTGCCGCTACGAAGACCAGAGGAATGACCATGTAGTCTTTCCAAGTAACGAAGTTGATGTCTGAGAGCCAAAGCGGCGCGGGGGCATTCGCAAGCGCCACGCCGATCCACATCGAAAGGTAGAGATAGACTGCAAAGACCAACCAGATGAGGTAGAGCTTGGATTTAGGAAGGCGCTTGCCGTGGATGAGAGCTCCAATGATGACTGACAGGACCAGGATCGTCATCATATTAGAGCCCAGCGGATAGTCGATAAAGTGGTCGCGCAACGTTCGATAGGGGAGGAATGGGAGCATATAGTAAAGGCCGAAAAGAGGCCTTCCGCCTAACGAGACGAGGCACATGATCCAAAACCCCAGGTAGGCGGCCAGCGGGATGAAGTGTCCAATGCCTGTTCCAAGCATGCGATCCTCGTAAGTCTGCGAGCGAATGCAGATAGACCCGCCGCAGGCTGGCCTAGTTTACTAGGCCCAAACTCTGTTACGCCCTGCAACAAAATTGTAAAACGCAAGTGCCGCTGCAGCGTTGAGCATAACAAATGTATTGGCGATAGCGACCGGCTTAAACTGTTTCGTGGAGGGGCCCAGGGTTCCGACCGCGGCTAAAGCATAGAAGAGGACCTGGAGCCAGAAGATGGATCGATAGAATGGCCCGCTGGACATTGCGGAGGCCACCAGCATCAGGACCAGCAGCAGCGGCGCGAGGAGTCGCAGGAGCTTATGGCTGATGAGGCGGAAGAGCAGAGGGTTGACCGGCGTAAGCAGCCATGGCGCCAACTGAAGCAACTGGTAATTGCCCGTCAGGGTGCGGACCTTGCGCGAAAACTCTTTCCCTTTTTCGCTGAAGAGTTGATCGCGCGCTATTGCTGTGGGCTGAAACACAACACGTTTTCCCATGCGGGCAACATGCATGGGAACAAAGACGTCATCGAGAATCGTCCCTGGCGGGATCTCGGTATAGAGTTCACGGCGGATTGCGTAGAGGGCCCCAGTTACTCCGACGACGGAACCCGACTCAGATTCGAGCCTGCGCACTAATTTTTCGATCTTCCAATAGATGCCGAGAGCATCGGAGGAGGGAGCGCTGGTTTCTAGCAACAACTCCCCGCTTACGGCGCCGACGGCCGCATCGGCGAAGCAGGAGACGAGTTCGGAGATTGCGTCCGGATCGACCAACTGGCGCGCATCCTGAAAGATGAGGATCTCGCCTGCGGCGTGCTTAACCGCCTCGTTCAGGGCGCAGGCCTTGCCATTCGCCTGGTCGAGAATGACGAGCGAGATGCTGGGACCCTGCTCACGCAGAATGCCGGCCGTGCGATCGGTGGATCCATCAGAGACGATGACGATCTGAAGCCGATTCTGCGGGTAATTCAGATGGCGCAGGTTCTCCAATTTGGCAGGCAGGTTCGCTTCCTCATTGTGGACAGCGATGATAACAGACACTTCGGGCAGGATCGGCCTCTGGAGGATGGGGCGCCTGTGCAGCCGAACCTGAAGCCGCAGCCAAATGGCATAGCCGAAGTATGCATAGGCCACCAGTATGAGGCAGAGCCAGAAGAGCAGCTTCATGGTGCGCTCCGGTAGAGCGGTATCGCATTGGCGGGAAGCAGCAGTGCTCCAGTTGTTGGGAAGCGGGCGACTGCTGCGCGCAGGCTGGACAACGCCGTGCTGTGAGCCATTGTTCACAAGCTCCTGATGCAGGCTTGCAGGAGGCCCGGGTTTCGACGAGCGCTGCTTTCCCTGATGATACGTCATCCGCCTGCTGGGGAAGGAGGCGCTTTTACCCAGACGTGCAGCGAAAGCGTTGCTGTGAGGACAAGCAATGAAACTGATGCCGGATGCCATCCTTTGCAGTGCTGGATCGGGCCGCTGCTACCATCGATTATGCGCTCAGGGGATTGCCTGGGCCTTTGAAAGCCAGTAAAGTCGAGATGTCTCCGCCACGATTGGATGATGGCAAGAAGGAGTTCCGGCTTGGAGCTGCGAGTACGACACATCGCGCGGAACGTGCTGTTTAATTGGTTTGGAACGATCTCCAATTTGGCAGTCAGCTTCTTCCTGTTTCCATTTATCATCCATCGCCTGGGAAATGTTGCCTATGGCGTCTGGGTGCTGGCAGTTGGAGTCATGGCCTACCTTGGCCTGCTCGACCTAGGGATGCAAAGCGCGGTCCTGCGGTTTGTCTCCAAGGGGCACACCCAGAACGATCATCAGGGCGCGTCGGAAGCAATCTCGGCCGCCCTGTGGGTCCGATTACAGATCAGCGCTCTCATCCTTGTGCTGAGCGCAGGACTGGCAGCGGTATTTCCGCTCCTGTTCCACAAGGTCCCAACTGAACTAGCGAGCGATGCCAGAGAAGCCGTCTTCCTCATTGGTGTGACGACAGCGATTACGATGTCGGTCGGCGTAGTTGCAGGCGTGCTGTCGGCGCTCAACCGTTATGACCTGCAGATTATCCTGAGTACGGTGCAAACGGCAGTGCGTGTGATTGGAGTGGTGGCCGTGTTGCGCACGGGGCACGGCATTGTTGCAATTGCCGTCTGCGAGCTGATTGCGGTATTGATTTACAACTCCCTTCTGGTGTGGGTTGCGCACAGGCTTTATCCTCAACTGCAAATCCTGCTGAACAAGCCGAAGAGAGAGACGCTGAAGCGAATCTGGACTTATAGTTCCTATGCCTTTCTGACGACGATCGCGATCCAGTTGATCTACCAGACCGACACTATTGTCGTCGGTGCATTTGTTTCGGTTACGGCAGTGACCTACTACGCAATTGCCAACTCACTGTGCAGCTATACAAGCCAGGCAATCAATTCGATGGGCGCAACGTTCGTTCCCGCCGCAAGCACTTACGAGGCCGCAGGCGATACCAATAGCCTGTTGATGCTCTACAAGAACGGGACCCGCGCCACGCTCGCGGTCTCATTGCCAATCCTGATCACCCTGATGGTCCGCGGCCGCAGTTTCATTGGCCTCTGGATGGGGCCGCAGTACTCACACAGCTCAGGAACCGTCCTTATTATTCTCTGTTCGGCACTTCTGTTTGCGTTCGCCAATCGAACCGCGCAAGCGGTCGCCTTCGGGGTGGAAAAACATAAGATGAGCGCGCTATGGGCGATTGGGGAAGGCGTCACCAATCTGGCTCTGAGCATTGTCCTGGTCCACTGGTATGGGATCTATGGAGTAGCCATCGGAACCATGGTTCCCAGCTTAATCGTGCATCTAGTATTGTGGCCAAACTATATCTCCAAGCTGGTAGGACTGAGTTACTCTGAAGTTGTGTGGAAGGTGTGGGCGCCGGTTTATTTGTCCTCGATTCCATTCGCCATAGCCACATACGCGGTGAATGCCCGCTATCCTGCGCGCCATCTCACGGTATTTTTTCTTCAGATCATCGCTGTCCTTCCAATCTTCTTTATCGCAATCGGGCTGGTGTTCCGGAGCACCATTCGCGGCCAGATCATTCCCAAGATAAGGTCGTACTTCTTCGCGCCGACGAAATAAGGGGTTTCTTCCTCTTTGCCGAGTTCCGGACCAGAACGACAGTTTATATTTCTCTATTGCAAAACTAAACCTCCTCCTTTGAACCTAGTTTCTTGAACCTCGAACCTTGTGCTGTCATGTGAGGGGGAGCTGTTCGCGGCGGCGGGTGCGCGAACCGGTAGTAATAATGAGGGCGGCGGCGAGGATGAGGGCGCCGCCGGTGCGGGCGCTGGGGCCGAGGCTCTCGCCGAGCAGGAAGACGCCGAGCAGCGAGCCGATGAGGGGCTCCATGTTGAGCAGGACGCCGGCCTGCGATGCGGGGACCTGGGTGAGGCCCCAGTTCCAGAGCAGGGTGGTGGATGCGGTGCAGAGCAGTCCGCTGGCGGCAAGCGCGAGCCAGGCCTTCAGCGAGATGGCTGAGAGGTGCGGCGGGCCGAAGGGGTGTTGATAGAGGAGGGGGACGCAAACGAGGAGCATTGCGGTTCCGGCGGCGATGCCATAGGCGGTGACGGTGATGGCGCTGTGGCGCTGCATGAGGCGCTTGTTGAGGAGGATCCAGGCGAGGGCGACAACCAGTGAGAGGACGACGAGGAGGTCTCCGGCGAGGGTGGGGCCGGTTGCTCCAGTGGCGTGGCGCGCGGCTGTTTCCCTGGCTCCGAAGGCAATCAATGTGGCCCCGAGGGTGGAGATGGCGAGAGCAAGCCAGCCGGGCCGGTCCATGCGCTCGTGGGCGAAGAGGGTGGCCCCGGCGGCCAGAATGACCGGCATTGTGCCAACCATCAGCGAGGCGTGGGAGACGGTGGTGAGCGCGAGGCCGGAGAACTGGAGGAGGAACTGGAGGGGGATTCCAAGGAAGGAGGCGAGCAGCAGAAGGCCCCAATCGGCGCGGGTGAAGCGGGGCCAGTGGAGAAGGAGCAAGGGCGTAAGCGCGAGGGTGGCGAAGAGGAAGCGGTAGAGGACCATGGCGCCGACGTTCATCTCGGCCAGAGCGATCTTGCCGAAGAAGAAGCCGCAGCCCCACAGCGAGCTGGCGAGGGCGCAGGATGCGAAGCCGAGAGCGCGATTTTTGGTCGGTTGAGGCATAACGGTAGCAGGAGCAGACGGTCTCGTATTAACTAATTAGTAAACTTACATGGTTCTCTTGGGGCGAAAAAAGTCTAAAGTCTTCATAAATAACAAGTTAGGTCATGACTTGGGTGTACCAGGTCAGAACCAGGCCGTGATTTTCGATGTAACGTCCTGATTCGATGATGCTTAGGTTGTAACCATATCATAATAATGCGCTTCTGTAGTATCGGTCATTCTCTGCCCGACCGGCAGAATCGATAGCCCCCTATTTAATTGTAACTGATTGGGGAGAGTAGTTTGTCAGTTTATCTTGATTGGATGGAGTGGGTTGCGCGATTTTTCTTGACAAGGTTTTTGGGGCGCGGGGCCGTTCGGCACCGTGTAGTTTTAGCGCGGGCCTACAGCCCGCCGATTCTCACTTGCCCGAGTTCTGGGGCTTCGCCCCAGGCTAACTTCGCGCGGGCCGTTGGCCCGCAACGGCAACCGCAATAGCGGTGCGGAATCCGCGCTAGTCGCTGGGGTCGTCGGTGAAGATGTGGTCGCGGAGGACGGCGAGGTTGTCTCCGTAGAAGAGCCGGTTGAGAACGGGATTCTGCTGCGGGGCCATTGGGGATGAGGTTAGCACGGGATGCGGGTTCGAGGTACAAGGTTCGAGGTTCGAGGTGTGGAAGGAGATTCCCTTCGGGAATGACAAAAAATACAGGGGCCCTTCGACTCAGCCTCCCGCGATAAAGCTGCGGGAGGCTTCGCTCAGGATGACAGCAAGAACATTCAACGGCAAGGGCCAATGGGGGGTCGTTCGCTAGCGCGAACGATACCCCACGCTCCACCCCAGCGAGCATAGAGCGCTCGCCGGGGACCCCGGCCTGCCGCGCGATGAGACTGCGCGTCGAGGATGGGGCACCCGGCTCACTGGAAGATGGGGCACCCGGCACCCTGACCCCACCCATGCGCGGTGAGACTGCGCATGAGTGGGGCACCCCGATTGGTTGTGAATGGTTTATCTGACTACCAGATGCGGCAGGATTTGACGGGGGCCATGGGTGCGCCTGGCTTGCATCCGAAGGCGGGAGCGAAGCCGGGCTGGTTGACGATGACTCCGTTGACGCGGAAGCGGTCGGGGGAGTGGGGGTCCTGCAGGACCTGCTCGCGGACGGCCTCGGGGCGGGCGTTCTGGCACCAGTTCTGGGCGAAGGCGATGTAGAAGCGCTGCGGGGCGGTGAAGCCGTCGCGCTTGGCGGCGAGGTTGATGTGGTTGTCCCTGGCGCGCTGCATGTAGGCCATGAAGGCGAGCAGGAGGCCACCGTTGTCTGCCGTGTTCTCGCCCAGGGTGAGCTTGCCGTTGACCTTGACGTTGTCGGCGGGATTCTTCTCCTCGACTGCGGTGAAGGAGCTGTACTCATCGGCGAGGCAGTCGGTGCGGGCGGTGAAGTTCTTGAGGTCTGCCGAGGTCCACCAGTCATCGAGGTTGCCGTGGGCGTCGAACTTGCGGCCCTCGTCGTCGAATCCGTGGGTGAGCTCGTGGCCGATGACGGCGCCGATATGGCCGTAGTTGACGGCGTCATCCTGGGTGCGGTCGTACATGGGCGGCTGCAGGATTCCGGCAGGGAAGTTGATGTCGTTCATGCTGTCGTCGTAGTAGGCGTTGACGGTGGGCGGCGTCATGCCCCACTCCTGGTGGTCGACGGGCTTGCCGATCTTGTTGAGCTGGCGGTCGTTCTCGAAGGCGTCTGCGCGCATCTGGTTTCCGGCGGCGTCGTTGGGCGCGATGGTGAGTTTGGAGTAGTCGCGCCACTTGTCGGGGTAGCCGATCTTGTTGGCGACGGCGGCGAGTTTTTCCCTGGCGCGCGCCTTGGTGGCGGGCGACATCCAGTCGAGCTGGTCGATGTCGCGGCCCATGGCGGACTCGATGTCATGGACCATGGTGAGCATCCTGGCCTTGCTGTCTCCGGCGAAGTACTGATCGACGTAGACCTTGCCGACGGCCTCTCCGATGGCGGTGTTGACGGCGTTGGAGCAGCGCTTCCAGCGGGGCTGCTGCTGGGGCTGGCCGCGCAGGATGGTGCCGTAGAAGTGGAAGTTCTCGTCGTCGAAGGGGTGGGGAAGGTTGCGCGCGACGGTGGTGAGGAGGTGGTAGCGGAGATAGGCCTGGAGGGTGGCGACGCCGGCGGTGTGGAGCTGATTCGTCAGAGCAAGCCAAAAGTCGGGGGTGGCGTTGTTGATCTCGATGACGCGGGGGGAGTGGATGGCGTCCTGGAACGGGGCGAGATTGAAGCCGGGCAGGCTGGCCTGGAGGGTGGCGATGGGCTGGAGGTGATAGGTCTTCTCGGGATCGCGCATGTCGACGACGCCGAGGGATGCCTTGGCGAGGGCGGTCTCGAGGGTCATGATGTTGGCGGCGTCCTTGTCGGCCTGGTCGGATGGAGTGCCGGCGAGGGTGAGCATTTTGGCGACGTGAGCGAGGTACTGGGCGCGGATTTGGGCGTCCTTATCACCGGTGCGCAGGTAGTAGTCCTTCTCGGGCAGGCCGAGGCCGCCCTGCTGGATGAAGGCGATCTGCTTGGAGGCGTCCTTGAAGTCCTGCTGCTCGCCGTAGCCGAAGAAGGCGTCGACGTCGATGCGCTGGAGCTGGCCGATGAGGGCGGCGAGCTGGGCGCGGTTGATGAGGCCGTTGTTGTTGCCGAGGGCGGCGATCTCGTCGAGCAGGGGCTGGATGGGGGCGAGGCCGGCAGCGTCGATGGCGGAGGTGTTGGTGCAGGCGCTGAAGTAGTCGCCGATCTTCTGCTGGTCGGGGGTGCGGGCGGGGTTGGGGACGGCGGCCTTAGTGAGGATGGCGTTCAATTCCTGCGAGTTGACGTTGTAGAGGACGTAGAAGGGATCGACGTCGGGCTGGTCGGCGGGGATGGGGTGGTTGGCGTTGAAGTTGCCGCAGGCGTAGCGGTACATGTCGGCGCAGGGGTCGGCGGTGAGGTCCATAGAGGAGAGATCGAGGCTGGGGAGGGGCTTCTCAGGCGGGCGCGGCGCGGGAGCTGCGGCTGGCGCCGCAGGCTGCGCGGGCGCGGGCGCGGGTTGCTGGGCGAGCGCAGCAGGTGTGAGAGCGAAGCAGGCGAGAGCTGCGATTGCGATCAGCGTGGGGGCGGGGGTGGGAAATATCGAGGCGAGGCGATTGCGTGTTTCGGTCATGCGGGCTCTCCATGCGGGTACAGAATTCGGTGGTGCGAAGATTGTATATGGCGCGTTCATAGTGTGAACGCGAAACAGAGTCAATTATCGCTCCGTGGGATGGAGGTGGAGGGTTATTGCGATTCGGCCATGAGCGATGAGCCGTGAGCGATGAGCGATAAGGAGAGGCGATTGGCGGAGCTGGCGTGGGTGTGAAAGAGTAGGTTCACGATGCGAAGGGCAACGATGCTGGCGGCGTGGATGGTGCTGGCGGCGGGCGCGGCGTGGGCGCGCGACGCGGAGCCGGTGGCGCGCATCCCGCTGCGGCCGATGGG
>JBEKWE010000019.1:0-26282 GCA_049513335.1 Acidobacteriaceae bacterium | reverse complement strand
GATTCTGACCGTGTTGTGTGAATGGGGTGCAAACGTTCATGCGGGAATCGCCGTGGTCGTCTTCCATGAATCCGAATTCTCTTACGCGCATAGGGCCATTCTTCCCGATTCATCGTTCGCGGAGGACGCGACTTTGCCATTGTTTCGTGCGCTGGCCTTCACCCAGACACACGCGAGCGGATTCCGTAGATTGCCGGTGCGGACCCAGGAACAGGTCAGCCGGAGGGGCTTCTGCAGAGTGAGGATGTTGTTGAACATGGTTCCTCCTTTGGCGGTCCGTACAGTCGCAACCAGACCCAGCGCACAGGCGCAGATCAAGTCAGGTTGCACGGATCATCGGTTCAGGAGGGGTGAGTCGGACTTTCTGTTGCTGGCTCACGCGCTCAAATCACAGGTCGAAATGCTGGATGAGCGGTGAGAGAATCGTCTATGGCCGGGCTATAGGCGGTCGTCTGCGCGCTCTTCGCAACACAAGGAAGAGCTTCCATTACTTGGAGGCCCTTGTGCGGATTCATTGCTCATATAGTTTTTATTTCTCCGGCGGGCAAGCTTCCCCGTCTTGATTGTTGTATCATATCCCCCTAGGGTATAGTCAAGGACAATATGCCGCATCTCGATAAAGAAAAACAGAAGCTCATCGCACGCATCAAGCGCATCCGCGGTCAGGTTGACTCCATCGAGCGCTCCCTGACCACCGGCGACGACTGCGCGGACATCCTCATGCTGCTGGCCAATGTGCGCGGAGGCATCAATAGCCTGATGGCCGAGGTGCTGGAAGACCACATCCGCCTGCACCTGCTCGCATCCGACAAGACCTCAGCCCAGCCCTACGAGTTGGCCGAGGACCTGATCGACCTTGTCCGCGCCTATCTCAAATAAAGCTCCACAATCTGGCCTCCCCATTCATCGCTATCTGCGATGAGTAGGTGTTTGCGGAGCGGACCGGGGTTGACCGCGGCGGAACACCGACCTTGCTTTTCAGTCGGACCACCGCGTACATTCTCCCTACACGGGAAAGGAGGATGGTCCAGCCTATGAAAATTGATTGCAATAGTTGCAAAACGCTACGTGAGGTGACTGGGGCTTAGAGCGTCCTGCTCTTGGCTGTGAATGTAGTTCGGCGATTCCGCAATCCTGCGCCGAGGGCCGTCCGGGCAAGGACGCCTCAGGTCAATCTCAACAGATCACCGCCGCAGAGCCCGCGCCCCACCGGTGCGGGCTTTGTGCTTAAGCCGCGGGCCATCATCTCTTTCTGCCGAATAATCGCGCTTCATCTCCGCACCTCGAACCTCAGACCTCAAACCTAGTAAACTGCATCTATGGAACCTCTCGTCATCGCAGGTCGCGCCTTCAAGTCTCGTCTCATCGTTGGAACAGGGAAGTACAAGGACGGCCCCGAGACGCGCGCCGCCATCGAGGCCTCCGGCGCGGAGATGGTCACCGTCGCCGTGCGCCGCGTCAACCTCGACCGCAGCAGCGAGTCGCTGCTCGACTTCATCGATCCCAAGCGTTTCTTCCTTCTGCCCAACACCGCCGGCTGCTTCTCCGCCGACGAGGCCATCCGCATGGCGCGCCTGGGTCGCGAGGTCGGCCTCTCCGACTGGGTCAAGATCGAGGTCATCGGCGACAAGGCCACGCTCTACCCCGACATTCAGGCCACGCTGGAGGCCACGCGCGTCCTGGTCAAGGAGGGCTTCACCGTGCTGCCCTACACCTCCGACGACATCGTCTTCGCGCGCCGCCTCATCGACGCCGGCGCGGCAGCCGTCATGCCTCTCGGCGCGCCCATCGGCAGCGGCCTCGGCCTGCAGAACACCGCCAACCTGCGCATCCTGCGCGAACTCATCACCGAGGTCCCGCTGATCGTGGACGCGGGCGTAGGCACCGCCTCAGACGCGACGCTGGCCATGGAACTCGGCTTCGACGGTGTCCTAATGAACACCGCGCTGGCCGAGGCAAAGGACCCCATCCTCATGGCCGAAGCCATGCGGCACGGAGTCCTCGCCGGCCGCCAGGCGTTTCTTGCCGGCCGCATGGCGAAGCGCCTCTACGCCACCGCCAGCTCCCCCCTCGAAGGCATCAGCAAGTAGCCTTGAATCCCTTGGGATAACTATCACCGAGCATAGTAAAACCTGACACGAGGTTTCAGTATGCAATATGCACAGATAGGTACTGAACGTCGTGAAGCCTTTCCAGGTGGGCGAGGGGTATGTCCAATATGCGGTTCAGCGACCATAGCAAAATGTGGACCCCGCGTCATACACCATTGGGCACATGCAACCCGCAAGGATTGTGACCCTTGGTGGGAAAACGAAACTAATTGGCACCGTGATTGGAAGAACTTATTTCCCGAGGAATGCCGCGAGATTTCATACACCGCATCTGACGGCGAGATTCACCGAGCCGACCTAGTTACTCCGACTGGTATTGTGATTGAGTTTCAGCATTCTCAGATGAGTGACGAGGAGCGCCTGTCTCGTGAATCGTTTTACAAAAATCTTGTATGGGTGGTTGACGGCAGTGAGTTTCGCAAAAACTTTGACATCTATCATCAATTACCGCATCCAGCATCAGAATTGACCAAGGATATCAGGTGGTTCAATGCAACACGCGAAAAGAAGGGGGCGGCACATGGGATGTTTTGGCGATTGTCTGAGAGAGGGCCGAACGATAGAATGGTACGGCTTCACGGCATACGCGAGATCGAGGCGGAAGTCGATAAGGCATACAGAGGACATCATCAATACGACTGGGTTAGACCTAGGCGCACTTGGCTGGATGCTACCTGTCCTGTGTACGTTGATTTAGGCGGCGACTTCAGCGATTTTCTGGCAAAGCTAGAAATTTACGATGAGTCCGGATTGCCATGTATATATCTAGTTGCTAAACAAAAGTTCATTCATGATGTCATGACAGAAAAAGTCGCTACTGCTATTGCGACGCGATTTTATCCATTGCAACCGGATGATTCTGTTTCGTGAGTGATTGGATTGCTTGTTCATCCACACGGACGAGCGGCAAGGTTTAGACTTTCGTCATGCGGGCGTTTGGCATCGATTGCGGGACGGAGTTCACCGGCTACGGCGTGGTGGAGATGGACCACGCAGCGCGCGCGCCGCGGCTGGTGCATGTTGCCGCGGGGACCATCCGCCTCAACAAGAAAGAGAAGACGCCGCTGCGCCTGGCGCAGGTCTATGAAGAGCTGACCGGCCTGATGAAGCTGCACGCGCCGGACTGCGTAGCGATCGAGGAGGTCTTCTTCTCGGCCAACGCCAAGTCCGCGCTGAAGCTGGGCCAGGTGCGCGGCGTGGCGATGCTGGCCGCCGCAACCTGCGGCCTCACGGTCGCCGAGTACGCGCCGCTCTCCATCAAGTCGTGCGTCACCGGCTACGGCCTCGCCGCAAAGGAGCAAGTCCAGTTCATGGTTACCCGCCTGCTCGCGCTCGATGCCCCGCCCGACTCGCCCGACGCCGCCGACGCGCTGGCCATCGCCATCTGCCACATCCACACCGCGCAGACGCTGCTGTTGCAAGGAGCGGACCGGTGAGGCCTGCACTTAGTCGTTCGATGGCCGCATTGCTGGTCACTCTTATGGCAGCAGCATTCCCGGCCGCCACGAAAACACAGCAGCAGAAGCCCACGTCTCCGGCAGTTGGGCCAGGAGTTGGGCCTATTCAACTCGACGGATCGCCTGCTTCCGTGATGTTCCGCTTCGAACGTCCCGGCCTGCCGGTACCGCTCTATCAGCTCCAGATATGGGAGAATGGCGCGGGCCAGTATCGGGGCGAGGAGATGCCGAGGACGGTTGGCCCAGCCGATACAGCGCCATCTCCGCAGCCATTTGCCCTGAAGAGCTTTCATGTATCTCCCGCCACCGCAGCAAAGGTCCTGGCCATCGCTCGCGTTCTGAACCACTTCAATTTTGACTGTGCCTCGAAGGCCAGGAACGTAGCCGATACGGGCTACAAGAACCTCGCCTACACCGTCGCGAACGGCGGCGTCATCGGCTCCTGCGAGTACAACTACACGGAGAACAAGGATGTCCAGACCCTTACCGACATCCTTGAGGGCATCGCCGAGACCATGGACGAGGGGCGGAAGCTCGACTATCTGCATCGCTATGACCGGCTCGGCCTGGACGCCGAGTTGGAGAGCTTCAGCCGCGAGGTTGCCGAAGGCCGCGCGCTGGAGCTGGGAACGATTGCGCCGACGTTGCGCTCGATTGCGGACGACCCAGACGTAATGCAGCGGGTACGCACCCGCGCCAGTGCGCTGCTTACGCTGGTTCCCGCGGAGGCGCGCTAGGCCGGAATGGTGCTGCGGCAATGTGCTGCGAGTTACTTATTCTGCGTCTCGGCGAAGAGGACCGAGCGCGCGGTAGAGCGCGGCCAGCGGCTCCAGGGCAAGTGACTCGGCGCGTGCCAGCGGTGGAATTTCGTCGGGCCATGCGGCGCGAAGCTCGTCTGTTGAATAGCCGCGCGCGCTCGTGTGGCTGGAGGCGCGAAGATTATTCGCCAGCGTCTTCCGCTTCTGCGCGAAGCATATGCGCAGGAAGGCGTCGAAGCCCGCTGCGTCCACGCCGAGTTCCTCGAAGCGCGGCGCAAACTCCAGCCGCAGCACAGTCGAAAAAACATCCGGTGGCGGCGAGAAGGCCGTGGGCGGCAGCGTAAACAGAGTCTCCACGCGGGCGTTCATTTGCGTGGTGGCGGAGAGCAGCCCGTACTCGCGGCATCCGGGCGCGGCGCTCAACCGCTCCGCGACCTCGCGCTGCATCATCACCACGGCGCGCGCCAGCAGGCCGCGTGCACCGGCCGCAAACAGCCGCAGCAGAATCGGCGAGGTAATGTAGTAGGGCAGATTGCCGGCTACATCCGCGCACACGCCCGAAGGAATGAGCGCGGCGAGGTCCACTTCGAGAATGTCCGCCTCCAGAATTTCGACTTGCGGCTGTTCGCGGAAGCGGAAGCGCAGTTCGGTGGCCAGCGCGGGGTCGAGCTCGATGGCGATCAGCCGCCGGCAGCGCGCGGCCAGAATTGCTGTAATTGCACCATGTCCCGGGCCGATCTCGATCACCGTGCGGGCGGAGATGTCGCCTAGCGCGTCGGCAATGGACTGTCGCGCCGCCTCATCGACGAGGAAGTTCTGGCCGAGTTTTGGCTTGCGCGTCATCTTCCGGTCTGTGCTCAGAATAATCGACGCGGGCGTCTCGTAGCGCGGCTAGTGTGCTGGAGCAGCAGCGGGCGCTGGGGCTGCGGCGGCGGGCAGGCCCGTGACGTTGGTGGAGTCGGTGACACGCACCGCGCTGCCGTCGGCGATGGTGAGCTTGATATCGGCGAAGCTCCAGTCCTTGGCGTCGGCGATGGAGCCCGCGCTGGCGGCCTGGATGTCGAGGTGGTCGAACTTGAAGTTGCTGAGCGGGGCATCCTTGTAGGCCTCCACCGAGAAGGCCCGCCGCGCGCCGGTGGCTTTGATGTTCCAGATGTGCACGCCGGAGAAGTGGGGCCGGCCCTGCGCGTCCGGGACGGGAGTGGTCAGCGGAACCCAGTAGGGCGGCATGGACTTGGTGTCGGTGCCCGGCGGCAGCACGGCGTAGCTGTATGCGGGGTTCCAGTTCATCGTCATGCTGATGGGTGTGGCGACGCCGGTGAACGTGAGGTCGTGGATGCGGATGTCCGTGGCCGTTCCGCCGCGTGTGTGTGCGGATTTGAAGAGGACTCCATTGCCCGCGCCTGCCTCGGCGGTGAGGTTCCAGACCTCGATGTTGTGGAATCCGCCGGATGTCTCGCTGCCGATGGTGATGGCCGCGGCGCCGCGACGGATGATGGAGTCGTGGATTTTGATGTCTTCGGTGGGGCGGTTGACGCGCAGTCCATCCGAGTCGCGACCGGACTTCAGGCACAGCGCGTCGTCGTTGGCGTCGATGTCGGCGTGCGAGACGTCGATCGCGCGCGACGAGTCGATGTCGATGCCGTCGGTGGATGGCCCACGCCCGCCCTCGTTGTTGCGGATGGTGACGCCGTCGATGACGACATCGTGCGAGTAGAGCACCTGCACGGTCCAGAAGCCGGAGCGCTTGAGCGTGATTCCGCCGCCGAAGTGGACGTTATACGAGTTCTGGATCAGGCTGAGGCGAACCCGTTTCGCGTCGTAGTCCGAGGCCCAGCGCAGGCCCTTGGGCGTGTACACGGCGCGCAGATCGTTGTAGACCTTCCACCACACGGCGCCATTGCCGTCAATGATGCCCTTGCCGGTGAGGGTGACGTCGTGCGCGTCGCGGATGTTGATTAGCGCCGTGGGCCACGTCATCTCGATTCCGGCGATGCGCGTGGCGTGCTCCGGATAGTCCTCGATGTGCTGCGAGCCGGTGAGGGTGACGCCGTCGGGAACGTCCAGCGTGACGCCGGACTTGAGGAAGATCGCCCCGGTTAGGTAGCTCCCCGGCTTGAAGCTGACGGTCTGCTTCTTGGGCGCGGCTTTGTCGATGGCCTTTTGGATGGCCGCAGTATCTAAAGTAGTGCTGTCACCTTTAGCCCCGAAGTCGTTGACCAATAGTATCTTCGGTGCGGCAAAGGATGTGGATGTAAATGCGACCGCGCAGGCAAAGATCGTGGCGCGGAACTTCATGGTGCAGCGACTCATTTGCCCTCCGTGGTGACCAGCTGAACGGGGCCGAGCAGGCCGGAGGAGACAGGCGCGACCAAGTTGAGGTCCTGCATCTGGAACTTGTCCCCGTACTTTGCGATCAGC
Source organism: Acidobacteriaceae bacterium (assembly GCA_049513335.1). Taxonomy (GTDB): domain Bacteria; phylum Acidobacteriota; class Terriglobia; order Terriglobales; family Acidobacteriaceae; genus Edaphobacter. The sequence goes on along the minus strand of JBEKWE010000019.1, from coordinate 19,535 downwards.
GGCGCGTAATCGCGCGGCGGCAGGGCAGACCATGCGTTGAGCGCGGTGTTGTAGACGCGGATCTCAATGTGGTTAACGCCGGGCTTAAGCAGCTTGGAGACGTCGAGCCGGTAGGGCGGGTGCCACAGCGCCCCGGCGGACTTGCCATTGATGGTGACCAGTCCGGCCGCCTGAATGGGCGGATCGTAGTAGGCGGCGATGTGCGAGGCGCGGGCGGGCGGGGAGATCGCCTTGCCTCCGTCGAGTTCGAGGAAGACCGGGCCGGCGGGCGCGGCGGCCAGGGTGAAGTCGCGCGAGTAGATGCCTTCGCCGGAGTAGTGGATCGTGGATGGATCGGCTGTCCAGTCGGTGGGAGTGGCTTCATCGACGCTCTTGTTGAGGCCCGTGAAGTTGATCTTCCAGTCGTTGCTGAGGTCGGCGAGTTGTTTCGCCGGGGTGGGCGCGGGCTTTGCGGCAGAGGGAGTATCGCTGAAGACGAAGACGCGCGATCCGTAGGCAACCAGTTGGATGGGCTGCGCCGTTGCCGTGGCGGCCGATGCGACGGCGGTGTCGACATCCCACTCTTCGGCGTACTTATGCGTGGTGGCGAAGGTCGCGGAGGTGTCGATGGGCTGGTTCGATGTGTTGACCACCAGGTAGATGTCGGCGGTGGCGAGCTTGCGCCGGATGAAGCCGAGATGAGTGAGGGTTGCGTCGTCTGTGGCACTGATCTGGAAGTCGGGCCGGGCGGCGTTGTGCAGGGCCTGCGCCAGGCTGGCCTCATCGGGCACCAGAACGATCTCGGAGGTGTCCGCGCCCGCATCGCCGAGCGGCTTGCCTTCGGGGGTAAGCGTGGGCAGGTGGCCGACGGCGATCGCACTGTTGCCGGCGTGGACGTACGCGGCGATCTTCTTCAGCGTCTCCACCGGGATGCGCTGCATGTTCGGCAGGATGAGTATCTGGTGGTCGCCGACGCCGACCTTGTTGATGGCCTTGGCGTCGATGTAGTCGATGTTATAGCCGGCGGAGAGGATGGCCGACATCAGCGCCGGAGTGACGTAGCGGCCCATGTCCGCGGTGACCGAGGTGCGTCCCGGCGCGAAGGTGGCCCACGCGTCGTCGGTGGGCAGCAGGATGGCGACCTGGTTGGCGGGCTTGCCCTGGCGCAGCAGGTAGCTCATGCGGCCGATGTAGGCGGTGACGGCGGGCATCACCGGGTGCCACGGGTTGTGGTCGTTGAAGACGGCGGCGGCGTAGAGGCTCCATCCCGGCTCGGTTACTTCGCCCGGCGGCGGCGAGTAGGGCCAGCCGTGGCAGAAGATCTGGTTTTCGCCCATGATGAAGTCGAGGTCGGCCTCGACCTTCATGTCCAGCGGGATGGCGCGGAAGACCGGCGAGTGCAGCCAGGTAAACGTCTCGCCGGAGCTGACGACGTGGTTGAAGACGTGGTTGGCGGAGGTGGACCAGCGCAGGGTGGAGAAGGCGCGCCAGGAGGGATTCTCGCCTTCGGCGAGCGAGGCGATGTTCTGGCTGGAGAAGTCAACTCCAGGTTCTCCATAGGTTTGCGAGCGAAACAACGTGTGATGGGCGATGGCGAAGTTGGTGAGTTGGGTGAGGTAGTTATCGTCGACCAGATCGGTGAGGGTCTCGCCGTAGTCGTGGCGGACGGTGTCGGCGGCGACGCTGCCTCCGGCGGCAAGCTCAGGCAGGTGGGGGATGAGGTCGTAGCCGCGCCGCTTCAGGAACTCGGCGGGCATATTGGGGGTCCAGTCGGAGCCACCTGCCTCCAGTGAGTCGGAGAAGATGGAGGTGGGCGGAGTGGAACCGAATGCATTGATGAGGGGAGTACCGACCTTATCGAGGTAGTGGGAGACGGCATCGTGGGAGAAATGATCGAGGACGAAGCCCTCGGCGCCGACAGCGGCGCGCTTCACCTGCATCCGGGTGTGGCCCATGATGAAGAAGAGCGCGGTGCGGGGCTTGTCGGAGGCATCAAATGCGACCAGGCCGCTGCCGCCGCCAGTGATGGGCTTGGCGCTGGTTGCGTCAAACGCGGCCGCTGCCGGGCCTCCGCCGCGTCCGCCGCGACCCGCAAATCCTCCGCCCGGTCCTCCAGGTCCGCCAAATCCACCGCCGGGGCCACCGGCTGGTGCGCCGGGGTTACGGGCACCGCGATCCGGAAACTGACCGGCTGGCTCAGGGGCAGTCGCAGCCGTAGGCGGGGTTGCGAGGACGTCGGCGATGTCGGACGCGATGAGCGATTCGCCCTCTCGCAGGGCCGGCATGGCGACTGTAATGGCGCCGGCGGGCACAGGAACCTGCGCGACGCGGATGTTAGTGATGGCCTCGGCGAGCGGCGTGTTGGGGCCACCGTAGGGCCAGCCGGAGCAGAGCGTCAGGTCGATACGCAGGCCCAGCTTGCGGCCCTCGGACTGCGCGTAGTTCACGTCGTCGAGCATCTCGGGCGAGAGGAAGGGAAGGTTCTTAAGTCCCTTAGCCGGATCGTCGAGGACCTCGGCATACTCAAAGGCGATCTCGGCGCCCTGGATGCCGTCGGCCTTCATCTGCTGCAATTCGCGCAGGATCTCCGGCTTGACGACGGCCGGGCCAAACCACCACCAGCGGACCATGGGGCGCGCCTGGCTGGGCGGATTGAGAAAGTGGGCGTGCAGCGCTGCGACGGAAGAGTCCAGAGGCCCCGCGACGGATGCCGCGCCCGTCTGCGCGACGGCGGCCGAGGGCTTGGGCGCGACGGCGGGCCTGGCCGGGGTCTGGGCGCTGGACGCGGTGGCCAGAGCGAGCGCGAATACGGTAGAAGTAAGCAGAGAGGCGCGAAGCGTGCGAGTGGCGAGAGTGCGCAGCGAATGCTGGTTCATGGGGTTCTCCGGGCTGGCGGTTGGGACGGTTGAAGAGTGGAACATCGGTTCCTGTGCTGCTGGGTTGATTGAGAGACGACTGGCCCGCGTCGTGAGTTTCGGCGCGACCTATTATTCACGATTGGCGATGGTTTTGTCGCGGACGGGCCCGTCGAGGAAGATTCGCATAGTGGATTGGATGCATGGCAGCGGAAGGCCATTCTTCCGCCGAATCATGGGCTTCATGGGGCTGGAATCTTTCATGGCGTATGCTGTTGCGAGGAAAACGAGATTTTCAGAGTGGGGTGAGGAATGCGGGTTGGCTTGATGACACGGGAGTATCCGCCGGAGGTGTATGGCGGGGCGGGCGTGCATGTGGAGTACCTGAGCCGCGAGCTGGCCCGGCTGATCGAGGTCGAAGTGCACTGCTGGGGCACGCAGCGCGCCGACGCGGGCAACCTGCATGTGCGCGGCGATGAGCCTGCACCCGAGATCACCGCCGGATGCGACGCGAAGTTCACCGCCGCCGTGGACGCGCTGGCGCTGAACCTGACGCAGATGAAGGAGCTGGCGCAGATTGACATCGTGCATACGCACACCTGGTATGCGGCGATGGCTGGCTTTCTGGCCAGGAAACTATACGGGATTCCGTTTGTGATGACGACCCACTCGCTGGAGCCGCTGCGCGCGTGGAAGGAGGAGCAGCTTGGCTCCGGCTTCGCGATGAGCTCCTGGATGGAGCGCACCGCGATCCTGGACGCGGACGCGATCATCGCCGTTTCGCGTGGCACCAGGGACGATATTCTGCGCGCCTACCCCGATGTGGATGCGGCCCGCGTGCATGTCATCTACAACGGCATCGACGTGGCCCAGTACCGCAAGACCTCGGCGACCGCTGCGCTGCTGAAGTACGGCGTCGACCCGTCCGTGCCATACGTTTTGTTCGTTGGGCGCATCACGCGCCAGAAGGGAGTGGTGCATCTGGTGGACGCGGTGAGGCATCTGCCCGCCGGGACGCAGGTGGTGCTCTGCGCAGGCGCGCCCGACACGCCGGAGATCGAGGAGGAGATGCGCGTGCATGTGAAGGCCGCGCGCGCTGCGGGGGGAAATGTCATCTGGATCGAGAAGATGGTCAGCAAGCCCGAGGCCATCGAACTCTATTCCAACTGCCGCGTCTTCTGCTGTCCGTCGGTCTATGAGCCCTTCGGGATCATCAACCTCGAAGCGATGGCCTGCGGCGCGCCGGTGGTGGCCAGCGCGGTGGGGGGGATTCCGGAGGTGGTGGTGGATGGAGTGACCGGGCGGCTGGTGCCGTTCGACGCCGACCCGGTCACTGGTTTTCCACTCGATGCCGACCGCTTCGCCCGCGACCTGGCCGCGCGCATCGCCGAGCTGATGGCCGACCCATCCCTCTGCGCGCAGATGGGCGCAGCCGGCCGCAAGCGCGTCGAAGAGACCTTTGCTTGGCAGGCAATCGCCGCGCAGACGGTGGAGCTGTATCGGGGTCTGCTCAAACGGGGAACAGGCAACAGGAAACAGGCAACAACGGGCAGAGAGTAGGGAACTGGAAAGTTGGAGCGATGTTTGTGGATGAAAAAGCCCACATCTCAGACGTTAGAGATGTGGGCCACCTCCTTTTGGGGTTTACCAGAAGCAGATTCCTCCGCATCGCTGCGGAATGACAAACAACAGGGCTGAATGACACTGAAGCGAATCGCTGACAATTACTGCAGGTTGGCCTGCGGAATCTGCGTCGGGTCTTCCTGCCTCTGCATGGGCGTTGGCGGCAGGTAGAACTTGTCGAACGGGTCTGGCTTGGCGGGGTCGAAGTCAGGCACCGCGGGATCGAGAAAAGCGGCGATGCCCATCTTGTTCTCGCGGATGCCTTTGACAATGCAGCGCGCCAGCTCGTACGCGCCGTAGCTGTTGAAGTGGGTGTTGTCGGCGTATTCCCTGGTCTGTCCGGGGAGGCTGTTGGCGGGGAAGTACATGAAGGCGTGCTTGCTGCCCTCGTCGCCCAGGGCATTGAACAGGACCTCGCTCATGGCGGTCAGGTCGATCAGCGCAACCTTGTTGTCGGCTGCCACCTGGCGCGCGGCCGCGGGATAATCGCCCAGCGAGTTGGTGATATGGCCGCTGGCGTCGAAGCTTCTGCGGTGCTGCGCGGTGACGATGACGGGGATGGCCCCCTTGGCGCGCACCTGGGTGACGAAGCTGGTCAGGATCTCCTTGTAGCGGTCCAGAGGCACGGCGCCGGGTTTCTGGTCGTTGTGGTTGAACTGCATGAAGAAATAGTCGCCCGGCTTGATGACGGACATGATCTTGGGGAAGCGCAGCTCGCCCTGGAAGGAGGCGGAGGTCTCGCCGGACTCAGCGTTGTTGGCGATGACCACGCCGGGGCGGAAGAAGCGCGGTAGCTGCTGGCCCCAGGAGGCCCAGGGATCGGTGTCCTGATCGACCATGGTGGAGTCGCCGGCGAGATAAACGACGGTATCGACATGGGAGCCGGTGAGAGGCGTGATGGAGAAGGCGTGGAAGCTGGGGTTGGCGCCGTTGAACTCGAGGGTGAGCTTATTGTCCCAGTTGAGATTGCCGAACTCGCGCTGCTTGAGGCGGACGCGATTGGGTGTGCCGTCGGGATTGAGAAACTCAGGGACGCGAACGTTGACATCAAAGGCTTTTTGCAGGTTGTCATGCGCCTTGACGGCAACTTTTTCCAGCATCAGGCGGCGCGCCTCGGCGCGCACGGTGACGACCGTGTCCGCGGAACCGCCGAACAGGATTTGAACGCGGTAGTTGCCCTCGGGGACCGGGATGGAGAAGAAGAATGGTTTGTCCGACGAGCAGGTCCCGTTCTCCACCTTCGGGGCGGTCTTAAGGTCCCAGCCGGCCGAGCTCTCGGAGTACAAGGTGTTGGCGAAGAGGGAGGTTGCGCCCATCTTCGCCGGGCCGCAGGCGAAGGACACGGTCCCCTTGAGTGCCGGCGGGACCGGAAACGTGGGTTGTACCGGGGCCGGACGCCGCGGTGCGGCTGGCGCTGCCGGCCCGGCTGGTGCTCCCGGTGGCGTTGTTTGGACTGCCGGCGCGGCTGGTGCTGCCGGTGCTGCGGGCGTGGCTGCTGGTGGCGCTGTCTGGGCGTGGACCATTGAAAGCGTGAGGATGAGGGCTAAGGCGAGCAGAGAGCCGGGCAAGCTGCGCATGAGGTTTCCTTATGGTGTGGAGTGAATCTGTTTCAACCGGGTGAATCGTAGCACCTGTTGTGCAGCGTGGTCGAGTGGACGCACGTCGCGCAGTCGCGCGTCTACTTGCTGGCGGCGCAGGCGCAGTCGCTGAAGCTGCGTGCGGAGTCGTGGTCCAGCGAGCAGGCGTACTGCGGCCACGCGAACTGGATTGCCCGCGAGATGTCGCCGGGGAAGTAGTTGCGCAGGGTTGCCTGGCTGGCCGGGGATTTGGCTGCGGGGTCCGCCTGGAAGCTTCCAATCAGCTGTATCAGGGCCAGCGCGTCGAAGGCCCGCTTGTGGTAGGTCGTCGAGTAGGTGTACTCCGGTACCCATTTGGCGGCGACGCCGGTGAGATTTGAGGCCATGAAGACGGTGTAGTCGACCAGGGTCGCGCTCGCCGGGTCGATTGAGGCCAGCGTGAACGTCGGCCGGTTGCCGTTGATTGGCGTAATGGACGCGACAATCTTGACCGGGACGCCAGGGGCGTTTTGCGCGTGCGCGTTCAAGGCGCGGGGCTCCGGCGCAAGCAGGCGCATCTCGTCGGCGTGAGTATGGCCGAAGATTGCCAGCCGGACCACGTCGGCGTTGCGCGCCAGCAGCTCGGCGAGTGATTCGTTGGCGAGAAACATCTGCGGCCTGGCCCCGGCGCAGACGTTGGCGGAGTTGCGCGCGGTGGCGTAGAGATTGACGCCGGGAGGGATGTGGCCCATGACCCAGACGCGCTCGCCGTGCTCGCGTGCGGCGTCGAGCTGCTCGGCGAGCCATGCCAGTTGCGCGGAGGCGGGCGCAGTGTTGGGCTGGCCCGAACAGGTTGCGTACTTGCCGGAGAAGAATAGGTCGTCGAGAACCAGCAGCCGCGTGTGCGGTACGGCGGCCAGTGGCACGTTGTAGGATCCGCCGCCGGCGAAGTCTCGCAGCACAGCGGCGCGGTCGACTGCGGAGAGATCGGCTGGCAGCGCTTCTGCGACAACCTGGGCTACCAGCGCGAGGAACGCGTCGTGCGTTGCGTCCAGTTGGTAGTCGCCGCAGCCGGAGTCATTGTTGCCCATCGCAATGTAGAGCGGAACGCCGGGCAGCGCCGCGCGCAGGGTCGCAACGATGGTGCGGACTGTCTTTACGGTAAAGGCGAGATAGTCCTCGTGGGTGGCGGCGGGGAGCAGCGTCTGAAACTTGCAGTCGAAGGAGTGGGCGAGCAGGTCGCCGCTGAGCGTGATGAACCGGGCGCGCGCGGCGTCGGCGTGGATGGCGCGCAGGCTGGACTGCCACAGGACATAGTTGGTATCGAGGCCGCGCGTGGGGCAGGCCTCTTGCAGCGCGGCAAACTCCTTCGCCTGCGTGGGCGAGTTGGGCGCGGAGAGGATCGCGGGCCATTCGGCGGCGGACGCGGCGTTCAGCCTGGCGGCCTTCGCCGGGTCGGCGAAGGGGTCGAGGTGAATGTCGGAGAGGAAGAGTGCAGGAATCTTCGCGGGCGCAGCGGCTGCGGCTTTGCCCGGGGCAGGCGACTGAGCGATGAGAACAACCTGCGCGGTCAGAGTGCAGGCGGCGAGCAGGCTGAGCAGGCTGCGGCGGAGGGTTTGCATGGGGATGGGTTGCCTATTCCTTGTCGGGTTGTAGGAGCGATTCGTAGGCTTCGATCTGGGCCAGCGTGAAGGCGTGCATGTCGGCCCCGGCCTGCCATGCGCGGGTCCACTGGACGATCCACTCGATCGCGGTTTCCAGGCGCAGGCGCGGAGTCCATCCCAGGTCGGCGCGCGCGCGGCTGGCATCCAGCTTCAGGGTGCCCGCCTCGTGGACGCCGGGGACGGGATCGAGAATCCACTTTGCTCCGTTGCCCCAGAAGAGGGTCATGACTTCGGCGATCCACGCAACCGTCCGCGCGTCGTCGTCCGATGGCGCGAAGTTGTACGCCGTCGCGTACCGCGCGGCCTGATCGCGCCTGGGCACAAGAAGTTGCTCGGCCAGGCGGATGTAGCCGTGCAGCGGCTCCAGGACGTGCTGCCAGGGGCGGATGGCCTGCGGGCAACGGATGCGCACCGGCTCACCGGCCAGAAATCCGCGGACCAGGTCGGGAATGAGCCGGTCAGTCGACCAGTCGCCTCCGCCGATCACGTTGCCGGCGCGCGCAGTGGCCAGCGCTACGCCGTGTTCGGCGAGCTTTGCGACCGGGAAGAACGACTGGCGATAAGCCGCAGCCACCAGCTCCGCGCATGCCTTCGAGCTGGAGTAGGGATCATATCCGCCCAGCGGGTCGCTCTCGCGGTAGCCCCAGATCCACTCCTTGTTCTCATAGCACTTGTCTGTGGTGATAACCACTACGGAGCGCACCGTCGGCGTGCGGCGGATTGCATCCAGAACGCGCGCGGCGCCGATTACATTGGTCTCGTAGGTAAGGATTGGGTCGTCATACGAGAGCCTCACCAACGGCTGCGCGGCGAGGTGGAAGACGACCTCGGGCGCAAACGACTGCATTGCCGATTCCAGCGCGGCCGCGTCGCGGATGTCGCCGCGAATGTCGTCGACGATTGCGCCGACGCGGGCCACGGTGAAGAGGTTGGGATCGGTCGACGGCTCAAGCGAGTAGCCGCGGACCTCGGCCCCGAGCTTGGCCAGCCACAGCGCGAGCCATCCGCCCTTGAATCCGGTGTGGCCGGTGAGGAAGACTTTTTTGCCGTGCCAGGAGAATGCGGGCTTGTCGGTCATTTAGACAGGATAAACGAAAAAGCTTAACACCGATTTACACCGGCAAGCACCGATAGAAAACAGCAACGGTAAAAAACAAGGACGAGTCGTCTTCCTATTCATCTGCATGAATCACAATTGCAATTTGCGGTTCAATAATCTGGTCTTTGTCGTTAATCTGCTTTTGTCCTTTGTCTTTAACCCGTACTTGTACTTGATCGGTGCTTGTCGGTGTAAATCGGTGTTAAGCCTTTGTGTGCCCTCTGCTAGAACCGGACCTCCTCGCGCGCGATCTCCCGCCGGTCTTCCGCCAGAATGGTTGCCCGCTCCAGCACGTGGGCTAGTTCGCGCACATTGCCGGGCCAATCGTGCTGCAACAGCCGCGCCGCCGCGTCGGCCGAGAGCCGCTTCACCGGCATCTCCTCGCCCATCTTGCCCAGCAGATGCGCCGCCAGCGGCAGCACGTCTTCCATACGCTCGCGCAGCGCGGGCACCGCGACCGGAAAGACCGCCAGGCGGTGATAGAGGTCCAGGCGGAATGCGTGCTCGTCGACGCGCTGCTGCAGCGGCTCGTGGGTGGCCGCAACTACCCGCACATCCACGCGCACCAGCTCGTTGTCGCCCACGCGTTGCAGCTCGCCCGACTCCAGGAAGCGCAGCATTTTGGCCTGCAAGCCCAGCGGCATCTCGCCGATCTCGTCGAGAAACAGGGTCCCTCCGTGGGCCTCTTCAATCCTGCCGGTGCGCGACTGCACCGCGCCGGTGAATGCGCCGCGTGTGTGCCCGAAGAGCTCAGCCTCCAGCAGGGACTCGGGGATGGCCGCGCAGTTCAGCACTACGAACGGCTTGCCGGAGCGCGTGCTCAACTGATGCACCGCGCGGGCGACCAACTCCTTGCCCGTGCCCGTCTCTCCCTCGATCAGCACCGTCGACGAGTGCAGCGCAACCAGCCGAATCAGCCGCGCCAGCTCCAACATCAAAGAACTTCCGCCCACCATCTCCGGCAGCGGCAGCGGGCGCGGCCACAGTTCCAGCCTCTCCTCGTCGAGGAGGCACACCTGCATCGGCCGTTTCGCAGCAACCAATGCGGGGCCGACCGTCTTGTGTCCAACCATTGCGGGCCGAATGGAAGTCGGGCCAGACGTCTGTAGTCCAGCCTCTTCCGACTTAACCACTTCCTGCTTGGCCGTTCCCAGCGCGTCCTCTTTCATCCCGGTTGTGCGCCAACTCGTCTCGATCCACGCCGCGTTACGCGACCGAAGCAACGCCGCCACGTCCTCGGCGGCAGCCGCACGCCTGTCCCATGGGGCCAGCCGGTCCGCGGCGGAGATCTGTGGCACTGCTACCGGTGACAGCGCCCACGCCGCGCTCTCGCCTGCGCCGCGTGAGCGATGGGAGTCCTCCAGCGCCTGGCGCAAGGCATGCAGCAGCTCGTTTCTGCGAGGGCTGCGCGCTCCCGCCTCGTCCACGATTCCATCCATCCGCAGCAGCTCCATCACCGGATGCCGGGTGCGCATCTCTGAGGCAAACTCATCCACCTCCAGATCTGGCAGAACGCTGTCCAGCACCATCGCCTCCGCGCCCTCGGCCTCCAGCAGTGCAATCGCCTCCGCGCCGCCTGCCGCCTCACGCACCTGCCAGCGCATCGCCGTCAGTTCCTGCGTCAGACGCGCCCGCAGGTCCGCATCCGCGCTGGCCAGCAACACTGTCCTCACCGCTGCCTTGTTTCCGATATTTTCTCTGCCCAGTCCGTACCCCATATAACTTTCCAGTCAGCTACCGCTCTCTGTTCCGATCCATCAGGAATCTCTGGTTGCTCAGCCAAATTCGCCGTAGTCAATTCACCGTAGTCTCCGCCTCCGCTCGCCCTCAATCCTGCCTCCGCTCGCCCGCGATCGAACGAAAGCAAGAATTCGAGGAAGGAGGAGTTTGAAGGAGAAGGATGCCGCGCTCTCTTTGGGCGCGCGCAGCGTCTAGGCGTACGCGGGCCTGTGTACAGGGCACGACTGGCCGGTCGGCCGCGCCACGGGATTGCGATTCAGGCCTCCCAGTCTGTATCCCATTCCGCGCACCGTCTCGATCAACTCCGCTTGTGCATCATGGGCTTTTCCTCCAGCCAGCTTGCGCCGCAGGTAGTTGATGTACACATCCACTACATTCGTGCACGACTCCGCCGGCATCTGCCAAGTCTCGGTCAGCAGTTGGCCGCGCGAGACGCACTCGCCGCGATGCAGCATGAGAAACTCCAGTAGCGCAAACTCCTTCGCCGTCAACTCGATCGTCCGCCCCGCGCGAGCCACCGTGTGCTCGATGCGGCGCAACTCCAGGTCGCCATGGCGAAGCACCGAATCGGCAAACTGCTCGCGCCGCCGCCGCAGCGCCCTGCAGCGCGCCGTCAGTTCATGGAAGCTGAACGGCTTCAGCAGGCAATCGTCGGCGCCCATATCCAGGCACTGCACCTGCACATGAGGGTCGCTGCGCCCCGTCAGCACCAGCACCGATGCGTCGTCATGCCGCGCACGCATCTCGGCCAGCACCTCCATGCCATCCATCTTGGGCAGACACAGGTCCAGCAGCACCAGCTCCGGATGGTTCGCTGCGGCATGTGCCAGCGCAGCCTCTCCGTCCTCCACCCACTCCACCCGGTGCCCCTCCAGTTCCATTCCCGTCTTTAGGAATGCACCCAGAGAACGATCGTCTTCCACAACCAGAACTCGCATTGAAATCCCCCCAAGCTCAGTCCAGCAATCCACACTCACCAGACCCAGGGCTGTAAGATGGTTCTCTGCGACCGTCCAATAACCATCCAGATCGGTCTGATGTGTAGAATCCACCTTGCGGGACGACTTTTCCACAGATTGATGCAACATTAATGGTGCCAATCTAGTGTCCAGTCCCGAAAAGGGAAATCGAAAAGCAAAATAATTTCCAATGTGCAAAATTGAACATAACTCTGCCCCCTGAATTTGCTTGGACTTAGCGAGAGCATCAGGGATTCTGTGCAGCACCGCCGCATGCAGAGACAGCAATGGCCTCGGCAGATCTTCCCAGCGCGATTGCACTGAGGATTCTCTGCGAGGCCATTGCGCCAACCGCCTTACGATTGCTCGCAGTCTATGGATAGCGGTAGAGCGTGACGCGCACGATGTTATTGGGACGCAGCACCAGGATCTCTCCCTGTGCGTCGTCGTCGCCGGCGATCTGGCGTGTGACCACCCACTTGCCGTCGACGAACTTGCCGTCCTGCACATCTCCCAGTCCCACGTTGGCGGGGCCGGGTGTGGTGGGGGCAAAGTCCACGCGCATTCCGCCGCCGCCGAAGTAGTACTCGTCTGGGCCGGTTGAGATCAGCACCGCCGCGGCCTCCGGCGGGCCCTCATTGGGGTTGACCACACCGGCGCCCGGCGGCGGCGGCGAACCCGCCACCTGCCCACGCGTCTGCGGCGGAAGCCGCGTATTGCGTCCCGTGTAGGTGAAGGTCAGGGTGTAATTGCCCAGCTTAATGCTCTTGGGCGCGTCGCCCTGGCTCATGCGCACCGCGGTCACGGCGTCCGTGCCCTGGCGCGCCAGAATCATCGGCGCAAGCTGCTCCAGCATGCTGTAGGTTCCTGCCAGGTCCGCGCCAATCGGCCGGTTGCCGTCGATACCAAACGGCGAGAAGCCGATGGTGTTGTACTTGCCCACGGCAACGATTGCATTGGCCGGGGTGGTGCTGGTCTCGGGAATGAACAGCGGGTTGCCGTTGCGCGTGAAGCGTTCGCACACCTCGTCGAAGTACTCGAGATACAGGTCGGGCGCAAGGATGTCCACATCCGGCGCACCGGCCCGCCATACGTCGTGCACCTGGGGCAGCGGCCCGCCGCTGGGATAGGTCCCAGGCCACGCATGATTGGGCTGCTGCAGCCATGCGTTGACGAACATGGGAATGTTATAGGCGGCCTTGCCGGTCGACACCACCTTCTCGAGATAGAGAGCATAGTTCCACGCCATGAAGATCTCGTCCGACGGCCAGTGCAGGCTCTGCCAGCTATTGCTGTGTTCCAGCGCGCTCATGGGCGGGCTGGTGGTCTGGACGGGGATCTCCACGCTGGCCGGTTTGCCCGGCCCGAAGACCTCCTCCCATGTGCCGGACTTCTTGTATCCATTGGCCGCCCACACATCGCGGAACTCCGGGATCAGCGAGTCCTTGTGCGCTTCCAGGTACTGCATCAGCTTGGCCGGCACAGGCCCGGCGTAGGCGCGGTTGGCCGCTGGCGAGCGGTCGCGCGTATCGCGCAGAACGCCCACCTCGTTCTCCACCTGGACCATCAACACGGTGTGCTGCGTGCCGTCCACCTCGGCGACGTGCTTCATCAGCGCGCCGAAGGCCTTGGCGTCGGCGTCGCGCGTGGCGTCGCCGAAGGTGCTCAGCAGCTCCAGCGGGCCGGAGATGGAGACGGTCTTGCCGTCGTTAATCTGAATGCGCGGGAATCGTTGATAGTCCTTCTTCACCCAGTACGGCGCAAAGCTCGACGTGCCGTTCTTCCAGCTCGCGAACCAGATCAGAATCACATGCATGTGGTTCTCGCGCGCCTTGGCGATTACGCCATCCAACTGCACATAGTTGTACTGGCCCTCCACCGGCTCGAACTGCGCCCACGTCACACCGATCAGCGCCGTGTTCAGGTTTCCGGCCACAAGCTTCGGCCAGATGGTGTCCATGTTCTCCAGGCTGGTGGCGGCGTTATTGCTCAGCTCGCCGGCCATCGCCAGGTACGGCTTGCCATCCACAATTAACTGCGTCGCGTTGCCCTGCCGCTGCAGGTGGGGAACGCCTGCGGCCTGAGTTGTGCCAGCGGCGTTCTGCGCCGCGCCGGCCACGGTCAGGGAGGCAACAAACAGGAGTACACCAAACACGGACGTCCATCTTTCACGCATACATGCCACCTTCTGTCGGTTCCTTGGAATTGGTTCTATCGATTCTGGGTGTTGATTGGGCCGGGTCGCCAAACAGCGTTTCCTGCCGCGAGCCATTCTACCCCCGAACCGTCCGCAGGCAAATAAAGCGGGATGCAATCCTGTTGGAAGGCCAGCGAATCCGCCTGGGCGACCGTCTTCACCGCTCCACTGCAAACTCCAAGTGCGAGGGGTACTTTGCTGAGCCGTAGATGGTCATCGTCTCGGTTTTGTACGCGCTCTTGGGCGCGCTCATGATGTTGGGCACAAAGGTCTGCGGGTTGCGGTCGTAGAGCGGAAACCAGCTCGACTGCACCTCCACCATGATCCTGTGGCCCTTCAAAAATGTGTGGTCCACGCCGTGCAGGCTCCAGCGGAATTCATTGACCGCACCGGGAACGAGCGGCGCCGCTTGCTCGAAGCTCCTGAGATAGCGGCCACGGAAGATCTCCTCCGCGACCATCAGCTGATAGCCGGGATTTGATGCTGCGTCGTCGGGATAGACGTCGATCAGCTTGACGATCCAGTCCGCATCGCTTCCCGAGGTTGCGGCAAAGAGGTCGGCTGTCACCTCGCCGGTGACGGTCACATCGTGGTCGAGCGCGGGCAGGGTGAAGCTGGCCACGTCCTTGCGCGCGGTGACAAAACTCTGGTCCTCGACCAGCCATGTGTACCACCTCGAGCCTCTTGCGTAGGTGGATTGGATCGGCTGATGGCGGTAGGGAACCGGGTCCGCTGGGTCCGAGAGATAGGACGCCGCGACTGCGTCCAGATTGGGCGCGGGAGCGGTAAAGCTTAGCTGCTTGCCCGGTTCCAAATAGAGTTTAGTCGGCCCGAAGCCAGCTACTGGAGGCCACACAGGGTACCGCTCCCACTGATTCACGCCGCTGCGAAAGCTAGCCGTATCGGCGAGGTCGAATCCCGGCCTGTCCTTCAGGAACTTCTCAAAGAACGGCGCCTCGAACCTCTTGCGAAACTCTGTCCCGGTCGGCTCTCCGAAGTTCAGTCTGCCAAACTCCGATCCAAGCTGGCGCGCCGCGCCTTGCCATCCGCCGTGGTTCCACGGGCCCAGCACAAGGAAGACCTGGTCGCCGTGCTTCTGCAGCGCGGCGTACTCGGCCTGCGTGCCCCACATGTCCTCCTGGTCCCAATAGCCGCCGACTTCGAGCGTGGGAACTTCGACTTTGGCCAGCTTGTCTTGGACTGCCATGTCACGCCAGAACTTTGTGTACGCAGGCTGGGTTAGGAAGGCATTCACCGTAGGCAGATCGCTCATCTTAGGAACTGTTGCGACCGCGCCGGCGAAGTTGCCGTGGAGCAGGAAAAAGTCGTACATGTCCTGTTTCAGGTCTACGCGCGCGTCGGTCTTCTGCGCCTCCATCTGCTGCACATAGTCGAATCCGTAGCTCTGGCGGAAGGCGCCGTTGTGGAAGAAGTCGTCGCCCATCCAGACGTCGGTCATTGGGGCCTGGGGCGAGATTGCCTTGACCGCGGGATGCGCGTCGATGCCGGCCATGATGGCCAGAAATCCATCGTAGGAGAGGCCGAAGACGCCCACGCGGCCATTGTTGCCGGGGACATTCTTCAGCAGCCAGTCGATGGTGTCGCGGGTGTCGGTGGTCTCGTCCACATCGTTCTTGCTGTTGTGGGGCACGATGGGCCGGTTCATCACGAAGCTGCCCTCGGATTTGTAGCGCCCGCGAATGTCCTCATAGACGAAGATGTAGCCGCTGGCGGCCAGCTCGGGCTTGTCGCGGTTGACACTCTCGGAGTCGAAGTCGTCCACGCCGTAGGGCGTGCGGGCAAGCAGAAAGGGAAGGCCTGCGGGAGGCGCATCATGCAGATCGGCGGGGCGCAGAATCACCGCGTGCAGGCGCACTCCGTCGCGCATGGGCAGCATCGCCTCCTGGCGCGTGTACTCGCGAGGCAGAGTGGTCCGCGACGCCGCCGTCTGCGCAGGCCCCGCGCTTGCAGGCAATACAGGCTGCTGCGAGCACAGAGGCCGGCCGGCAAGACTCAGCACCAACAGAGCAGCCGAGAGTGTGGACAGCAGAGCAGAGGAGAGACGACGGACGCAACAACGCAGCAGCGCGCTCCCACACGAGAGATTGACTGGGAGAGCGCTCTTCGAACACGCGTGCATCGGACTCATCGGAATACGGCTCACCTGGATCGAACTGGTGCGGAACACTACGCCGGCATCTTTGCCGGGCTGGCAGCGTTCTGGAAGCCGACCTTCTTGTGCGCGCCGTCGCAGAATGGCTTGTTCTCACTGGCGCCGCAGCGGCACAGGAAGGCAGCAGGCTTGCCGGCAAGGTCCCATTGCTTGCCGTTGGCGTCGCATAACTCGATCGCTCCCTCGACCTGCAGCGGGCCATTGGGGCGAACGGTAATCTTTACAGGCTCAGACATGGATGGAGACACTCCTCGATCGGATTGGCCGGAGACCGGCAAGCCTCAGCATACAGCAGAGAGCGACTTACATCAGATGGATCGCGTCCACGTCCACGATGAGATTGCGGCGTGGGACGGCGTTAGCTTCCACGTAGGCGAGCAGAGCCCGCAGCGCGCGGCCGAGTGCATCGCGCCGCTCGGCCTTCAGCACAAAGTGGAAGCGGTAGATGCGCTTCAGCCGCGCAATGGGCGCGACGGCGGGACCGAGTACGCGCACTTTATCCAGGTTCGCAGACTCGAACCAGCGGCCCAGCGTGGCGGCCCATGCGGAAGCCTCCTCAAGCGTCTCGCCCTGGACGATGACGTTGGCAAGCGCGCTGGATGGCGGGTAGTGCATCCAGCGGCGGAACTGCATCTCCCGCGCCACAAAGCCGGCGTAGTCGTGCGCGGCAGCGCACTGGATGGCGTAGTGCTCGGGATGATACGTCTGCACCAGCACGCGGCCGGGAAGCTCTCCGCGGCCGGCGCGGCCGGAGACCTGCGTCAGCAGTTGGAAGACGCGCTCGGCAGCGCGGAAGTCTGGCAGGCCGAGCGCGGAGTCCGCGCCCACTACGCCCACCAGCGTGACACCGTGAACGTCGTGGCCCTTGGCGATCATCTGCGTGCCGACCAGCAGATTGATCTCGCCTGCGTAGAAACGCGTCAGCAGGCGCTCCATGTCGCCGCGCCCGCGCACGGTGTCGCGGTCCATGCGCCCGATGCGCGCGTTGGGAAAGAGCTCCTGTAGCCGCTCTTCGCCTTGCTGCGAACCCGCGCCCAGGTAGAAGAGGTGCTCGCTCCCGCACTTCGGGCAGAGCTTCGGGACCGACCGCCGAAAGCCGCAGTAGTGGCACTCCATCCGGTCGCCGGCGCGGGCGTGCAGATCGGTCTGCGCGGACGGCTTGTGGTAGGTCAGGGCGATGGCGCAGTTCTCGCACTCGATTTTTTCGCCGCAGCTTCGGCAGAGCACGGTGAAGGAGTAGCCGCGCCGGTTGAGCAGAATCATCACCTGCTCGCCGCGGTCGAGCGTGGTCTGCGTCTCGGCGACGAGCAGGCGGGAGAAGATCTCTTCGCGGCCGGTTTCGCGGAATTCGATTCGCATGTCTACCAGTTCGACCGTGGGCAGCGGACGGCTCATCACGCGGGAGAGCAGCTCGATGCGCGCGTAGCGGCCGCGCTCGGAGTTGGCCCAGCTCTCCAGCGACGGCGTGGCTGAGCCGAGCACCACGACGGCTGAGTTGAACTTGGCGCGCATCACCGCGACATCGCGTGCGTGGTAGCGCGGCGTCTCCTCCTGCTTGTAGCTGCCGTCCTGCTCCTCGTCGACGAGGATGAGGCCGAGGTTGACCATGGGCGCGAAGACAGCGGAGCGCGTGCCGACGACGATTCGGGCGTCGCCGCGACGGATGCGATGCCACTGCTCGGCGCGCTCGTCCGGCGTCAGGCCGGAGTGCAGAAGCGCAACCTGCGAGCCAAAGGCCGCGAACATCTGTCCCGCCATGGCTGGGGTTAAGCCTATCTCTGGTACAAGAAGAAGCGCGGAGCGCCCCGCGTCCAGCGCCCGCTGCATGGCGGCGAAGTAGACGGTGGTCTTGCCCGAGCTGGTGATGCCGTAGAGAAGTAGAGGCTTGAATATGCCCTGCTCTATTGCGGCTGTGATGGACGAGAGCGCTTCCATCTGCGCCTCGTTCAGCGTGTGTTCGTGCGCGTTCTTCTTGCCGTCGGCGGGAAGGCCGCCGAGATGAAAATCCTCCGGTGACTCTTCGATGGCGACCAGGCCGCGCTTGACCAGCGTCGCCAGCGTCGAGGCGGGAACGCCAAGTTCGCGCAGGGCTGTGGACTCGCGCAGATCGGCCACGCGCATGCGTCCGCCAGCGGCGGCGATCTCGGCAAGGATCGCTGTCTGGTTTGCATTAAACTTCGGAATGCGCGCATCCGGAACCAGCACGGCGATGCGCTCGGTGCGGCGCGCGTCGCGTTCCTCGGCAATCGATTCGCGGGTGAGCCACTTCTTACGCACCATGCCGTCGAGCAGGGCCTTGTTGGCCTTCGTCGCTGAACGCACAGCGGAGGCCCGGGCTGCGGTGCCGTCGGACAGATAATGGAGCACCGCAAGCTCGCGGGCCTGGTCTTCCGCGGACAGATGCGCGCGCCGCGAACTTCTCTTCGCCGCGCCAACGAACAGCGCGGCGTCTTCCTGGAGCACGCGGCGGCCAGCATCGGCGATGCGGTAGACGAAGTGGCGGCGCACCTCGGCGGCCAGCGGCAACATGCCGCGCAGCACCTCGCCCAGCGGCGCAACGTAGTACTGCGCGATCCACTTTGCCAGATGCATCAACTCATCGGGCAGCAGTGGCTCGTCGTCGAGCACCTGCTGCACCGGCTTGATTGCCGCAGCGTCCGTGGGCCGATCGTCATGCACGCGGACGACGACGCCCATCAACCGCTGCCCGCCGAAGGGCACCAGAACGCGCGCGCCGACTGCGGGCACGGCCCCGTTTACCGCGTAGGTGAAGCAGCGGTCCAGCGGTACGGGCAGCGCAACGTCGCAGTAAGCAGGCATCGCATCTGAGAGTATCGCGCTGCGCTGTGCGACGCCACACGCCAGTCAAACTGTCGCGCGCGATGCTATTCTAGTAAAGGTTCGCGGGGCCTATGCGAACAATCATTTAGACCATTGAAGAGGTGTTTGGATGGCGACGGCGACGATCGACAGGGCAGTGTTGGCTGGTGCGGCGGAGTACAAGGTTGCGGACATCGGACTGGCGGAGTTTGGCCGGCGCGAGATGGACATCGCCGAGCAGGAGATGCCGGGGCTGATGGCGATCCGCAACAAATACGCCGCGGGCAAGCCGCTGGCCGGCGTGCGCGTGATGGGGTCGCTGCACATGACCATCCAGACCGCGGTGCTGATCGAGACCATGGTGGCGCTGGGCGCGAAGGTGCGCTGGGCGAGCTGCAATATCTTCTCCACGCAGGACCACGCGGCGGCGGCGATTGCCGCGGCGGGCGTTCCCGTCTTCGCGTGGAAGGGCGAATCGCTGGAGGAGTTTTGGTGGTGTACGAATGAGGCGCTGAGCTTTCCCGATGGCAAGGGCGGACTGCTTGGGCCGCAGCTTGTGATCGACGATGGCGGCGACGCGACCCTGATCATCCACAAGGGATATGAGATGGAGAATGGCGATCCGTGGGTGAATTCGCCGTCCAGCTCGACCGAGGAAGACGTCATCAAGGAGCTGCTGAAAAAGGTCCACGCAGAGCATCCCACGCGCTGGAGAGATGTAGTGAAGCAGTGGCGCGGCGTCAGCGAGGAAACGACGACCGGCGTACATCGCCTCTACAAGATGTTCGAGCAGGGCAAGCTGCTGGTTCCGGCGATCAACGTCAACGATTCGGTGACCAAGTCGAAGTTCGACAACCTGTACGGCTGCCG
>JBEKWE010000018.1:0-26396 GCA_049513335.1 Acidobacteriaceae bacterium | reverse complement strand
CCCCGCCGAGAACGCTCCCGAGAGCCGGTCCGGCTCGTTCACCACCGTCGCCGCAATATGGAACGTCTGTTCGCCCAGGCGCACATCGTCGCCCACATGCAGCCCTGTGCGCAGCAGCAGGTCGTCGCCCACCGCCACCGACCCCGGCCCCAGCGCCGTCTTCAGGCCCATCGCCGGAGAAAGCTCAATCTCTCCATAGAACGGATACACCGCCGGATCGACCGCCTTCAAGCTCACCAGCACCGGCATCATCGACTGCGGCGACGCCGCCATCGACACCATCTCCGTCACCATCGTCATCTCGACGCCGCCCGCGCGGATCGCGTCCAGCGATTTCATCTCATTCGGCGTTGGCTGCTCATTCGTCCGCGCCGCCAGGTCCGCCGCCATGATCGACCGCGCGCGGTCCAACAGCGTGGCGCGGAACGACGCCGAAAATCCCCGCACTCCAGTCAGCGCCGCCACGCCAATTGCAACCGAAAGAATGACAAACACAAACTTCCCGCGCGAGTGCCGCATCTCGCGCGCCGCGATCTTCGCCGCCGTTCCCCATGCCAGTCCGTTCGCCATCTATCGGCCCACCGCCGGCCCGTCCGGCGTCTGCCAGTCCGCACCCTGAGCATCGGGATTGATCTCGTCGGAAACAATCATCCCGTCGCGCAGCACTATCCGCCGCCCCGCGCACGCCGCCAGCGTCGCGTCGTGCGTCACCAGCAGCAGCGTCGTCCCCTCGGTGCGGTTCAGCTCCAGCAGCAGTTCCAGCACGTGCGCGCCGTTGACGGTGTCCAGGTTCCCCGTTGGCTCGTCGGCCAGCACAATCGGCGGCCGCATCACAAACGCCCGCGCCAGCGCCACCCGCTGCTGCTCGCCGCCCGACAGTTGCACCGGGTAGTGGTCCATGCGGTCGCCCAGCCCCACGCTAGTCAGCAGCTGCCGCGCCCGCGGCTTGCCGTCGCCCTCCGCATTCAGCTCATGCACCAGCAGAACATTCTCCAGCGCGGTCAGCGTCGGCACCAGTTGGTACGACTGGAAGACGAACCCCACCGTCCGCCCGCGCACCTGCGCCAGCCGGTCCTCCGGCATATAGCTGATCGCCACTCCATTCAGCCGCACCACGCCCGCGCTCGGCGTATCCAACCCCGCCAGCAGTCCCAGCAGCGTCGATTTCCCGCTCCCCGACGCTCCCATGATCGCCACAAACTCGCCCTTCGGCACGCTAAAGTCCAGCCCGCGCAGGATCTCCACCGTCCGCGCCCCGTTGCGGATCGACTTCCGCAGCCCCTCCACCACAATCATCGCCTGCTCTCTGACAATCTCTTCGCTCGGGTCTTCGTCTTCACTCACGGCCTAAGCCTCCCTCTGCGTCGCATCAACACTGCGCAGGCATTCCCTCACGCAATCGTATCTTTGATACGTTGGAACGATGCGGAAAGTTTATCCTTTATCGGTTCTGGCGTATTTCCTGCTGGCAATCTGCGCACCCGCCCAGCCCAAAGTCCAGCCCCCATCCGCGCACACAGACCATCGCCCCGTCCTGGTCTGCTTCGGCGATAGCCTGACCGCCGGTCGCGGCATCGATCCCGGCCAGAGCTACCCTGACTACCTCCAGGCCTTGTTCGACCAGCGCCACATCCGCTACCGCGTCGACAACCAGGGCGTCAGCGGCAACACCACCAAGGACGGCGTCGCGCGCCTGCCCCAGGTCCTCGCCCTGCATCCCGCCGTCGCCGTCGTCGAGTTCGGAGGTAACGACGGACTGCGCGGCCTGCCCATCGCCGACACCCGCGCCAACCTCGACCGCATCGTCGCCACGCTGCAACACGCCGGCATAAAGGTCGCCCTCGCCGGCATCACCCTCCCGCCCGACTACGGCCCCGACTACATCCAGCAGTTCAACCGGACCTACACCCTGCTCGCTCGCAAGTACCGCGTCCCCATGCTTCCCTTCCTGCTCAAGGACGTCTATGGCGTACCCGGAATGATGCAATCCGATCGCACCCACGCCACCGCCCGCGGCAACCAGGTCGTCGCCCGCAACGTCCTCGCCCTCGTCCTTCCCCTGCTCAAAAAATAACGTGCCACCGGCCGTCATTCTGCCGCAGCCCCCACCAGCCGTCATTCTGGCGCAGCCAGAATCTCTGTCGTTGCTTTCGCCCTACTTTGTCATTCTGAGCCGGGTGCCCCGCATCTCGATTTTGAGATGTGGGATCGTTCGTCCACCGCCCTACGCCAGCACCACGATCGGCTGCATCAGCGTGCCCGCAATCCGCTTGGCAATCGCCAGCAGCTCCGCCGGGCCGGTAAAGACCTTCACCAGTGCCGCGCCGGAGTACTCCGGCAGGTTCACCTGCATCCCATTGCGCAGCCGCCCCGCCGCCTGTTCGTCCACCGTCACCGAAGGCATCTCCGGCAGCAGCGTCCGCGGATGCGGCATCCGCCGCTCAATCTCTTCCGGCGCGCCCGCCAGCCCCTTCAACTCTTCGAGCCCAATCGCCTGCGCCAGCGTAAACGCTCCGGCCTGCGTTCTCCTCAGCGTGGCCAGGTGCGCCCCGCATCCTGCCAGTTGGCCAAGCTCATGCGCCACCGACCGCACATATCCACCCGCCGAAACCTGCATCTCGAAGCGCGCCATCTCGCCCTCCAGCGACAGCAGGTCGAATCGGTGGATCATAATCCGCGCCAGCTTCATCTCCACCGGCTTGCCTGCGCGCGCCAGCTTGTGCGCCGGAACTCCGCCAATCTTCTTCGCGGAAAACACCGGCGGCATCTGCTCCATCTCGCCGTGGAAGCGCGCCGCCAGCCCGCGCAGCTCGGCCAAACTTTTCTCCAGCGGCCGCGCCTCGCCCTCCGCCGTTCCCTCCGCGTCGAAGGTGTCGGTGGCAAATCCGAAGCGGATCGTTCCCTCGTACGTCTTCTCCGCCGTGCCGAAGAACTGCGCCAGCCGCGTGTATTTGCCCAGCAGCAGCGGCAGCACTCCGGTCGCCATCGGGTCCAGCGTCCCCAGGTGCCCAACCGAGCGCTCGCCCGTGGCCCTGCGCACAACATCCACCACATCGTGCGAGGTCATCCCCGCGGGCTTGTCCAAAACCAGGAGTCCATTCATCCCTACCAGACTACGTGGTCTTGGGCCGCATTGCTAAATCTCGCCGCCGCTGTGCCGCACCAGCGACAGGAACTCGTTGCGCGTCTGCGTCTGCGTCTTGAACACCCCGCGCATCGCCGAGGTCACCGTCGCCGAGTGCTGCTTCTCCACGCCGCGCATCATCATGCACAGGTGCTGCGCCTCCACGATCACGCCCACGCCCTGCGGCTCGATCGCCTGCACAATCGCGTCCGCAATCTGCGTCGTCATCCGCTCCTGCACCTGCAAGCGCCGCGAGTACATCTCCACCAGCCGCGGGATCTTCGACAGCCCGATCACCCGTCCGCGCGGCACGTACGCCACATGCACCTTGCCGAAGAAAGGCAGCAGATGGTGCTCGCACAGCGAATAGAACTCAACGTCCCGCACCATCACCATCTCGTCGTAGTCCACCTCGAAGAGCGCGTCGTTCAGCACCGTGGGTACGTCCATCGCGTATCCCTGGGTCAGGAACGCCATCGCCTTCTCCACCCGCTCCGGCGTCTGCGCCAGCCCATCGCGCGCGGGGTCCTCGCCGATCCGCCGCAGCAGCTCGCGATAGATATCCTGCGTCGACAGCGCCGCCGCTGTTCCCGCTTCAATAGCCGCCAATCCCTCTTCCAAAACCGTCCGTGTGCTCATATCGATTCATCCCCTCCCGGGCTCTTCGCCAACCTCAAACGAGTTGTTCCCCGTCTCCTCGATCCGTATCCGCACAACCTTCGCGCCCGAAAATCCCTGAAAGACGCGGTAGACCTCGCGCGTAAAGTTCTCCGTCGTCGGAACCACCTCGCGAAACTCATCCAGCGTATTCAGGTTCATCCCATCGAACCGCCCCAGCAGATGCGTCCGCGCAAACACATCCAGCTCGCCCAGGTCGCAGACCATTCCGGTCTGCGCGTTCACCGATCCGCCCAGCGTCACCTCGATCCCGTAGTTGTGCCCGTGCCCATGCGGGTTGTTGCACTTCCCATAGACCGCCCGGTTCTGCTCCGCGCTGTATGCATCGGTGTGCAGCCGGTGCGACGCGCTCAGCCGGTATCGCCGCGTGAGATACGCCTTCGGCCGCGCGCTCTGCCTCTCTGTCTGCAACAAGCCCGCCATTCAACGCTCCCCGTAGTACTCAGCAAACAGGTCGTCCCTCTCATACACCCGCACGCGGTGCAGCTTCGCACCGGGAATCTTTCCCTCCAGCCGTCGCCAGATCGCAATCGCAATGTTCTCCGTCGTCGGAATCGTTCCCGTTCCCGCCGCAAACTCCGGCACCTCCAGATTGAGATGCCGGTGGTCGTACACGCTCACTACCTCGCGTTGCAGAATCTCCTTCAACTCCTTCAGGTCCACCACAAACCCAGACACCGGATCGACCTCGCCAGCAACCGTCACCTCCAGCGTGTAGTTGTGCCCGTGCCCATTTTTATTGGCGCAGCGGCCAAAGACGCGCCGGTTCTCCTCCTCGGTCCACGCCTCGTTCCAGTAGTAGTGCGCCGAAGAAAACTCCGCCTTCCGTGTCAGTAGAATCATCGTGTCTCACTCACAGCTCACAGCCCATCGCTCATAGCTCAAGCAAAAAAACCGCTCATCTCAGTCACTCAATTAGATGTAACAGCGACTGCTTCGTTGCATCGCAAATCCGTTCAAAGAAGACTTACCGCCCAACCTTGTATCTCCGCCCCTTCCAATCCACCGACCTCGTCACCCGATGGTGAAGATAACTCCGCACCAGCAGCCAGCAGAACATCGGGATCCCCACAATCGAGATCGCCACGTCGCCCGCCGGAAAGTTCGACCGCGCCGCGCGTTCATAGAACCGCCAAAGCGTCCGCAGCCACAGCAGCCAGAGCAGCAAGAGCACCGCCGGTTGCCATGCTAACCGCGACGAAGTCAGCTCCAGCGCCAGCACCGGCAGCCCGAAGAAGAGCAGCAGGTCCAGCACGCGCCACGCCGCCAGCCACAGCGGCCGCGGAAACAGCAGCGCCAGGTTCTTCGTCCATCCCTCCACCATCTCCGGCAGCGTGCGGTACATCCGCGCCGCCAGCGCGTCCGGCGCGTAGCGGAAGCGAATCCTGTGCCGCGCCCGCTTGATCTTGCGCGCCAGAGCCACGTCCTCCAGTATCTCCTGCCCCACCCCGCGATGCCCGCCCACAGCAAAGTACGCCTCGCGTTCCACCAATAAAAACTGCCCATTCGCCGCCGCCACCCGGCTCGCAGGATCGCTCACCCGCTTCGGCGGGTAGATGCTCGCCAGCTCCGAAAACACCAGCGGCATCACCGCCCGCTGCCAGAAGCCCTCCACCATCTGCCGCGGCGAGTAGGACAGCAGCGCCGCTCCATACCTCTTCGCCTCATGCAGCGCCCGCCCCAGGTCCCCCGGCTCGTGCACCGTGTCCGCATCGGTAAACAGCAGCCACACCCCACGCGCCCGCTGCGCCCCCGCCCAGCACGCATTCGTCTTCCCGGTGAATCCGCCGCGCTCGCTCAGGTCCAGCCCGGGAGCCTCGATCACGATCGCCCCTTCGCGCCCCGCCGCAACCTCCCGCGCAATCTCCCGCGTCCCGTCGGTCGAATCGTCATCCACGACGATCAGCTCCCACTCCGCGCCCAGCACAAACCCCACATCCGACTGCCCCACCAGCGACCGCAGGCACTCTCCCAGCACCGCCGCCTCATTGCGCGCCGGAACAATCACCGACAGCCGCATCCGCGCCTCCGCAGACGCCGCAGCAGCATTCACTGAAGACGCAGCCGTCGAAACCACCCCGCTCTTCCCCGGAACTTCACCCGAATCGCTCACAGCTTCGTATTATAGGAAGCAGGGGCCTCGCGTGCGTATAGCCAGACCGACTCTTCGATCCGCCGTCCTTCTTCTCACCCTCTCCGCGCTCTCGCTCACCGCCTGCGATCGCGGCGACCACCCCGCCCGCATCGGCCAGCCCGCTCCTCAGTTCACCCTCGCCGACGGCGCCCAAACCATCTCGCTCGCCCAGTTCCGTGGTCATACCGTCGTCCTCAACTTCTGGGCCACCTGGTGTCTGCCCTGCATCGAAGAGCTGCCCAGCCTGATGGAACTCCAGCGCCGCTTCCCACAGCTCACCGTCCTCGCCATCAGCCAGGACGACGACCCCGCCGTCTACCGCCGCTTCCTGCTCGACTACCGCGTCAACCTGCTCACCCTGCGCGATCCGTCCGCGCGCATTCCGCATCTCTACGGCACCGTCAAGCTCCCCGAAACTTACATCATCGACTCGCGCGGTATCCTCCGCCGCAAGTTCGTCTCCGCCCAGGACTGGACCAGCCCCGAGATCATCGACTACCTCAGCAAGCTCTAGCCGCTGCTGTCAAACCACGAAGTACTTGGCCTGCGGATGATGCACAACCAGCGCATTCGTGCTCTGCTCCGGCTCAATGTGGTACCCCTCCGTCAGGCGCACATTGATCTTCCCCTCCGGCTTCAGCAGCGCGAAGATCTTTGCCTGGTCCTCCAGGTTGGGGCACGCCGGGTAGCCGAACGAGTAGCGCGAGCCGCGATACTTCTGGTGAAACAGGTCGCGCACCTCCGCCGCGTCTTCGCCGCCGATGCCCAGCTCCGCCCGCATCACTACATGCATGTACTCCGCCAGCGCCTCGGCCGTCTCCACCGAGAGCCCATGCAGGTAAAGGTATTTCGTAAAGTCGCCAGCCGCGAAGAGCCTCTGCGTCACCTCGCTGGCGCGGCTGCCAATGGTCACCACCGAGAATCCGATCACATCCATCCGCCCGGACGACTTCGGCGAGAAGAAGTCCGCAATCGAGAGCAGCCGTCCCTCCCGCTGCCGCGGAAAATCAATCCGCAACAGTTCCTCCTTTTGTCGTTCGGGATCATAAACAATGACCTCGTTCCCCTCGCTCTGTGCGGGGAACCAACCGTATACCGTCTTCGGATCGAACCAGCCGTTGGCGATGACCTCCTGCTCCAGCTCCTTCAGGATGGGCCGGAACTTCTCGTCCACCAGCCGCAGGTAGTCGGTGGCCGAGGCCGTCTTCAACTGCCACTGGTTCTTGAACAGCGCCGTCTCGTTGATGTACTTGTACAGTTCATTGAGGTCGAAGTCGCGCCGCGTGCGCACGCCGAAGAACGACGGCGCGGGAATCTCCTCCACATCCTTCACAATGGCCGATCGCTCGGTGGTCGCCGGAGCCAGCGACGCCAGCCGCTCCTCCGCGCCGGGCCGGTTGAACTCGCGCCGCGTGGCCCCGTCGCTGAGTCGGCTGGCGCGAACGCTCGCGTCCTCGTCCGTAAGGTCGCTCATCACGTGCAGTCCGGCGAAGGCGTCCTCCGCGTAGAAGACCGCCGAGCTGTACTCCTTGCGCAGGTCGTCCTCCACATACTTGCGGGTCAGCGCCGCGCCGCCGCAGATCACCGGAATCTGCGACTGAATCATCTGCAGGTCCTGGATCACGTACTTCATCTCCAGCGTCGATTTCACCAGCAGCCCCGACAACCCAATCGCATCCGCGTTGTGCTGCCTTGCGGCCTCCATGATGTTGCCGGAGGGCTGCTTGATGCCCAGGTTCACCACCTTATAACCGTTGTTGGACAAAATAATGTCCACCAGGTTCTTGCCGATGTCGTGCACGTCGCCCTTCACCGTCGCCAGCACAATCGTTCCCCGCTGGTTGCCCTCGGCCTTTTCCATCTTCGGCTCCAGGTACGCGACAGCGGCTTTCATGGTCGCCGCCGAATCAAGCACCGAAGGCAACTGCATCTTGCGCGCGCCGAACAGTTCACCCACCGTCTTCATCCCGTCCAGCAGCACCGTATTGATCAGATCCAGCGGCGTGTAGCGCCCCAACGCAGACTCCAGAATCTCCTCCAGCGATTGCTTTCTCTCACCCTGTCCCAGCCCGCGTTCGCCGTTGATGATCAGGTGCTTCAGCTTCTCCTCGTCCGACATATCGTCGGTCGAGGCCGCCGTCTCCTCCTCCGCGCCGGCACCCTTCCCCAGCCTAGCGAAGTGCTGCATATAGAGCTGTAGTGGGTCCTGCTCCGTCTTTCCGTTGCGGAAGATCAGGTTGCGCGCCAGTTCAACTTCAACCTCAGGAATCTTGTACAACGGATAGATTTTGCTGTAGTTGACAATCGCAGAATCCAGCCCTCTGTCCACCGCCTCCTTCAGAAAGACGCTGTTCAACACACGCCGCGCATACGCGTTCAACCCGAAGCTGATGTTCGAAACGCCCAGCGTCGTCCGGCACTCCGGCAGCTCAATCTTGATCCGCCGCACCGCCTCCAGCGTCTCCATCCCCGCCGTCCTATAGTCTTCCTGGCCGGTGGTAATGGGCAGCGTGAGCGCATCGAAGATCAGGTCCTGCGCGCGCAGCCCGTACTTCTGGGTCGCCAGCTTGTGGATGCGCTGCGCGACGGCCAGCTTCTTCTCCGCCGTCAGCGCCATGCCGTCCTCGTCTATCGTCAGCGCAATCACCGCCGCGCCGTAGCGCCGCGCCATCGGCAGCACCTGGCTCGTCCGCTTCTCGCCGTCCTCCAGGTTGATCGAGTTGATGATCGGCTTGCCGGGAATCCGCTTCAGCGCCTCCTCGATCACGTTGGCCTCGGTGGAATCAATCAGGATCGGCGCAGGCACGCGTGTGGCAATCTTCTCCAGCACGCCGTTCATATACGCAACCTCGTCCTCTCCCACCACCGCGCAGCAGATGTCCAGCAGTTGCGATCCCTCGCTCACCAGCCGCTTGGCCAGCGTGAAGATGCCGTCGTAGTCGCCCTTGCGCACCATCTCATTGAAGTGGGTGACGCGCGTGGTGGCGTTCATCTCCTCAGCAATGATCGCCGGCTGCCCATCCACCTCCAGCGGCACCGCGGAGAACGCGCTCGCGGCCACAGACTGCGGTTTGTTGTTGCGCGCCAGCGGCCTCAGCCCGGCCACAGCCTCCGCCGCTGCCTTGATGTGCGTGGGCGTGGTGCCGCAGCAGCCGCCAATCACCTGCACTCCGTACTCCGACACAAAGCGCCGATGGTGCTCCGCAAACTCCGTAGGCGTCAGCTTGTATACCGCGCGCCCGCCCACATTTTGCGGCAGCCCGGCGTTGGGAATCACGCTGATCGGCATCGTCGCGTTCTGGCACAGAAAGCGCACCGCGTCGTTCATCTCCGCGGGCCCTGTCGCGCAGTTCAGGCCGATCACATCGGGCCGGAAGCACTCCAGCACCGCCAGCGCCGCGCCGATCTCGCTGCCCAGCAGCATTGTGCCCGTCGCTTCCATGGTGATCTGCGCCTGCACCGGAAGCGTGACGCCGGTCTTCTTCATCGCGTCGCTGCATGCGGCCAGCGCGATCTTCAGTTGCAGCAGGTCCTGGCATGTCTCGATCAGCAGAATGTCCACCCCTCCCTCGATCAGCGCCTCGGCCTGCTCCACGTAGCTGGCCAGCATCGCGTCGTATCCGATGTGTCCCAGCGACGGCAGCTTGGTCGTCGGCCCCATCGACCCCGCAACGAAGCGCGGCTTGTCCGCCGTGGAGTACTCGCGAGCCACGTCCTTGGCCAGCCGCGCCGCGGCCATGTTCAGCTCGCGCGCGCGATGCGCAATCCCGAACTCCGCCAGCACCAGCGACGACCCGCCGAATGAATCCGTCTCAATCACGTCGGCCCCAACTTCCAGGTAGCTGGTGTGGATCTCGCGGATCACATCGGGCCGCGTGACCACCAGGATCTCGCCGCAGTTCTCTTTGCCCTCGAAGTCGCCTTCCACCGTGAGCGCGTAGTTCTGGATCGACGTGCCCATGGCGCCGTCGTAAACCATCACGCGTTGCTTCAGGAGATCGAGAAATGTGGGCGATGTGGTCATAGGTGGTTTGGCGATTCCATGCAGGCGCGCGAGAGCACCCTCTCTAGAATACAGGGGCGCACGGCCATCAACATGTTTCTCCGGCCATGGGGAACTGGGTTTCCAATGGGGGTGCTTTCCCTGTTCCAGGTCGCGGGTTAGGCCGTATGCTGGTTGTATTCCCTTTTCTGGAGATCTGCTGATGCGCCGCACCGCCGTTTCGTTGATGGTTCTTGCCGCTGGCCTGATGGCCGCGTCCTCTGCCTGTCGAGCGCAGTCTCCCGCTGCCGCAAACCCTTCTGCTCCCGCTGCTGCAAAACCTCCCGCTCCTGTTGCGGCTTCACCTTCCACTCCTGTTGCTGCTTCATCTTCTGCTCATGCCGCTGCGCTGGAACCCGCCTGGGTTGTCCGCAGCAATCAGTACACCCAGATGCTCCTCGATGTGCAGATGAAGCACTCGCCGGAGAGGGCCTCGGCGCAGGGGTTGGCGAAGTACGATCCGTTAATCACCGACGCGACGCGCGCTGATGAGATCGCCCAGCGCAAGGAACTTCAGGACGTCCTGGCGAAGCTGAAGAAGGTCGAAGCGAAGGAGAAGGACAGGAATGTGCGCGAGGACCTGGAGATTGTGCAGAAGGCCTTCAACCTGCAATTCCGCCGGGACGATTACCAGCTCGACCACACGGTGCAGTTCCTCGACGCAACCCAGGCGGTGTTTGTCGGGCTGCGCACTCTGCTGGACGACCAGGTGGCGGCGGAGCGCAGACCGGCGGCCGTGACCCGGCTGCGCAAGTACGCCGGCGTGGAACCCGGGTTCAAGCCATTCACCGACGTTCTGAAGCAGCGCGTGATGGAGCAGATGGCCAAGCCCGGCGTGGTGTATCCCTCAGTGAACGAGATGGAGACCGAGCTTGGGCGCGACAAGAGCTACGTCGACGGCATAGGAGCGTTGTTCGCCAAGTACAAACTGACCGCATGGCGGGAACCCTTCGCCCGTCTGCAGCAGGAACTGGCCGACTACGACACGTGGGCCCGCGCCACCGTAATGCCCAAGGCCCAGGCCGGCCTCCGCCTGACGCCCGAGGAGTACGCGTTCAGCCTCGAGAGCAATGGCGTCGATCTTCCTCCAGCGCAACTTGCGGCCCAGGCCCACGCTGCCTTCACCGAAGTTCAGGCGGAGATGGCGCCGCTCGCCGCACAAATCGCCAAGCAGCACGGATGGCCCTCCTCCGACTACCGCGATGTGCTCCTCCAGTTGAAGAAGACACAGATCGCCGGCGACGCCATCCTGCCCTTCTACCAGGCACGTCTGAAGGCGATCGAAGAGATCATTGCGACCAGGAACCTGGTGTCGCTGCCCGATCGTCCTGCGACCCTCCGCCTTGCCACCGCAGACGAAAACGGGCAGGTGCCCGCCCCACACATGCTTCCCCCGGAGTCGCTGGACGACCCTGCCCAGAAGGTCGAGTTTGTTCTGCCGCTGAATCCACCTTCGACCGCCGGCGGCGCATCGGGCAGGTCCGGCGACTTTACCTTCGACGCAGTGGCCTGGCCGATGACAGCGCATGAGGCGCGTCCCGGCAACGAGTTGCAGTTCGACGCGATGCGCAGGCACGGACTGAGCGAAGCGCGCAAACTATATGCCCTCAACTCGACCAACGTCGAGGGCTGGGGAATCTACTCCGAGTGGATGGTGCAGCCCTACGAGCCCATGGATGGCCAACTGGCGACCCTGCAACTGCGCCTGCTATACGCTGCGCGGGCGTTTCTCTACACCGAGCTGCAGTCGGGCAAGATCACTCAGGGCGATGCAATCAAGCTGCTGGAAAACGATGTCGTCCTCAGCCACGCATTCGCCACCGAAGAGGTGGAGCGTTTCACCTCCCGCGCGCCGGGGCAGGCCAACAGCTACTTTTTCGGTTACACAACGCTGCTCCAACTGCGCCAGGACACCGAGGCCGCGCTGGGGCCGAAGTTCGACGCCAATAGGTTCCACGACTTCCTGCTGGCGCAGGGACTGCTTCCGCCCGGCCTGATGCGCAAGGCCGTCATGGAAGTCTTCGTCCCAGCACAGAAGAAGAGAAAGTAGAGCAGTTTCACTATTGCTGTAGAGGAAAATGAATTGTCATTCTGAGCGAAGCGAAGAATCCCCGCATTTTGTTCGCAGCGCGCACTCTACACTATTGGTGAAAATGCACTAATCCCCGCCGCGCATGAATGTGCGTGACCCATCCTTCGCGCCTTGCAAAGGGTGGGTAGCGTGCGAACTCTCCTGATGCGGATTTACGCCCGCTCCAGCACCACCGCAAAAAATCCGTCGCACCCATGCACCCCGGGCAGCATGCGCAGTGCGCCATCCCGCACCGCCGGGCCGATCAGCCCAGCGGCCACATCTTGCTTCAACACATCAATCTCAGCCAGCTTTGCGATCAGCGGCCCGACCGAAATCCGCCGCAGTCCCGCCCCGGACGCTGCCGCCTCCACCACCTGCTCATTCTCCTCCGGCTCCAGCGAGCAGGTGGAGTACACCAGCCGTCCGCCCGCTGCCAGCCGCCCCAACGCTCCCGTAAGGATCGCGCGCTGCCGGGCAGACTGCCGCGCCAACTCCTCCACGCGCAGCCGATGCCGTATCTCCGGATTGCGCGCCAGCGTCCCCGTCCCGCTGCATGGCACATCGCACAGGATCAGATCGAACTTCGCCTCGCGCTCGTCTTCGCGCTGGCCTTTAGGCTGTCCTTCGCTTTGAGCCTTGAGTTGGCCTTCGAGAGCTTCCCCCGCAGACGAAGCATCCACCACCGCGCACCGCACGCGCTCGGCGTACGCATACCGCCGAAGCCGCGCCGCCATCTGCGCCAGCCGCTTCGCGCTCCCGTCCGTCGCCAGAATCTGGGCGCCCGCCAGCCGCCGCGCCAACATCAACGTCTTCCCACCCGGAGCGGCGCAGCAGTCCCACACCCGCGCCGCGCGCCCCGTCGCAATCGGCAACGCGACCGCCGCAATCTCCGCCACCAATCGCGATCCGTCGTCCATCTGCGGCAAATCCTCGCCAGCCAATCCCGCGTCCCCACCACCCCCATCCGCCTCGGCAAAGATCTTCGTGCGTCCCGGCTCGTGCTGCCCTGCCTCGCAGATCGCCACCGCGGCCTCGCGTCCATACGCCACCACCCAGCGTTCCACCAACCACAACGGATGTCCCAGCCGCTCCGCAAGCGCCGCCGGCGACTCGAAGATGCGCGTCCCTGGCTTTTGAACCGCCGCCAGCTTGCGCAGCACCGCGTTCACCATCCCCGCCGCATGGGGCTGCCCCGCCGCGCGACATATCTCCACGCTCTCATTCAGCACAGCGTGGGCCGGAATCCGGTCCATGTGCAGCAACTGGAACGCACCCATGCGCAGCGCCAGCGCCACCGGCTCCGCCAGCCTCTGATCGGGCCGCGCCAGCAGCTTTGCCAGGCGCGCGTCCAGCGCGATCTGCCAGCGCAGAACGCCCATCACCAGCGCCGTCGCCAGGTTGCGGTCCTCCGGCGAGAGCGCTTCCGTCCGCGACGAATGCAACAGCTCATCGCTGTGCCCCTTGCCCTCGCCCACCAGCGTTAGAATCTCGAACGCCGCAGCCCGCGCCGGACTAATCTTCGCAATCGCCTCTGCTGCCGAAGCCGTCGGCCCCGCCGACCGTGGCCGCGCCCGCACACCGCGCTTCCCTTGCAAGCCCTTCCCGCCGCGCAGTGCTTCGCTCAAAGCCCCAGCCTCTCGCCGCTGCGCACCTGAAACCCGCGCAGAAACTCCGCCGCACTCATCCGCCGCCTGCCTTCCATCTGCACTTCATCGAAGACCACCGCGCCAACCGAGCCGCCGCACCCTACCGCCATCTCCTCCCCCACCGCGCGCATCACTCCAGCCTCAATCCCGCTCTCCGCGCCCACATGCATGCGATGCACGATCAGCTTCTTCCCGCGCAGTAGAGTATGGGCTCCCGGCCACGGTTGAAATCCGCGCCAGCGATCGTAGATCTGCCGCGCCGTCCGCGAGAAGTCGATCGCCCCATCCTCCCGCGTCAGAATCGGCGCCAGCGTCGCCTGCGCCTCGTCCTGTTTTCGCCCAACTAAAGTCCCCGCCTCCAGCCCCGCCAGCGTCTCCACCATCAACTCCGCGCCCACCTTCGCCAGCTCCCGAAACACATCGACTGCAGTCTCATCCGCCCCAATCGCCACCTCCTGCGCCAGCAGAATCTCTCCCGTATCCAGCCCCTCGTCGAGACGCATCGTGGTCACGCCCGTCACCGCGTCGCCATTGGCCACCGCCCACTGCACCGGCGCGGCCCCGCGATACTTCGGCAGCAGCGACCCATGCAGATTGATACACCCCAGCCGCGGCAGCTCCAGCATCCATGGCGGAATGATGCGCCCATACGCCACCACCACAATTGCATCCGGCCGCACCCCCTCCAGCCGCGCGCGCAACTCCGCATTCTCCCTGATCTTCTCCGGCTGCACCACCGCGGTCCCGTGCGCCGCCGCCGCACGCTTCACCGCGGAGGCATGCACCTCCATCCCCCGCCCCGCCGCGCGGTCCGGCTGCGTCACCGCCAGCGCAACCTCGTGTCCCGCGGCGATCACCGCCTCCAGCGTACCCACCGCAAACTCAGGCGTCCCACAAAAAACCAACCGCATCACTCACCACTCACCACTCACAACTGTCCCTCACCACTCGCCGTTCTTCTGCATCTTTTTGATCTTGCGCAGTACCAGCTCGCGCTTCAGCCGGCTGATCCGGTCGATGAACAGCACCCCGTTCAGGTGGTCGATCTCATGCAGGATCGCGCGCGCCAGCAGCTCCTCGCCTTCCACCTCGAACCACTCGCCGCGCTCGTTCTGCGCCCTCACCTTCACCCAGGCCGCCCGCGCCACCTTCTCGCGAATCTCCGGCAGGCTCAGGCATCCCTCCTCCTCCTCCTGCTTACCCCGGGTCTCAATCACCTCGGGATTGATCAGCAGCAGCTTGTCCTGCGCGTTCTTCTTGTAGCTGATATCGATCACTGTAAGCCGCTTCGGGATGGCGATCTGCGGCCCGGCCAGCCCGATCCCCTGGGCCACATACATGCTCTCGAACATCTCCGCCACCAGCACCCGCAGCGCCGCGTCGAAGACCGTCACCGGCTCGCACATTTTCGCCAGCACCGGGTCCGGGTACTTCACAATCTCGTGAATCTTCAACGCTTCCGTCGCCGCCATCCTCGTCGCCGCCGTCGCCATCTTCTTCCCCATCGATTTTTTGTCATTCCCGAAGGGAATCTGCTTCTGCCTTTGTCTTCGCTGTTGCCTTTAATACGCCCGAATCTGCTCGCAATATCCCTTGTAGTTCCGCTCCATCTCCTTCAGCGAGTCTCCGCCAAACTTCTCCATCGCCAGCCGCGCCACGGTCAGCGCAACCATCGCCTCCGCCGCCACGCCCGCCGCCGGCACCACGCATACGTCGCTGCGTTCATACGATGCCTTCACCGGCTCGCGCGTGGCAAAGCTCACCGACGCTAGCGGCCGCCGCAGCGTCGAGATCGGCTTCAGATAACCCCGCACCACCACATCCTCGCCATTCGAGATCCCACCCTCGATCCCGCCCGCATTATTTTGTTCGCGCGAAAATTTCGTGAAGTCGCCGTCCTTGCCATCACCCGCGCCCGCATAGCCAATCTCATCGTGCACCACGCTGCCCAGCGACTCCGCCGCCGTCACTCCGCGCCCAATCTCCACCGCCTTCACCGCCTGCACGCTCATCACCGCCTGCGCCAGCAGCCCATCCAGCCGCTCGTCCCAGTTCACATGAGTCCCCACGCCCGGCGGCAGCCCATGCACCACCACCTCGAAGACGCCGCCAACCGTATCGCCCGTCTTCAGCGCCGCGTCCACCTCAGCCTTCATGCGCTGCTCATCCTCCGCATCGACGCAGTTCAGCAGCACCTCGTCCTTCGCCGCGAGCGCAACAATCTCCTCCCACGTCGTCGCCCGCCGCAGCTCCGCCTTGCCCACGCGCACCACATGGCTTGCCACTGCAACGCCCAGCGCACGCAGCAGCATCTTCGCCATCGCGCCGCATGCCACGCGCGCCGCCGTCTCCCGCGCGCTGGCCCGCTCCAGCACGTAGCGCGCATCCGGGAAGTCGTACTTCAGGCTCCCCGCCAGGTCCGCGTGCCCCGGCCTCGGCGACGCCACTGCCTTGTGCTTCGCCGCGTCGCCCTCCTCCACCGGCAGAATCTCCTCCCAGTTCTTCCAGTCTGCATTGGCAATCGTCATCGCCACCGGCGACCCGATCGTCTTGCCATGCCGCACGCCGCTCAGGATGTGTGCCCTGTCCTGCTCGATGCGCATCCGCCCGCCGCGCCCATAGCCCTTCTGCCGCCGCCAGAGCTCGCGGTCCAGCAGCGCCTGGTCCACCGGCACGCCGGCCGGCAGCCCGCTCACCATCGCCACCAGCGCCTCCCCGTGGCTCTCTCCCGCAGTTGAAAATCGCAGCATTTATCTCACTCAGCCCAAACTCTTTCTGCCCAGACTCAGATTGTAACAACTCCCTCCGGTCCCGCCCGGCCAAACAACCCCCTGCAGTCATCCCGTAATCAACATTGTTGTCATTCCGTAGCGTAGCGGAGGAATCTGTTTTTCCGCGAGAGTCCGCCGCGTGACTCGCATCACATTCCTCCCCGCCCGCATCTAAATTGCATCCAACCGCGGCCCGCGAGGCTCAACTCGCTCCGCGCAAAGAGAGGAAGCAGGATGCCTCTGAAGCTCAAGATCAACAACCGAACCACATCCGTCGATCTACCCCCAGACACGCCGCTGCTCTGGGCGCTACGCGACACGCTCGACCTCAAGGGTGCCAAATACGGATGCGGGATGGGCGTCTGCGGCGCATGCACCGTGCTGGTCGACGGCGTCGCGACGCGCTCCTGCATTACCCCCATCAGCGCAGTCGCCAACAGCTCCATCACCACCATCGAGGGTCTCTCGCTCGACGGCACCCACCCTCTTCAGCTCGCATGGGAACAGTTCGACGTGCCTCAGTGCGGATACTGCCAGGCCGGCCAGATTCTCACTGCCGCCGCGCTACTGGCCCACACGCCCCATCCCACCGACGCCCAGATCGACACCGCCATGAGCGGCAACCTCTGCCGCTGCGGAACCTACACGCGCATCCGCCAGGCCATTCATCAGGCAGCCGCCGCGCCCGCCCACACAAAATAATGGAGGCCCTCCCCATGCATCTCAATCCCACGCCTCACGATTCCATGCATCCAGCCGCCAAGCCTCTCATCTCCAAGCCTCTTTCGCGCCGCAGCTTCCTCCAGATCAGCGCGCTCGCCGGCGGAGGCCTTGCGCTCGGCTTCTTCGATCTTCCCCTCGCCCGCGCACAGTTCGGCCCGCCGCGCGCCGATCTCTCTCCGCGTGCCTTCATCCAGATCGCCCCTGACGGCACCATCACCCTCATGGCCAAGTCCCCCGAGATCGGCCAGGGCGTCAAGACCATGTACCCCATGATGATCGCCGAGGAGCTCGACGCAGATTGGTCCCTCGTCCGCGTCCAGCAAGCCGATCTCGACGAGTCCCTCTACGGCGGCCAATCCTCCGGCGGCAGCGTCGGCACGCAAAGCAACTACCTCCCGCTGCGCCGCGTCGGCGCGGCCTGCCGCCAGATGCTCGTCGCAGTCGCCGCCACGCGCTGGGCCGTCCCCACTTCTGAGTGCACCACCAAACTGGGCCGCGTCATCCACACCGCATCCAACCGTTCCATCGGCTACGGCGATCTGGCCACAGACGCCGCCGCCCTCACCCCGCCCGCGCTCGACTCCGTCCAGCTCAAAGACCCCAAAAACTTCCGCATCCTCGGCAAGCCCCAGGCCAACGTCGACAACCACGCCATCGTCACCGGCAAGCCGCTCTTCGGAATCGATGTCTCCGTCCCCGGAATGCTGCACGCCGTCATCGAAAAGTGCCCCGTCTACGGAGGCAAGGTCAAGTCCGCCGACCTCGACGCAATCAAAAAACTCCCCGGCGTCCGCCACGCACTCATCCTCGCGCCCGCCCCGGCCACAGGCGAAGTCGACACCACCCTCGAGCCCGGCGTCGCCATCGTCGCCACCGGAATCGAGCCCGGCGTGGCCATCGTCGCCGACACCTGGTGGCAGGCGCAATCCGCCCGCCGCGCCCTCAAGGTCGAGTGGGACTTCGGCCCCGGCGCCAATCAAAACAGCGCGACCTTTGCTGCCAACGCCGCCGACCTGCTCAAGGCCCCTCCCTCCGGCACGCTGCGCGGCTACGGCGACGTGGACGCAGCCATCGCCTCCGCCGCCAAGGTCGTCGAAGCCACCTACTTCTATCCCTTCCTCGCGCACGGCACCCTCGAGCCGATGGGAACAACC
Organism: Acidobacteriaceae bacterium; assembly: GCA_049513335.1. Classification (GTDB taxonomy): domain Bacteria; phylum Acidobacteriota; class Terriglobia; order Terriglobales; family Acidobacteriaceae; genus Edaphobacter. Next base: position 8,050 of record JBEKWE010000018.1, on the reverse strand, counting down.
GCCTCTTTCAAGGACGGCAAGCTCGAGCTCTGGACCACCAGCCAGTCGCCCGGCGGGGGCCGCTCCCAGGCCGCCCGCGCGCTCAACATCCAGCCCAGCGACATCACCGTCCATCTCTGCCGCATCGGCGGAGGCTTTGGCCGTCGCCTGCAGAACGACTACCTCGTCGAAGCCGCGTGGCTGGCCAAGCAGATCAACGTCCCCGTCAAGCTGCTCTGGGCCCGCGAAGACGACATCGCCCACGACGCATTCCGCCCAGCCGGCTGGCATTCTCTCCGCGCCGGCCTCGATTCCCAGGGCAGGATCGTCGCCTGGCGGCAGCATCTCTCCACATTTGGCGATGGCCCGCGTCTCGTCTCCGCTGCCGGAATGGACGCCACCGAGTTCCCCTCCGGCCGTGTCCCCGCCTACGGACTCTACACCTCCGCCCAGCCGCTCATTCTGCGCACTGGAGCGCTGCGCGCCCCAGGCCACAACGGCTACGCCTTCGTCATCGAAGCCTTCCTCGACGAGCTGGCCACCGCCGCCGGACGCGACCCGGTCGATCTGCGCATGGAGCTGCTCGCCGCCGCACCCATCCCCATGCCCGCCGCCGCCAACGGCCGCCGCATCGCAGACTCGCTCAACGCCGATCGTCTCAAGGGCGTCTTGCAGCTTGTCGCCGAAAAATCCAACTGGGCCGTGCGCAAGCCCACTCCTGGCCGCGGCATGGGCATCGCCTTCCACTACTGTCACGCGGGCTACTTCGCCGAGGTCGCCGAGGTCTCCGTCGACTCTGCCAACCGCATCACCGTCCACCACGTCTGGGCTGCGGGAGACGTCGGCAATCAGATCATGAACCCCTCCGGCGCTGAGGCGCAGGTGCAGGGCTCCATCCTGGAAGGCATGAGCCAGATGCAGCAGGAGATCACCCTCGCCGATGGCCACATCCAGCAGACCAACTTCCACCAGCATCCGCTCGTCCGCTTCCGCCAGTCGCCTGCCATCGAAGTCTTCTGGCGTCTTTCGGAGTTTGGCCCCACCGGCCTCGGCGAACCCGCCCTGCCGCCCATCCTGCCCGCCATCGCCAACGCCGTCTTCGCCGCCACCGGCAAGCGAATCCGCACCCTCCCGCTGGCGCGCAACGGCTTCAGCTTCGCCTGACCTGCACCGACTCGTCATTTTGGCGCAGCACGACGGAAGCCAACATTCTGGCCTGAACGAAGTCCAAGGCCAGACTCTCTGTATTGGTCTGGTTTTGCTTAAGGGCACGGGTTTACCCGTGCCGTAAGTGCTGTATGAGTAATAGGGCTTTAGCCCCTGAGGCAGCCTTCCAGTCCCTGCCACGGCCCATCCCCTGTTCGTCCGCTCTTCTCACTGGCCCATGGCTGCCATGCCGCGGTAGATGCTGAGCACGGCGGGGCCGAGCAGAACCAGGAACATGCTGGGGAAGATGAACAGCACCAGTGGAAAGATGATCTTGACGGTGGTCTTTGCCGCCTTCTCTTCGGTGAGCTGACGGCGTTTGAGGCGGATGTTATCGGCGAAGGCGCTCAGGGCGCGGGCGATGGGCGTGCCAAAGCGCTCGGTCTGCACCAGCATGCTGGCAAAGGCATCAATGTCCGGCAGTTGGCTGCGCTCGGCCATGTCGGCCCAGGCCTGGATGCGCGGCTTTCCGGCGCGCTGCTCGCGGTTGATCTGCAGCAGCTCTTCGGTGATCTGGGGATGGCTGTTGCCCAGTTCCTGGCCCACGCGCAGCAGCGCCTGGTCAAGGCCCAGACCGGCGTCCACGCAGATCACCAGCAGGTCGACGGCGTCGGGAATGCTCTGGCGGATCTTTTCGCGGCGGCGCATCACCAGGCGGGTGAGCGCGATATTGGGCGCGATGTAGGCGACCGCGGGAAGCGCAACCATCCAGAACACGCGGTCGAACGGAATCAGGGAGCCGGCGACCAGCGCTAGCAGGGGGCAGAAGATGCGCGCGGATGTATAGAGATCGGCGGACAGCTTGCCCTTGTATCCGGCGTTGGCCAGTCGCTCGGGCAATTCAACGTCCGCGGCCAGGCCAAGGCGCGCCCGCACCCAGTGGATCATCGCCATAAATTTGCGGCCTGCGTTGATGCCGATCGGAACGCTTCGCCGAAAGCGTCTGTTGTGGTAGGTGATCTCACGGATGCGCTGCAGCGCGGCGCGCGAGGTTCGGGTGAAGAAGAGAAGGATGACAATGGCGAGGGCGGAAAAAATTGTTGCGCCGCAGGTGAGGTAGAAAAGAGGAGTCATAGAGAACAGTCAGGCCTGAACATTGACAATCTTGCGAATGATGAGGCCCCCCAGAATAATCAGGGCCCCGCCGGTATAGAGCAGCTTCTGCCCCGTGGGATCGTGGAAGAGAATGGCCGAGTAGCCTGGGCTGACGATGTTGATTAGCACCAGCATGATGATCGGAAGCAGGCCCAGAATCCATCCGGTCAGGCGTCCCTGCGCGGTGTGCGTGCGCACTTCGCCTTCGATGCGCACGCGGTCGCGGATAACATGCGAGGCGCGGTCGAGGATCTCCGTCAGGTCGCCCCCCGTCTCCTTCTGCACCAGGATGGCAGTGATGAGGAATTGCAGGTCTCGCGATGGGACGCGGGCGCCCATATGCAGCAGGGCGTCGCGAAAGTGGAGGCCCAGCCTCTGCTCCTGGTAGACCTGTACGAACTCAGCGGCAAGCGGCTCGGGCGATTGCTCGGCGATCAGTTCGATGGATGCGCCCATGGAGTGGCCGGCGCGCAGCGAGCGCGCCATCATATCGATGGCGTCGGGCAGAGATTTGTTGAACGCCTTGAGACGCCGGCCGCGTTTCATCCGCAGCAGAAAGTATGGGATCCAGGCGCTGGCGGCGCATGCGGCGCCGGCAAACAGAACCTTGTGCAGGAAGAGGAAGCTGAGCAGGCCGCAGCCCAGCGCGGCGCCCGCGCTGGCCAGAACGATGCCGCCTACGCTCATGCTGCTGTTGGCGTGGACCAGCAACACCTGCAGCTTCTTCGCGAATGAGTAGCGCTCCAGCAGGACGCCCAGGCGGACGGTAAAGTCGTCTTGTCCGTCTTTCTCCAGTTCAGCTCCACTGGTGCCGGTCTTCTGGGCCTGAATGGAGTGCCGGATGGTAGTCAGGCGCTGTTGGGCCGACTTGCTCGACCCAGTGGAGCGCACGGAGAGCATTAGGATGGGGAAACTGAGCACCAGCGCAAGCAGAAACGTGATTGTCAGCAGACCCATGACCGGCGCTCCCTCCCTGCTCTATACTTCGACCGAATGGTCGAGAAGGTTGAGTCCAAGCGGTATTCCCGCCGCCTTCAGCCGTTCGCCGAACTTGGGCACGATCCCGGTGGAGTGGAAGCGGCCTTTGACGTTTCCGCTGGGGCCAAGTCCCAGCTTCTCGAACAGGTAGATGTCCTGCAGGCTGATGATGTCGCCGCTGGTTCCCGTGATCTCGCTGATGTGGGTCACGCGGCGCGAGCCGTCGCTCATGCGCGAGACCTGCACGATCAGGTCGATCGCGGATGCGATCTGCGCGCGAATGGCGGCCGCAGGCAGGGTGACGGAGCCCATCATGGCCATGGTCTCGATGCGCGCGATGGCATCGCGCGGATTGTTGGCGTGAATTGTCGTGATGGAGCCGTCGTGGCCGGTGTTCATGGCCTGCAGCATGTCCAGCGCCTCTTCCCCGCGCACCTCGCCCAGAATGATCCGGTCGGGCCGCATGCGCAGCGCGTTGATCACCAGCTCGCGCTGGCGGATGGCGCCCTTGCCCTCCAGGTTGGGCGGACGGCACTCCAGGCGGGCAACGTGCTCCTGCTTGATCTGCAGCTCCGCGGAGTCCTCGATGGTCACGATCCGCTCGGCGTCGGAAATATACCCGGAGAGAACGTTGAGCAGCGTCGTCTTGCCCGAGCCGGTGCCCCCAGAGATGACAATGTTCAGCCGCGCGCGCACCGCGCTGCGCAGCGTTTCCAGCATCTGCGGTGTCAGCGTGCGGTGGCGCAGCAGATCGTCCGCGGTCAGCGGCGTCGAGCCGAAGCGGCGTATGGACAGCAGCGGGCCGTCCACCGCCAGCGGCGGAATCACAATGTTCACCCGCGAGCCGTCCAGCAGCCGCGCGTCCACCATGGGCGATGACTCATCGATGCGCCGGCCAACCGCCGAGACAATCTTGTCGATGATGTGCATCAGGTGGGCCTCGTCCTTGAAGGCAATGTCGGTCTTCTCGATCACCCCGCGCCGTTCCACATAGACGTTCTTGTAGGTGTTCACCAGAATGTCGCTGACCGTGGGGTCGTGCAGCAGAGGCTCCAGCGGGCCTAGGCCGAAGACCTCGTCCAGGATGTCCTGCGCCAGCCGGTCGCGGTCCAGCGTGCTCAGCGGGGCGCTCTGTTCGCCGATGAGCTGGAGAATAATGCTGAGCAGTCGCTGCCGTCCGCCGGTCTCGTCGGCTTGGATGGCGGAGAGTTTTTCCAGGTCCATGCGCCGGATCAGTTCGTGATGCACCGCGGTCTTCAGCGCGTGGCGCGCGCTATCGCCCAGGACCGTGGTGACGCGGACCTCGGTGGGGACCGTGGCCAGCGCTGGCGGGGTCATGTACATCGATAGTTCAGCCATTGCAAGCACCTCGAATCATCCGTGGAACTGTTCCTCAATCCGCTAGGAGTGCAAAAACGAGAAGAGCTTCTTCTTCACCGAGGGGGGTTCCGCGGCGTCTAATCCGTTGACAATCTGGTTGGCCCAGCGGGAGAGCGCCTGGTTGAACTCCGTGCGGCGCTGCGGCGGAATGGGCTCCCCATCGTTGATCGCACGAAGCAGCTCGAAGTAGTTGTTCGGCACCGCGACCGAGATGGGGAACCGTACGGTCTTTTCAATCTGTTCGGGAGTGATGGAGTCGGTTGCCGTGGAGCGGTTGACCACCAGGCGCAGCTTGTTTGTGGAGGACTCGCTGAGCGACAGATGTTCCACCATGCGGGCCAGGTCCCGCAACGCGGCCACGTCCGGCGTCGAGACGATGAAGACCTCGTCGGACTGTTCGATGAGAGCGTTCCGGGTGGTCTGGTACGAAGCCGAGGAGTCAATCAGAACGAAGTCGTATTCGCGGCGCAGAAAGTCCATCACCCGTTCGAACTCGTCGCCCGTGGCCTCGTGCGGGCTTCCTGACAACTCAGGCGACGCAATGATGTCCAGCCCGCTTCGGTGGTGCACGATGAATCCTTTGAGAAGCTCGGAGTCCAGCCGGTCGGCGTTGTGCAGCAGCTCCTCGAAGTGGTACTGCGTGTCCTTCAGCCCCAGGTACAGCGCAACGTGGCCAAGCTGCTGCTTGTGGTCGATCAGCAGTACCTTCTTGCCGTGTTGACGAACCAGAAAAATGGCCAGATGCACCGCCAGCATGGTGGTCCCGACGCCGCCCTTGGCCCCGAAAAACGTGATGACCCGCCCTACGCTGCTCTGCGCGTTGGAATCGACGGCCAGTACGTTATTGAAGCGGTTGAGCGATGCAATCAGATCGACCAGGCTGACCGGTTTGGTCAGAAATTCGGTGCATCCGTTGCGCACGGCGCGCAGCAGAATCTCCGCATCCAGCTTGGTGCCAACGCCAATGATGCCGATGTTCTTCAGGAATATCTGATGCAGCCGCTCGGTGGTCTCGATCGCCAGTTCAGGGTCGCGATCGAAATCGATCAGCGCAACGCAGGAGGAGGCGTTCTTTAGCGCCGGTGAGAACTGTGGCCGTTTCTCGGCCGTGATGTAGTCGCGAAACTCGCCCGCATAGTGTGCGCCGGAGATATTGGCCGCCGCGCTGGTCACCACTTGCACCACGTCCGCATCCGCGCAGACGCTGAAGATTGCCTGCGTGGAATGCTCCGAAGTGTTTGTTACGCGTGTCATGGAAAGTCCGTTCGCGCCGGGGACGCAGGTTGCTGGGATTGGGTTTGCGCTTGAGGTTTTGCCTGCGCTGGCGTTTGCGTCGGCGCTTGTGCTGGCGTTTGCGTCGGCGCTTGCGCTGGCGTTTGCGTCGGCGCCTGCGCTGGCGCGGAGACGGCTGCTTTGGGCAGGTTGTGTGCCCGTCCGTCGAAGACATTGGGGTCGAGGTTGGGCGTCGCCATCTTCGGCTGCTCCGGCACCGTCTGCGGCGACAGCGTCAGAGGATCCACCACCGTCGCGGTCACGATGATGACCAGCTCCACCACCGAGTGGTTGAAGTTCTTCGAGCGGAAGAGATCGCCCAGGATGGGTATGCTCGAAATCCCCGGCATCTTGCTCATGATCTCCGTGGTGCGGTGGTCCAGCAGGCCGGAGACGATGAAGCTCTGTCCATTCTGGATCTCCACTTCGGTCTCGGTCTGCCGCGTGGAGAGCGCCGGAATGGTAAAGCCTGAGATGGTGACCGCGTTGGTATAGTCCAGCGTGCTGACCTCGGGCGAGAGTTTGATGCGGATGGAGCCGTCGGCATTGACCGTCGGCGTGAAGTCGACCTTCACCCCGTACGGACGAAACTGGATGGTGATCGCGGTGGCATTCCCGGTTCCGCCCTGCACGACAGGAAACGGAAATTCGCCGCCGGAGAGGAAGCGCGCGGGCAGGCCGCTCAGCGTGGTCAGCGTCGGCTCGGCAAGCACTTGCAGAATTTGCTTCTGTTCCAGGTCCTTCACCGTGAGCCCGACGTTCAGTTTGGCGTTGTAAAGAAAAATGTTGAGCGGATCGCTGACAGAAAGCGTGGAACCGCTGCCCGTAGCGGTGGAGCTGAACTGCTGGGTCGAGCTCCCAATGGCGGTGCGGCCTCCCGCAAAGATGTTGACGCCCAACTGGTCCAGCCGGGTGCGATCCACCTCCACAATGCGCAGCTTCAGTTGCACCTGCTTGCCATGCACCGGAACCACAACCAGGGAGTTGACCACGTCCTTCGAATACAGCGAAGCCATCTTGAACGCAGCGTCCGAGGAAGCATCGCTGGCAACCGCCCCGGTAAGAAAGACCTTGCCTTCGCCCGTATCGACGTGGATGGACGATCCCGGAAAGGCCGCGTCAAATGAGGCGCGCAACGCCTCGGGATCCAGGTCCGCGGAGACCGTGTACATGTGGTGGCCCCCGGTGTCGTCCCACAACACCATGCTGCTGACGCCGGCGGTCTTCGCCGTTAGAACGACCTCGCTGGATCCCGAAGTGTAGGTCTGCAGCACGGCCGGGTTGCCAACGTAGACGCGGCGCAGGGGCGCGGCCGAGGTTAGCAGCACGGACCGGCCTACCGTGATATGAAGTTGATCGGCCAGGCTCGAAGAATTGATGGCAGGCGGTACAAGCGCCGCATTTTGCGTCTGGGCGAAGGGCTTCACCGCAAGACCGCGGCTCTGTGCAGAAGCGCCATGCAACGCACCAAAGGCAAGCAGCAGGAGCCCGGGCGCGCAGACGTGGCCCAGCGCGGTTCGCCCCAGTTGGATCGAATACGGCTTGGCTGCTCCCCGCTTGGCCGGCTGTACGATGCGTAGGTTCATTGTGCGCCGCCTCCGAGTACGGTTTCGATCTCCGGATGTTTCGCGGGTGCCGGAGTTGCTGCGGCAACCGGGTGTGTGGCAGTGCGCGCCACCACGGGCGCCTGGCCGGAGAGTTGCGAGAGCAGCATCGGAACGTCTGCGCTTCGGCTGGTGTCCGATCCGTTGCGCAGAACAAAGTGGATCGCGCCCTGGGTGCTTGCCAGAACGGCGCGCTCCGCCTGCTCCGGAGTCAGCAACAGCGTCACCATCGTTACGTCCGATGTCTTGCCCTCGGGGTCGGGTTCGAGCTGGTGGCCGGCGGCCAGGACGACGGCGTCCTGCAGTACGGTCAAGGTGACAGGCTCTGGCGAAATGTCCGAGTGGTAGGTCACCAGAACGTCCAGATGCGAGCCGGGAACCAGAAATCCGGCGACGCCAACCACCTCGTCGGAGCGCAGCGCGATGGCGCGCATGCCGTCCGGAATCTTGCTCGCCAGCCCGGTGCCGGACCCTGCGGCAGATAGGTCGCTGACAAGGATGGGCTGGCCTTTGGCCAGCGGAAACAGGAGCTCGCG
>JBEKWE010000017.1:0-26445 GCA_049513335.1 Acidobacteriaceae bacterium | reverse complement strand
CTCGGTCGGCTCCATCCGCGACTTCTCTCCCGCCGCGCAGAAACAATTTGACGCACCCGTTCCGGCAGACTTCGCGCGCGCCATGCATCTGCCCACCGGCGGCAACTGGACCAAGACCTTCGGCCCCGACGCCGACGAATCCTTCGTCGCCTACTCCACCGCGCACTACATCGGCGAGGTCGCAGCCGCGGGCAAGGCCGAGTACCCCCTGCCGATGTACTGCAACGTCTGGTTCGCCTACCCAGTCCACGCGCTGGAGAACCGCGACCGTCCCAGCGCCGGGCAGGAGTATCCCTCCGGCGGCCCGCAGCAGGCCAACATCCCCATCTGGAAGGCCGCCGCGCCCGCCATCGACATCTTGGCGCCAGACTTCTACTCCGACGATTTCTCCCTCTTCCGCAGCATCGTCGCCACCTATGGCCGCGCGGACAACCCGCTCTTCATCCCGGAGAGCCAGTTCGGCCCCAACTTCGGTCGCTACTTCTTCTACGCCCTGGGCCATGGAGCCATCGGCTTCTCGCCCTTCGGCATCGACCACGACCAGACGCCGGAAGTCCCCAATCCTCAAGGGATCATCGCCTCCGCTTCGGTACGGCCCGTCAACCCCGTCGAGAACTACACCCTCTTCAATCCTCCCGGCGGCCAAATCGCCCAGCTCAACCTCGACGGCAAGCTGCTCACTGCGGTCGAAGACAAGGGCGCGGCGCGCCAGTCCATCCACTTTGCCACCGCCGATGCGGTCGCCTCCTTCGGCTTTCCCCAGCCCGACGGAACGTATCCTCCCGGCACGCCCACCCTACAGGGCCGCGCCGTGGTGGCGCAGCTTGGCCCGCTGGAGTTCCTGGTCAGCGGCTTCGACGTGAGCGTCAGCTTCACCCTGCCCGCGGCCGTGCTGCAGCAGTCGCCCAACCTTCAACTCGAAATCCTGCGCGCCGAGGAAGGGAAGTACGTCGACGGCGTATGGCAGACCACGCGCATCCTCAACGGCGACCAGACAGACCGCGGCCTCAACTTCCGTGGCGGCAACCCGCCGCTGGTGCGCATCCGCCTGCACACGCTGCCCCTCTACGACGAAGCCCTCCATCGCAACGCCGAGTAGACGCGTGCAAATTGATACTGTTCAGGCCAGGGTGATCTGCAGCGTCGTGACGCTCGCTGGGGGGAAGCTGTGGGTCAGCCGTCCGCCGCTGGGCGTGGCCGCGACGACCGCCGACGGTTTGACCGCGTCCGGATGCGCAAAGTCGTTGTGCGCGTGGACGTCCGGCTCGGCCAGCACCTGGCCGGAGTAGCTGGCAACGCTGGCTCCGCCGACCGCGATCTCGGCGGTGACGGCCTGGTCGATGTGCGGATTTACCACGGTCAGCGTGACCAGCTTGGGATTCGCCGGCGAGATAGACGCCGACCCGCTGAGTCCCGCGAGCTGCTTTGCTGCCTCCAGCGATCCGGTATAGCTGTTGCCGCCCACCGGGATGGGCGCGTTGGCCAGCGGGTTGCGAATCGCCGGAGCGGAAAACTCAGCGCGGACCGCCTGCCCGCCGCGGTGCGGCATATACATCTGGAAGACGTGGAAGCTGGGCGTAACGCAGAAGTTGTCCCCCTGCGCCAGCATCAGCGAGTGGATGCAGTTGATCGACTGCGCGACGGCGGCGACGGCGACCTTGTCCGCGTGGCGCTGGAAGATGTCCAGTGTGATGCCGGTCAGCAGGGCGTCGCGCATGGTGGACTGCTGCGAGAGGTAGTATCCGTGGCCGAGCGATGTTCCCTGGCCGTACCACGCGCCCCACTCGTCCACCACCAGCTTGACTGCGTTCTGGCCGGGCTGCGCGGTCTCAGTGATGGCGGCCCAGTGGCCGGTGACGATGTGTTCCATGAGACTGGCGCGGGTCAGCAGGTCATAGTAGTCGTCCGCGTTGAACTTGAGCGCGTCGCCGGCGGCGAACTCCGAGGGACTGCCCGAGGTGTAGTAGTGTACCGAGAGGCCGAAGAGGTTGCGCCGCTCGGCGTTGGCGTAGAGGCTCTTGAAGAGGCGGCGCGTCCAGTCCACGTCGTCCCCGTTTCCCCCGACGGCGACGAAGCGCAGCGGCTGCTTGTTATAGGTTGGTGTCCACGCGGTGAAACGGCGAAAGATCGCCGCGTACTCCTCGGGGAGCAGGTTGCCGCCGCATCCCCAGCTCTCGTTGCCCACGCCCCACAGGTCCACGTTGAAGGGCTCCACATCGCCATTCGCAGCGCGCTGGGCGGCCAGCGCGTCGGGCGTGGCGGGCGCGGCGGAGTTGGACGGCACGAGGCCCGCCGGCGCGTTGCAATACTCGATCTCCTGGTAGAAGTCGCGCGCGGGCAGCGAGCGCAGGTCGGCGGCGAGGTACGGCTTGCATCCAATGGCGCGGCAGACGTGCATAAACTCATGCAGGCCGAACTGGTTGGGGTCCTGCTGTCCCCAGAAGCCGGTGCGCGCGGGGCGATTGGCCGCAGCGCCCAGGCCGTCGCGCCAGTCGTACGAGTCGGCGAAGCAGCCGCCCGGCCAGCGCAGCAGGGGGGCCTTCACGGCCTTCATGGTGTCGATGAAGGCCTGGCGGATTCCGTTGGTGTTGGCAATCTTCGACTCGGGCCCGACCCACACGCCGTCGTAGATCACGCCGCCCAGATGCTCGATGAAGTGGGAGTAGATCTCCGGCGAGATGGTGGCAATCGGCTCGCCGGGAAGTATGTCGATGTGCGCGTCGACCGAGGCGGAGGCTTGCGAAAAGATGCGTGGGCCACCAAGCGCGAGAGCTGTTGCGGCCAGAGCGGAGGACTTGAGAGCGGCGCGGCGTGTGATTTTCATGGTGCGAAAACGATAGCAGATGCAGGGCGGAGAGTTCGAGCCGCGGTCGGGCGCGACCGAGCCTTGACGGTCATACGGCGCAGACGGTACACCTTGGAGCCATGAACTCCATCCATGCCGCTCGTCAATCGTCGCGCCAGCGTTCTTCAGCCAGTCTTCTCGTTCTTCTTCTGGGGCTATTGTCGCCTTGCATTGCATGGACCAACTCCCCGGCGCAGCCTGCGGGTGCGGCCCAACCGCCTGCTGCCGGTGCCGCTGCGCCCCAGTCCTCGCCGGCGGGAACCGTTGCTCCCGCAGCGCCGCGCCCACCACGAATTCCGCTTCCCGTGCCGGCGAACCCCAAGCTGCTGACACTCTTCCTGGTGGGCGACTCCACCGTGCGCAACGGCCAGGGCGATGGCGCGGGCGGACAGTGGGGGTGGGGCGAGCCGCTGGTGGATTACTTCGACACCACAAAGATCAACGTAGTCAACCGCGCCATCGGCGGACTCAGCAGCCGGACGTATATGAACAGGCCGGGCGGCGATCCGTGGGCCTCGACGCTGGCACTCATCAAGCCGGGAGACGTGGTGCTGATCCAGTTTGGCCACAACGACGACGGCAAGCCGGACGATCCCTCCCGGGCGCGCGCATCGCTGCCGGGCGTGGGCGAGGAGACGGTGGAGATCGAGAACCCGCTCCTCAAGATGCATGAGACGGTGCATACGTACGGGTGGTATATCCGCAAGATTGTCGAAGACGCGAAGGCCAAGGGCGCGATTCCGATCGTCTGCTCGCCGATCCCGCGCAAGATATGGCAGGACGGAAAGGTGGTGCGCAACGCCGCCAACTTCGGCGGCTGGGCGCGCCAGGTGGCGGCCCAGGAGCATGTGGGCTTCATCGACCTGAACGAGATCATCGGGCGGCGTTACGACGCGCTGGGCGAGGCCGCCGTGGAGCCACTCTTCGGCGATCCGCATACCCACACTAGCCGCGCCGGCGCGGAGTTGAATGCGGAGTGTGTTGTCGCCGGGCTGAAGGCGCTCGTGAACGATCCGGTGGCGGCATATTTCTCCGCCAAGGGCGCGGTGGTGCAGGTCTACAAGGAGTAAGCCATCGGCATCCTTGGCCTGCGCCGAGGACGGCGCGCGCAGACGCGGCTACTTTTTCGTGGAGGCAGGCGGGGCAGGGGATTCGACCTGCGCTTCGGCCGCCTTGCGCGATTCCTCGAAGGCGAGGCGGGAGTACTCGTGCGCCTGGCGCGAGAGCTCATGCGCGGTGGGGCTGCCCTGTCCATGCGAGGCCGCGGCTGCGGAGTGGGCATGTGCCGCAAGATTGTGCAGCTCGGCGGCCCGGTCGTGAGTGCTCTGGGGCATTGCAATGTTCCTCTTTGCCGTTAGATGCGGGTGGAGGCGGCAGAGTTCGCCCTGCGAACTGGCGTTGATGACGGCCAGTATGCGGCGCAACTCCCCCGCGAATATACCGCCCGCCATGCGGCGATTACCGCCCAGAAATGGTAAAATTGGAGCAATGACGAAGCCGCTGAAGACCCTCTTCCTGAACCCGCCCTCCTTTGAGAAGTTCGATGGCGGCGCAAGCAGCCGCTGGCCCGCCACACGCGAGATCGAGTCCTACTGGTACCCGGTCTGGCTCACCTATCCCGCGGGCATGCTGGAGGGGTCGCGCCTGGTGGACGCGCCGCCGCACCACCTGAGCTGGCGGGACGTCGTCGGCATTCTGAAGGACTACGAGTTCCTCGTCCTCTTCACCAGCACCATGGGCTGGGAGGGCGACCAGAAGATGGCCGAGGTCATCAAGCAGACCTATCCGAAGATCAAGATCGCCTTCGTCGGCCCGCCGGTCACAACCTCCACCGACAAGGCGCTCAACGAGTGCCCGGCCATCGACTTTGTATGCCGCCGCGAGTTCGACTTCTCCATCGTCGAGTACGCCAACGGCAAGCCGCTGAACCAGATTCTCGGCGTCAGCTACAAGGACTCCAACGGCGTCATCCAGCACAATCCCGACCGGCCGCAGGTCACCCCGGAGCAGCTCGACGAGATGCCCTGGGCCACCGAGATCTACGCGCGCGACCTGGACGTGACGAAGTACAACGTGCCGTTTCTGCTGCATCCGTTTGTCTCGCTCTATTCGACGCGCGGCTGTCCGGCGCAGTGTACCTTCTGCCTGTGGCCGCAGACGCTCAGCGGACACGCATGGCGCAAGCGTTCGACAGATGATGTCGCGGCTGAGATGGCCAACGCCAAGAAGCTCTTCCCCCAGGTCAAGGAGTTCTTCTTCGACGACGACACCTTCAACATCCAGAAGGCGCGCACCGTAGAGCTGTGCGAGAAGCTGAAGCCGCTGGGCCTCACCTGGTCGTGCACATCGCGCGTGACCACTGACTACGAAACCCTGAAGGCGATGAAGGAGGCCGGCTGCCGCCTGCTGATCGTCGGCTACGAGTCGGGCGACGCGCAGATCCTCAAGAACATCAAGAAGGGCGCAACCGTCCAGCGCGCGCTGGACTTCACCCGCGACTGCCACAAGCTCGGCCTGGTCGTCCACGGCGACTTCATCCTCGGCCTGCCCGGCGAGACCGCCGCGTCGATCCGCAACACCATCGAGTTCGCCAAGCGGCTGGACTGCGAGACCATCCAGGTCTCCATGGCGCACGCCTTCCCCGGCACCGAGCTCTACGACTTCGCCAAGGAGAAGGGCTACATCACCAACCTCTCGATGAGCGACGGCGAGGGCCACCAGATGGCCCACATCGAGTATCCCGGCCTGCCCGCCGAGTATGTCCTGGAGATGGTGCACAAGTTTTACGACGAGTACTTCTTCCGCCCCAAGGCGGCATTCCGCGTCGTCTGGAAGGCCATCGTCCACCGCGACGTTCCCCGGCTGTATACCGAGGCGCGCAGCTTCATGAAGCTGCGCGGCCAGCGCAACCGCTCCGCCGCCGCCACCAAGGCCGCCAACGCCCTCAAGGCCCAGGAATCCTCCAGCTAATTCGCTTCACGCGCGCAGGCGCACTTCGGATAGCCTAGAAGATAGATGAAGCACACCCTCACTCCGCAGCGGTATCTCATCTTGCTCGCCGTCATGCTGACCGCGTCGGTGGGCGACACGCTGCTCTCGCATGGCATGACGCAGATTGGCCCGGTCTCGCTGGCGCACCTGGGCCTGCTTCTGGCGGCGATCCGCAATCCCTGGGTCATCACTGGAATCCTCTGCCTGCTCGGATTTTTTGCCAGCTACCTGACCGCGCTCTCCTGGGCCGACCTCACGTTTGTGCTGCCGGCCACGGCCTTCGGCTACATTGTCGTCGCGTTTCTTGCAAAGTTCTGGCTGCATGAACCGATCACGCCCTATCGCTGGGCGGGGATTCTTCTGATCGTCTGCGGCGTCGGCTTTGTTGCCAACGGGCCGTCGCTTACTCTGCACGAGTCGCACCCAGTGCCCGAAGAACCCGCGCCAGCGGGCGAAGGCGCAGTGACGGGCGGGACGCAATGATCTACACGGGCCACATCCACGCGGGGCCGATCGAGACGTGGGCCACAATTCTTACGGTTGCGGCCACGGCGGTCACCGGAGACGTTCTGACCGCGGGCGCCATGCGGCGCATCGGCGACCTCGACCGCATCCGCGCAAAATCCGGCCTCGGCGGGGCCGTCCGCGCCGTCGCCTCCAGTCCCATGTTTCTGCTTGGCGTGTTGTCGATGGCAGCCAGCTTCTTCTCGCTGCTCTTCACGCTCTCGAACGTCGAGCTCTCGCTGGCTGCTCCGGCCAGCGCCTCGCTCACCTTCCTCGGCAACGCCTTCGCCGCCAAAATCTTCCTCAAGGAAAACGTCAATCGCCGCCGCTGGCTGGCCGCGCTCTTCGTCTGCGCGGGTGTATTCTTGCTGGCGAAGTAGAGCGGCTCAGGGTTGCGGGCTGGGGGCTGGTGACGGCGCGGCTTGGAGCTGTGGGGTAGCGGGCGCTGTGGCGGATGCGGCGGATTTGAGCCAGGACAAAAGCTCGCCAGTCTGACGCAGCAGGTGGATCTCGGCCTGGCGAAGCTGGTAGCCGGCATCGACGACGCCGAGGTACTTCTCGCGCTCACTGATGCGCGCATTCTGCTCGTCTGCGGGCGTCATCTGCTGGCCGCCGGGATTGCCGCTCTTGAGCTGCTGCTGCAGGATGTTTAGTTGCTGCTGGGCAAGCTGCTGTTGCAGCGAGGCGACCTCGGCCTGCGTCTGCAACTCGTCGATGGAATGGCGCAGGAGAGACTGGCCATTCAGCGCATCGATCTGCGCGTTTTGCGCCTCGTGCAGGGCGTGCGCGGCGTCGGCGGCAGACTCGCGCGCCCTGGCTGCGCGAGCTCGGTCGAAGATAGGCAGGTTGATCTGGACGCCGAACGCGCCCTCGCTGGCACTCAGAGTGGTTTGACCGGTGTTCGCCTGGTAGATCTTTTGCAGTTGCGCGAAGGAGTCGCTGAAGGTGGCGTAGTAGTTGAATTGGCCGAAGAGATTCACCTGCGGGCGGAAGCGGAAGCGCTCGTCTCCGTTGGCCTGTTGCTGCTTGGCCTCGGCGTTGGCGAAGGCGGTGGCGACGGCAGCGTTGGCGTAACCGTGGACGGTCGTCCCTATAGCTGCGTCTGACGATAGGTCAAGGGGGCTGGCGGGAAAGTCGCTGTTGACGCTGAGCGCGGCGGGCGGCAGGCCGATCAGCCGCGCCAGTTGCTCGCGGTCCTCCGCGGTATCGTCCTGGGCGCGAAGCAAAGCGAAGCGAAGCTGCGCGGCAGTAAGTTTGGCTTGAATGAGGTCGATCGCTGTGTCCTGGCCGGCGTTGACGCGGCTCTCGACGATGGAGACCAGCGTGTTGGCGAATCCGAGCTGCTGGCCGACGGCCTGCTCGCGCTGCTGGTCGTGGTCCAGCGCGGCGAAGGCGAGTGCGGTGTCCTCGGCGACGGCCTCGCGAATGTCGTCCAGGTGAAGCTGTGCGGCGTCGAGGCCGGCACGGGCCGCGCGGATGTAATAGAACTGCGAGGCGTTGTAGACCATCGATCCGCCGGTGACGGTGAAGAGCGTGGGCGGATACGGGCTGTAGCCGTAGGACTGGCCGACTGCCGCGCCGGCGTTGATGGATGGGACGTAGGCGTCGTGGGCCTCGGAGAGCTGGGCGCGAGCCTTGGCGAGATCGGCCTGTGCCCCTTGCACGCGGGGGTTGCTGCCCAGCGCCAGATCGACCGCGGTAGTGAGCGAGATCTGGCCCTGCGCACAGGGCGCGAAGGCGAGTGATACGGCGAGCGACAGCGCGCATCCCAGATGCGCGAGACGGACGGATGCCGAACGGCCGGGCGTCTGACGATTTGGGGGAAGGGAAGTCATGGGTTCTGAGAGACTCTCGCGAAGTCGGTAGACCTCCATGGTATCGTCTTCGCGCATCACAGGCCCTGGGCCGTTCTGGCGCTTCGCGTGAAGGCCGGAGCGAGTGCGGCGGCGGCGGCGACCTCGCGGTCTGCGTCGTGGCTGTCTCCGCGGGCCGCCAGCAGCCGGCTGAGTTGCAGATGGACCTTGAAGGCGGGGGCGGCGTCGGACTTTGCGCGGGAAGCGAGGTAGTCGCGCAGGCTGTGTTCGGCGAGGTCGGGTGCGCGCTGCGCTTTGGTCAGGATGCTGGCGGCGTCCACCAGGACTGGACCGTGGCTGCGATCGGCGGCCAGGCCGGATTTGATGGCGGCCAGCGCGTCGTCGGGGCGCGCGTGGGTCTGGTAGAACTGGGCGAGGTCGATCCAGGCCTCTGCCGAGTGCTGCACGGCGACGGCCTGCTTGAACTCGGATTCCGCCGCGGCAAGGTCGTTATCGGCGTCCGCCATGCGCGCCAGCAGCCGGTGTGCGGCGCTGGGGAAGCGGGGCATCATGCGGGCGGCCAGCGCGCGGGCCTTGTCATAGCCGCCGCCGATGACGAACGGAGCGGCAACGTAGTACTCCCCCAGGTCGTTCAGCGCGGCAAGGTTGGAGGGGTTGAGCTCGACGGCCCGTGCAAAGCTGGCCTGGACCTTGCGCGCCAGGGTGAATCCGGCGATGGGCCCGGCGCGGCGTGCCTTCATGCCGTAGGCGCGGCCCAGCCAGAGCTCGCAGTCGCTGGCCAGGTCGCTCGCGGCGCCTGCCGTGGAGACCGCCAGTTCGCACTCGCGGATGGCCTCGTCAGCCTCATCCTGCGCGTAGTAGACGCGGCACAGAAGCTGATGGGCGGTGGCGTCGGCGGGGTTGGCGGCAAGGGTCGCGCGCAGCAACGCCACGGCGTCGTCGCTGCGGCCCTCCTGCAATGCGTGGTAGGCGGCTGCGTCGGCTCCCAGCGCGCGATCGGCGGCAGCGTTCTCCGCGGACCGCACTTCGGCGCGCAGCGGACCGGCCAGGACTGGGCCCGCGATGAGGAGACCCAAAGTCAGAACTGAGGCGGGCAGCCGTCCCAGCTTGACGGCGCCGGGCCGGGGGAGCTTGAACGAAGGCAGCAGGCAGGATTGTGCGTTCATGCTCATCTATCGGGCGGGTGTGACTTCAAGTCCGTCGCTGAGGTCGCGGTTGGCGGTTGCGTTGAGGGCTACAGTGTCGCCCTCGGAGAGGCCGCGCATAATCTCGACCTGGTCGATGTTGATGATGCCTGTCTGCACATTGGTGCGGACAAGCTTGTTGTGGACAATGCGGAAGACATAGGGCTGCGGGCTGTTGAGATCTCGCACGGCTTCGTGCGGAACGCTGAGTGCATGCAGGCGTTGCGCCGTGGTGACGGTGACGTTGACGTTGGCGTTGGGCTGCAGGAAGCCGTCCGCATCGTCTATGTCGATCAAGCACTCGCCGACGTAGCGGGTGATGTTGTAGGTAATAACGGTGGTGGGTGCTTGGGAGATGTGTCCGTGCCAGATCATCCCGGGTTTGGCCTCCCAGGTGATGGTGACCGGCTGTCCCACAGCAAGATCGCCGATCTCGGGCTCGTCGAAGTAGGCGGTGATGCGCAGACGGTTAAGGTCGGCAACGTAGACCAGATCATTATTGTCGAGGCTGACGTAGTCGTACTCGGCGACCGGGAGATAGTAGACAGTGCCGGAGATTGGAGTGCGGATGTCGGTGTTGGCGTAACTGCTTTTGGCCGCGGCGACGGCGGCGCGCGCGTCGGCCAGCTGCGCCTGGGCGCGGGCGCGGTCGGCCTCGCCGTAGCGCGCGGTGCTGTGCTGCTCGATGCCGTGCAGCGTGCTGTCGTCCAACTGGACGCGTGCGCGCGCCGCGGCGATCTCCGCCGGCGAGGCTGCTCCCTTCTGCTGTAGCTGTTCGAGCGCGGCCAGCGCGGCCGTGTCCTCATCGCGTTGCAGCTTGGCGCGGCTCAGGTCGCTGGCGTAGGTGTTGCGCTCATCCTGCGTGCCGCCCTGTTCAATGTCGCTGGCGGCCAGTTCCGCCGCACGCAGCGCGGAGTTGGCCGAGGCAAGCCGTGCCAGCGCGTCCGCGTCGTCCATCTTCAGCAGCAACTGGCCGGCCTTCACCTTGTCGCCGACATCGACGTAGATCTGTTGCACCTGGCCCGCAACCTGCGCATGGGCCTGGAAGTCGTCCAGCGGCTCAACCTTGCCGTTGGTCCGTGAGGTCTTGATCAGGTCCTGATAGGTGACCCGGGCGGTGCGCACGCTGACCCGCTCGCGTGTGAGCAGGCGGATCGCATAGACCGCCAGAACAACCACGATGAGGGCTGCCCCCCAGATTGCAAACTGCGTTGCGCGAGTTGACTTGGGAGTAGTGGCCATGTCTTCAAGTGCCAGTATATAAGACGTTTTGCTGCGCCGAACGAAGCAAAATACTTCTTGCCCGGTACCGTCCAAATGTTCCTGCGCAATCGGTGCTCGGATTGGGGCCGAAAACGGGTCCGCCCAGGACGGTTTTGTTGGACAAAACTAGGAGTGCAGCGTTGTGCTGGCTAGCCTCAGGTCGCACAGCTCGAGTTCGAGGCCGCCAAACTGCGGGCTGGCGTAGGGGCCCGTGTTGTGCCGCAGGCGGTAGAGAACGTCGATGACCGAGCCCTTGGCCAGCGCAAGCCGGGTGCAGCGCGCAGGCCAGCCGAGAGGATCGCGGCTCCAGCCCAGCGCGAGGATTGCGGCAGGATCACTCTGCCCGCGCGCGCCGCTCTGCATCAGTTGCAGACCGATGTGTCGTTCCTGAATGAGGCGAATGGGCGTGGCGAGCGTCACGTTGCGGGTCAGAAAGACCGGCTCGGGGTTGCCCATGCCGAAGGGCGCGAGGCGCGCGATCCATGCCATCAGCTCGGGAGTGATCTCAGCCAGCGAGAGTTCTGCGTCGTACTCGAGTTGCGGAACCAGCAGCGCGGGGGTGAGCCGCGTAGACGCATAGGCCTTCATGCGGGCGCGCAGCAGGGGAAGCCGCTCCGACGGAAGCGAGAAGCCGACGGCGTGAGCGTGGCCTCCAAAGCGATGGAAGAGCGGCGCCCTCGGGTCCTCGGTGTCTGCCGCTGTGATGGCGTTCAGCAGGTGGAAGCCGGGAACGGAGCGCCCCGAGCCGTGCGCGTCGCCATCGGCGTGGGTGATGATGATCGCCGGCCGCCCCGTGCGCTCCACCACGCGCGATGCCAGAATGCCCAGCACGCCGCGATGCCAATTCGGGTGGTCGAGAATCAGGCACTCGCGCCGGTACTCGCCGTCCGCGTCGGCCAGCGTTCGCAGCTCGCGGTCGATGGCCTCCAGCGCGCGTGCCTCGGAGTCGCGGCGTTCCTGATTGAGGCGGTCGAGTTTCCCAGCCAGCTCACGCGCGCGGGCCGCGTCTCGCGTCAGCAGCAGCTCCACCACGTCATCCGCGATGTCCATCCGTCCGGCGGCGTTGATGCGCGGGGCCAGGCGGAAGCCCACCTCGGTCGCACTCGGCGCGCGGTCCAGCGAAATCTTCGCCAACTGCATCAGAGCGCGCAGTCCTGGCTGCACGGGGTTCGCCAGCGCCGCAAGACCCAGGGCCGCAATCGCCCGGTTTTCGCCGGTCAGCGGCACGGAGTCCGCGATCGTGGCGACGGCCACCAGCTTGAGGAACGATGGCAGCAGCACGCCGCGGGTGCGCGCGCGAAACGCTTCGGCGTCCGCCGTCATCGGCGCCGCCGCATCCAGCAGCGCCTGCGCCAGCTTGAACGCAACCGCCGCTCCGCACAGGTTCTTGTTGGGATAGGAACAGCCCGGCTGCGCGGGATTGACGACGGCCAGCGCGTCGGGGATTGCCGCGTCGTCGGGCAGGTGGTGGTCGGTGACGATAAGGTCGAGGCCCAGCGCACGCGCCTCCACGGCCTCGGCGATGGCGCGGATTCCCGTGTCCACGCTGATGACGAGGCGCACGCCGGCCTCGGTCGCCTCGCCCAGGATTGCGTTCTGCATCCCGTAGCCCTCGCGGATGCGGTGCGGAAGGTGATAGCTCACCTGCACCGGCTGTTGCGGTTCCATCGCCAGCCCGATTCGCTCGATGGTCGTCTTCAGCAGGACAGTCGCCGTGGTGCCATCCACGTCGTAGTCGCCATAGATCAGGATCGGCTCTGCGGCGCGGATTGCCGCGAGGATGCGCTCCACGGCGGCTTTCATGCCCAGCAGTTGCGCGGGGTCGGTCGCCGGATCGTCCAGCAGCGCATCCAGCGTTGGATTTAAAAAAGCTCCGGCCGCGGCAGGCGTGTCGATCCCGCGCGCGGCCAGAATCCGCGCAATGGCAGGCGGGCAGTGGAGTTGCGCGGGCAGATTCTGCATCATCTGCGCATCGCCGTCCGCCTTCAACAGCCACGCGGACGACCGCGCTGGATTGGATTGTTCTTGCACCGCTGGCGAATCCTGGTCCGGCAACTTCGCGGGCACCTGCGTCAGTCCTCGTCGTGATTGTGGTCGTGGTCGTCGACGACGATGCCGCCCAGGTCGGTGACCGTCTCGATCAGCTCCTGAAACTGCTCATACCACTCGGTCGAAGTCTCGAAGAGAAACATCACGCCCTGGTGGGCGAAGCCAAGCTGCAGGTAGCCGATCTTGCCCACGTGTTTCACCAGCGTCTCGGCGTCTTCGATCTCGATCGCATCGGCGTCGGGGTAGGTCTGGTCGCGCAGTTGCTCCAGCAGGATGGCGACGTCGGACTTCTCCAGCGTCACCTCGCTCATGGTGACAAAGCTGGCTCCGGCGGCCTTGGCGTGCTCCACAAAGTCCTTCCACGCGTCCGGATCCTCGTCCTCGAAGATCACGGTGGGAACTTCGTCGGTAATGTATCCATTGAAGCGGCGCAGTCCATGGCCAGCAATAAACGCCACCATGTCGTCTTTGAGAGAGATCAGATTGTCGGGTTGCATGCGGAGTCCATTGTCTCAGAAAGCAGTGCCGAGCGCACGGCGCGTTGCGTCGGGTCCGCGGCGAGAGCGTGTCTGCGAACGAATCCTGTGTGAGAAATAAAGGCGACTCGCACGGATGCGCTTTCGCTTTCCACAACGCTCCGGTGCGCGGTAGCATCGAAGAACTATGCGAGCCATCCAGATCAACCACACCGGCGGGGCCGAAGTTCTCGTGCTCCGCGAGCTGCCCACCCCCACTCCCGGCCCCGGCGAAGCGCTCATCCAGATCGAGGCCTGCGGCGTCAACTTCATCGACATCTACCTGCGCGAGGGACGCTACGCCTCGCCGCTGCCGTTCATCCCCGGCCAGGAGGCGGCAGGCGTCGTCGTTGGCATTGGGCCGGACGTTAGCGGCGTTAAGATCGGCGACCGCGTCGCCTGGTGCGGCGTTCCCGGAACCTACGCTCAGTTTGCTGTCGCGCCTGTAGCCCGCCTGATTGCAATCCCCGGCGGCGTCACCACGCGCCAGGCCGCCGCCGCCATGCTGCAAGGGATGACGGCCCACTACCTTGCGTACTCCGCCTACGCGATTCAGCCGAATGATGCGGTGCTGGTCCACGCGGGCGCGGGCGGGGTTGGGCTGCTTCTCATCCAGATGGCCAAGTGTTTGGGCGCGCGCGTCTTTGCCACTGTCTCCACCGAGGAGAAGGCCGCGCTGGCGCGTACAGCCGGGGCCGACGAGGCGGTCCTCTACACGCGCGAAGACTTCGCCGCCAGGGTCCGCGAGTTGACCAATGGCGCGGGCATTCCCGTGGTCTACGACTCCGTGGGCAAGACCACCTTCGACGGCAGCCTGGCCTGCCTGCGCCCGCGCGGCATCCTTGTCCTCTACGGCGGATCGAGCGGCGCGGTCCCACCCTTCGACCTCATCCAGCTCTCCGCGCGCGGCTCGCTCTACATCACCCGGCCCACGCTCAAGGACTACACCGCAACCCGCCAGGAGCTCGTGCAGCGCTCGGGCGATGTCCTCGGCTGGGTCGCCGACGGCAGCCTCAAGCTGCGCCTCGAACACAGCTACCCGCTGGCCGACGCCGCCCAGGCCCACCGCGACCTGGAGTCCCGCAAGACCACCGGCAAGCTCCTGCTGGTTCCAACTCAATGAGCCGTGGCCAGCACGTGCCCGCTGCGGCGTCCGACGCAAAGCGGCCCCGGCGAACTCGCCGGGGCCACATGCATCTTCGCTGCAAGCACGCGTTCTGCGTGCGCTCTACGCCAGGGGTAAAGTTGCGTTCAGGTTGACGATGGCAGGCTCTGCGGCAGCCACAACAGGGCCGTTCTTTGCCTCGCCCGGCTTGCGGATGTCGATGCCGCCCTTGAAGTACGCTCCGTCCTCGATCGAGATGCGCGCTGCGGTCACATCCCCGGTCAGCGAGCCTTCGCTGCGGATGTCCACGCGGTCGCTGGCGTTCACGTTGCCCCGCACCTTGCCCAGCACCACCACCTCGCGAGCCAGAATGTTGGCCGCCACCTGTCCGTTGCGGCCCACCGTGACGCGGTTGCCGGGCAGGTTGATTGTGCCTTCCACCTTGCCGTCGATGTACAGCGACTCCGAGCCCGAGACCTCGCCCTTCACCACCAGCGACTTGCCGATGGTGGCCTGTTCGCCGGTCGCAACCACCGGGCTGGCGACGGTCGCTGCCGCCGGTCTTGGCGTGCTGGACTCGTAGATGGTCGGCGCCGGGGCCGACGGACGCGTCGGCTCGGGGATTGAAGGCGGGATCGGTCCAGCCTGGTTCGGTTTCCACATGGTTCGTTTGTTTCCTTTCCTGATTGCCTGAAAATGGTTGGTGCGGTTGGTGGATCCAGCCTCGCCGGCGTGGTTCGGATCATCGCCAGCCGCAACGCCCGGCGGTTGCCCGCAAGCGTCCTGCCACAACGATACTACTCCGCTCCGCTCCACGGAAACGCGGCGCCTCTGCAAATCTCCGCGCTGAATCTACTGCATTACTCCCGCCCCGCGCTGGGCGCCTCGGTACACGCCGCGGCCGGCCACTATAAGGGCGGCCCTTTTTGCCGCCTTGCCGGACCAAAGTTTGAGCGTCATTGACTGTTGGGGCCATCATCTTCAAAAACACTGCTTGCTTCCGGAGGGCCAACCGCGCTACTCTGCCGCGCATGCAGATCTTTCGCTCCGCTCCTGTGCGTCTGCCGGCCCTGCCCCTTGCCTTGCTGTTGCTTGGCCTCCCGCCACTTGTGCAACCCATCGCCTTGGCCGCGCCCGCCAAGGTCCACGTCGTTGCCCTGGGCGCGGTGCGCAAGGTCCCATACACTCCGCCTCAGACCGCTCCCGCAACCGGCAAGCCCGCGGACGCAATCTCGCTCAAGGTCCGTCCGCTCACCGTCGACGGCCACCAGAAGGAGTGGACCACCGGCGACGCCCACGACGTCACCGACCGCAGCTTCACCATCCGCCGCGCCCTGCGCCTCAACGACGCCCTGCCCGGCGACGCGGCCCCGCGCTGGAGCTGGCAGCCCGGCCCCTGGCTGCTGGTCGATCGCACCACCGGCCGCATCACCGCGCTGCACCTGCCGGACTTCGACGCCGAGGTCTCCGACGCGGTCTGGTTCCGCGACTACGCGGCCTACTGCGGCACCGCCGAGACCGCCCGTGGAGGTCTCTTCGCCATCGTCGCGCAGCTCGGAGCGCGTCGCGCCGTGGTCCAGAAGCAGATCGGCAAGTGGCCCCAGCCCGCGCCCGCCGCGCCCGTCTGCAAGCCGGCCGTGTGGCAGCGCGATCCCATCCGCGTCACCCTCCAGCCCACCGGCGGCGACGCTATGACCTTCGACGTCGTCGGCGCAGCCTCGCTCGTCGAAGAAGGCGACTCGAGCGACGAAGAGAACTGAGCCTCCTGTCGGCAGGAATCAAATCGACTTCGTTTGCTACCCCGAGATGTAGGCCTTCAGGTGGCGGATCGTCTCCTGCTGCTCGGTGATCACGAAGTTCACCAGGTCGCCGATGGAGAGCACGCCCACCACGGCGCCGTCTTCCGTCACCGGCAAGTGGCGAATGTGGCTGTCCGTAATGATGCGCAGGCACTCGCCCACTGTCTGCTGCCGCGTGACCGAGATAACCGGGCTGCTCATGATCTCCGCAACCTTCGTCTCCTTCGACAGGCGTCCCCGCAGCACCACCTTGCGCGCGTAGTCGCGCTCACTGACGATCCCCACCAGCCGCTCGCCCTCCATCACCAGCAGCGCGCCCACGCTCTTCTCCGCCATCACCTCGATCGCCTGATAGACGGTGGCGTCCGGCGCGATCGACAGGATTCCTGCCGCCTTCTTCTGCCGCAGGACCGCGTCTACGGTCGTCGTCAGTTCGCTCATGGTTCTCTTCCCCCAGGGATTCGAGTATTACCTTCGCAGCCCCGTGCCGTCAATCGCACGCCCACACGTTCGCCGCTCTAGTAGAGAGGTGGCTGGCCGGGGGGGCGTGTCTTCCAGCGGCGGTGCATCCACAGCCACTGCGAGGGGTACTCGCGGATCGTCTCTTCGATCACCGCGGTAAACAGCGTGGTGTTCGAGGCCGCGTCGGCCTCCGAGTCGCCCGTGTCGGCCAGCGTCAGCTCCGGGCCAAAGCGCAGGACGTACTGGCGCTCCCGCTCCTCCCACACCATGAAGCCGGGTAGCACCGCCGCGCCGGTCTTGAGCGCGACCCGCGCCAGCCCGGAGGCCGTGCAGGCCTCCACGCCGAAGAACGGCACAAAGAGCCCCTGCGGCGGCGTCATGTTGGTGTCCATCAGTATGCCCACCGTCTCGCCCGCGCGCATCGCCCCAATCAGCCCGCGCGCGAAGTCGTCCTTGTGCAGCACGCGGTTGCCATGCTGGCAGCGGATCTTGTTCACCATCGCGTCCACCAGCGAATTGTCCAGGCGGCGGATCACCATCCCCATCGGGTAGCCCGCCAGCGAGTGGTAGAAGCTCGACAGTTCCCACGCGCCCAGGTGGCCGGTCAGCACCAGAACTCCCTTGCCGCGGTCGCGCGCTCCCAGGTAACGGTTCAGCCCCTCGGTGCGGATGAAGCGGCCGGCGGTCTCGCGCGTGTAGGTGGACATCTGGCAGAACTCGGCCAGCAGCCAGCCCAGGTGGCGATACTCCTGGCGCAGGATCGCCTCGCGCTCGGCGGCGGGCAGCGCGGGGAAGGCCAGTTCCAGGTTGCGCCGGCCCACCCGGCGCAGGCGGCTGTGCAGCAGATATGCAATGGCTGCGATTCCTGCTCCGGCGGCGCGTGCCATGCGTCGCGGCAGAGCGCGCAGGATGCGGATGAAGAGCCACGCCAGCGCGAATTCAAGTGCCTGGCGCAGGGTGGGCCGGCTCGCCGGTTCGGGGATGGATTGGGCTTCGCGGGTCAAGGTTTCAGTCTAGCGGATCGAGGAACAGTGGTAAGTGGTCAGTGAAGAGGGAAAACTACAGCAGCTAATGTTATTCCGCTGGTTCAGGGATAAGAATGTCGCCACTGAGATGTACAGACGCAGATGAATTGCACAGGCCTACATTCCCATTGCGCTGAATTCCACGCAGAAGGGCCGCCAGCGGAGTGCTTCCGGCTGGCGGCCCTGGTCTGTTGCGTTACGGCGTCCTGCGACGCGACGGCGCTTATGGGAATCGTTCGCTGCTACTGGTTGTTCTTCGATACGACAAAGAAGTGGGCAACGGTGCGGACGAATGCGCGAGCGTTCTCCGGGACCGGCTTGTTGCCGTGGAGCACGACGTCGAAGGGAACGTCGGCGCCGTACTCGGCCCGCGTGTCGTCCTTGTTCTGTGAGAGCACGGTGCCGTCCAGGTCAAGCCCGGCAAAGAGGCCCTGGCTGCGTGAGTAGGTCAGGAACTCGGCGCGCATGGATGCGTCCGTAGATGCCTGAGCATTGCGTCCCACCGGGCCGGCTGAGGCGGCTGCATCCGCGCCCAGCTTGAATTTGCTGCTTAGCATGTGCTGGAGGCCTTGCTGGTTCATGGCCACCAGCACCAGATCGGTGGTCTGGCCGCCAATCTGCCAGCCAAAGCTGCCGCCGGTCAGTTGCACAAACACCGGAGCGCTCCATCCGTTGGGCGTGCGGCATGTCGCAACACCCTGGCCGTACTGCGCCCCGATGATGAACGCGCCCTTCTTGTAACTGGGAATGACGACAACGCAGGTTGCGCCCGAAAGAATGCCCTGCGGGACGCCCTTGTCGGGCGTGGCCATCACCTCCTGGATAACAGCCTGTGCGCTCGTCAGCCGCTCATCGAGCTTCGCGTGGTCTTGCCCAACGGCTGCCAGCGTGGTGGTGGTCAGCAGTGCCATGCCACATAGAATTCCTGAGATTCGTTTCATCGGTGGATTACCTTTCACTCCCTGAAGGGATCTGTTCTTGAATGAGTCTGGCTGGTCGTTTTTGAATGGGCCTGTATGCCTTGTGTCGCCCGTGATATTAAACCGCATCCACGGATTCTGCATCAACTCGTACGATGCGCGGATGGGTGCCGAAAGTTGCACGGAGAAAAAAGCTTTGCCGTGAATTTGGCGAGGTCCTCCACGGCGTGCGTGCGTCCCTGCTCCATGGCGGGGAGCCCAGAGCGGTGCCAAATTGGGAATCTAAGTGCCAAATTGGGAGGCGCTTCGTTCGAGGGATGCACCAGAGAATTGCCGGAGGGGGGCAGGAGTGCAAAAAATGGGGGCTGCAAGAACCGAACAGCTTGCGCTGTTCAACCTTGTAGCCCCTCTCCCAGGTCTGTGTTGCACTCTCATAATGGGCTATGTGTCGCGGCTGAACAACGGTACGAAGGTCTAGAGGCTTTCGTACCCATGTTATTTATTAGTTAGTTAACAGATCGGCACGGGCCTTTTACCAGTAAAACAACAGAAAATCACAGCAAATCCGCGAAAATCGGCAGTCCGCGGGCCGGCTGGGGGCTGCATCCCCTCTGCATGCGCAACGTGCTATTCGACCTGGGTGAAGGGGTGGATGGTCAGGGCGATGCGGTTGTTGACGCCCACCTTGCGCAGCAGCCGGCCAATGTGCGCCTTCACCGTGCCTTCGTCGATGCCCAGCACCAGGCCGATCTCGCGGTTCGACCGTCCGGCGCGAAGCAGGTCCAGGACCTGCAGTTCGCGCGGCGTGAATCTGGGCGGTTCGCTTGCGGAACCGGTGAAGCCGGGCTGCCGGTCCAGCAGCCGGCTGAGCACCCTGCGCGGGGCCCACACTGAGCCGTCGCGTACCATATCGATGGCCATCGCAAGCTCGGACTCCTTGGCCGTCAGCGTCAGGTATCCCTTCGCCCCCGCCCCAACGATGCGCTGGATGTACTCCGGGTCGGTCTCCGTGCCCAGCACGATCAGCTTCAGTTGTGGACGGATGTGGTGGAAGGTGGCGATCAGCTCGAACAGGTGGCTGGTGCATTCGGCGTCGATCAGCACCAGCGAAAGATTGACATCGTCCAGCGCTCCCGGCGCGGAGAGGTGGATGATCTCAAACTGCGGCAGGATAGACTGCAGGCCAAGCACGCGCATCGTGTCGGTGGCGACCACGCCTATGCGTTCCATGCGCGTTGATGCTGCTTCCTCCATCGGCCTCCAGCCTCAACTTCCTGCCTGGCCCGGTTGCTCTGTTGGCCTGCGTCACATTTCGTTCTCGCCTGCGACACGTCTACGGTACTCCTTGTTCGTGCCGGTTGGGGCGAGCTGAACTACAACTTGGGTAGGACGATGCCCTGCTGCTTCTGATACTTCCCCTTGCGGTCCGCGTAGCTGGTCTCGCACTCCTCGTCGGACTGGAAGAACAGGATCTGGCACAGCCCCTCGTTGGCGTAGATGCGCGCCGGCAGGGGAGTGGTGTTGGAGATCTCCAGCGTTACATATCCCTCCCACTCCGGCTCGAACGGCGTCACGTTGACGATAATCCCGCAGCGCGCGTAGGTGGACTTGCCCACGCAGATGGTCAGCACGTCGCGCGGAATCCTGAAATACTCGATCGACCGCGCCAGAGCGAACGAGTTGGGCGGAATGATGACGCTCGCCGCCTGCACGCTCACAAACGACCGCTCGTCGAACGCCTTGGGGTCGATGATCGCCGAGTTCACGTTGGTGAAGATCTTGAACTCGTCGCTCACGCGCAGGTCGTACCCGTAGGACGAGAGTCCGTAACTGATGACCCCCGCGCTGACCTGCTTCTCGCTGAACGGCTCGATCATCCGGTGTTCCATTGCCTGCTGGCGGATCCAGCGGTCGCTCTTGATGGCCATGCCTGTCGTTTTTGCCTCTTGGCGGTTCTCTCCGCTCTGCTTCCATGGCGCCGTCAGGCGCCCGGGCAGGGGGTTGGGCCCGCATCGTTTCGGATAGCCAAATCTTACGGCAGCATTCGCGCGTTGACAATCTTGGACTTAGTTCCTACCATCACACTTGAGCAGAGCAGTGTGGCCCTTAATGGCCGCCTGTCTGCATTTAGCGTGAGAGAGGCGGCCCAAGTTGATCAAACAAGACCTTATCCAGAGGGTCGTCGAGCGAACCGGACTTCCCAGAACGAAGGCGGAGCGCGCGGTCGACGCCATCTTCGGCAGCATGAAGCAGACCCTGATCGCCGGCGAGCGCATCGAGCTGCGCGGCTTCGGCGTATTCACCGTCAAGCCACGCAAAACCGGCATCGGACGCAATCCCCGCACCGGCGCCGAGGTCAGCATCGCACCCGGCAAGGCCGTCCGCTTCAAGCCCGGCAAAGACCTGCACAAGATGGACGGGACCGCCTAGCCTAGGCTCGTCGCAACTCCTGCGGCTGGCCCTGCACTCTGCCCGCCGCGCCACCTCAACCCTTGCCCGCAACGGAATGTTCGGGAAGCGCGGTGAAACTCCGCCACTGCCCCGCAACTGTGATCGCGCACGCCGCTCCGCCACTCGGAGAGGCGTGAATGCCAGCCAGACACCTCCCACTGAAGCCGCCAGGCGACGGGAAGGGAAGCGTCCAGTCTTTGGCTGTCATGCACCCGCGTAAGTCAGGAGACCGGTTTCGCCGCGTACATCCAACCGCGCTCCCGGGGGGGAGCGTAGGAGTTCCGACATGTCCTCAGTCTCCGGCCGCTCCTCGGCCGCATCTCTCCTGCGAGCGTCTTCTGCGCTCGCCGCCTTCCTCTTTCTCGCAAATCTTTTTCTCCTCTCCGTAACGCCGGCGCGCGCCGTCATCGTTCGCGGCGTCGTCACCGACGCGCTCGGCCGCCCTGTTCCCGGCGCTCGCGTCCAGCTCATTCAGGGACAGAAGGCGGTTGCCATCGCCATCGCCGGCCTGGACGGCGCCTTCGAGATCCGCTCCACTCAGGCCGGTCGCTTCACTCTGCTCACCTCGGCTGCGGCCTTCTATCCCGGCATCGGCCAGGACTTTTACGGCGGTTTCACCGACCAGGTCGCCCAGAACGTCGTGCTGGAGACTGCCTCCGTCTATCAGGAGGTCACAGTCACCGCAACCGGCCTGCCCACGCCGCTTGAGCAATCCAGTTCAGCGGTCGCGCTGGTCCCCGAGAGCGACTTTGCAACCTCCATCGGCGTAGTGGACGCGCTGCGCCAGTCTCCCGGCATCGCCGTGGTCCAGACCGGCCAGGCCGGCGGCTTGTCCTCGCTCTTTGTGCGCGGCGGCAACTCCGACGCCAACAAAGTCCTCATCGACGGCATTCCCGCGGAGGATGTGGGCGGCTACTTCGACTTTGGCACAGTCTCCAGCACAGGTCTCGCGGGTATCGAACTCTATCGCGGCACCAACTCCGCGCTCTACGGAACCGATGCCGGGGCATCCGTGCTGAACTTCGAGACGCCCCGCGGCTCGGCTACCAAGCCGCAGATCGACTACTCCGGCGACGCGGGCAACTTCCACACTTATCGCGACCAGCTTTCCCTCAGCGGCGCGCACCGCCGTCTCGATTACTTCACCGCATTCTCGCGCCTCAACACATCCAACGCGCTGCCGCTCGATGAGTACCACTCAGAAACCTCAGTGGCCAACCTCGGCTATAGCATCCTGGCGAACACCCTGGCTCGCTTCACGCTGCGCAATGCGGACTCCGCCACAGGACTGCCCAGCGCGCACGACTTTTACGGCATCTCGCAGGACGGAAAACAATCCGATCAGGACCTCTACTCCGGTCTGACT
This sequence comes from Acidobacteriaceae bacterium, assembly GCA_049513335.1. Lineage (GTDB taxonomy): Bacteria > Acidobacteriota > Terriglobia > Terriglobales > Acidobacteriaceae > Edaphobacter. The sequence goes on along the minus strand of JBEKWE010000017.1, from coordinate 4,152 downwards.
CTGGAGAATCGCCTGGAAGACGGCTGGCACAACCTCCTCCGCTACGACATCTCGCGCAAGCGCGAGCAGGCCGCCTACTTCGGCAACCAGGGCACTCTGGTTACGATCAACGATCCAATCTACGGGTCGTTTCCGGCATACGTCGGCAATGTCGTCACCATTCGCGGCGCCAATGGAACCACCGCAACCGGCCAGGTTCAGCTTTACGGAGACAACGATAATCAGGACTCCAATCGCGACCAGCTTTACTATCAGTCGGACTACAGCTTCTCGCACTACCTCGCCGCGCTCTTCGGCTTCCACTACGAGAACGAGCGCGGCAGATTCGTGTTGCCACTGTTCGATGAGAACGAACAGATCCAGCGCACCAACTTCGAATACACCCTGCAGCTTCAGGGCGAGATCGAGAACCGGCTCTTTTATTCGGCTGGCGGAAGCATCGAGAAAAACCATCTCTACGGCATCACCGGAGAGCCCCGTCTCGGCCTCTCCTACGATGCGGTTCGTCCCGGCGCAAAATGGTTCCACGGCACACTGCTGCGCGCCAACGTCGCCACCGGCGTGCAGGAGCCCTCACTCCGCCTCCAGTTCGCCAGCCTCTACACCCAACTGCTCGAGGCTGGCGACACAGCCGACATCGCCAGGTATCATGTCACTCCGGCTGGTCCGGAACGCTCCCGAACCTACGACCTCGGCGTCGACCAGAACATTCGCGGCCAGAAGCTGGTCCTCAAACTCGGCTACTTCCACAACTCCTTCAACCACCAGATGGAGGGAGTCGACACCGGCGCGCTGGAGCAGTTCTTCCACTACTCGCCCGCAGTCGCCGAAAACTACGACGGGGCTTATCTCAACTCGCAGGCCTACCGCGCGCAGGGCTTCGAGAGCGAGCTGCAATACCGCCCATTCGTGCGTCTCTTCGTGCGTGGCGGCTACACCTACCTCGACGCCGTCGTTACCCAGTCCTTCTCCAGCGACGCCTACAGCAATGGCACGGCATACGGCAACCCCAACCTGCCCGGCATCGCCATCGGCGCCAATGGCCCGTTGATCGGCGCGCGTCCCTTCCGCCGTCCTCCGCACACCGGCTTCTTCGCCGTCGAGTATACGGGCGCAAGGCTGGGCGCGGCCTTCAAGGGAGCGCTCGCCAGCCGCTCGGACGACTCCACCTACCTCGACAGGATGGACACTACCGACGGCAATACCCTCGTCCTGCCCAACCGCGACCTCGACTTCGGCTACACCAAGCTCGACGCCAACCTCACCTACGCCATCAAGCCGCGCGTCACCGCCTTCACCGAGCTGGACAACCTCCTCGGCCAGCAGCACATCGGCCCCATCGGCTACCCCGGCCTGCCCTTCACCATACGAGCAGGCCTCAAACTCCGCATCGGCGGAGACTAATCCAGGCAGAACAGTCGGATCGGAAGGGCACGGCTTTAGCCGTGCCGAAGTGCGCTCATTTATCCCCTGTTCTGCCTTGATTGCTTCGCAATCAAGGCAGAACAGCAGCAGGTTCTCCTTGCGATGCACAAACAAAAAGGCAACTATAGGGGCAGCGTTCGTGTCTAATCTAACGCCATGACCAGACCGCTCACCTCCGCCCTCCTGCTTGCCCTTGCTCTCACCTTCGGCTTCGCCGCCCACGCCCAGCGGGAGGGCCTTGTCCCCACGCAGGCGTTGGTCAGCGTCGATGCCAAATCCACGCCTCCCGCCAGCGCCTCCGCTCTCACCGTCGCGGTCAACGACCGCAAGCAGCCGCTCACTGCGTGGGATCCGGTGACCCCCGCCAACGCCCAGGTTGCGCTTCTCATCGACGACGGCCTGCGCGAGAGCGTTGGCCGCGAGCTGGACAATCTGCACTCCTTTGTGCGCACCCTGGCTCCCGGCGTCGAGGTCCTGGTCGGCTATATGCAGTACGGCCACGTCGTCGCCGCGCAGAGCTTCACCACAGACCACGCGCTCGCCGCCTCCACCATTCACCTGCCGGATGGCCTGGCCGGCATGAGCGCCAGCCCCTACATCTGCATCTCGGACTTCGTCAGGAACTGGCCCGGCTCCGGCGCTTCCTCCTCCAGTAGTTCCCCCCTTTCCTCCTCGCGGCACAAGGCGCGCTTCATCCTGATGCTCACCGACGGCGTCGATCCCTACAACGGCGGCACCAGCGTCATGAACCAGGGCAGTCCCTACGTTGACGCGGCCATCGCCGATGCGCAGCGCGCCGGCGTCGCCGTCTACGCCATCTACTACAGCGATGCGGGCATCAGCGGCAACTCGGCAGACAATAGCGGCCAGAACTACCTCGCGCAGCTTGCACAAGGCACGGGCGGCATCAACTACTGGGAGGGGATTGGCAACCCGGTCTCCACCGCGCCATTCCTGCGCCTCTTCCAGAGCGCCATCGCCGAAACCTACATCGCCACCTTCAATGCGCCCGCCGGCCGCGACCCCGAACACGATCTGGTGCGCGTCAAGTTCACCGCCGCAAAGACCAAACTCCACGCCCCCCAACAGGTCCTTCCAGGCACCGTGGAATAAGCCCCCGCCGCCTTTGCTCGACCTGTCGCGGTTCTACACAGGAATCTTTCCGTCCGCCAGTTGGCTCTTCAGTTGGCCAAACAAAAAGTCCCCGGAACGAAACCATCTCGTTCCGGGGAGTCTTTGTTTTGCGCCGACAGGCGCTCTTCGCCGTACGCGAAGTACCGACCGTCCGGCCAGGACTTAGTACATGCCTTCCATGCCGCCGCCATGTCCGCCGCCCGCGGGCGCTTCTTTCTTCTCCGGAATCTCGGAGATCATGGCTTCGGTGGTGACCAGCAGGCCGGCGATCGACGCTGCGTTCTGCAGCGCCGTCCGCGTCACCTTGGTCGGGTCGATGACGCCGGCCGCAACCAGGTCCTCATACTTGTCCGTGCTCGCGTTATAGCCGAAGTTGACGTTCTTGGAGTCGCGAATCTTGCCGATCACAACCGCGCCCTCTTCGCCCGCGTTGGAGACGATCAGTCGAATCGGCTCCTCCAGTGCGCGACGAATGATGGTGGCCCCGATCTTCTCGTCACCCTCCAGCGTCTTGATCAGCTTGTCCACCTCTTCGGTGCAGCGCAGCAGGGCCACGCCGCCGCCGGGCACGATGCCCTCCTCGACCGCCGCGCGCGTGGCATGCATCGCATCCTCCACCCGCGCCTTCTTCTCCTTCATCTCGGTCTCGGTGGCTGCTCCCACCTTGATGACTGCAACGCCGCCCACCAGCTTGGCCAGCCGCTCCTGCAGCTTCTCCTTGTCGTAATCCGAGGTTGACTTCTCGATCTGCGCTCGGATCTCCTTCACCCGGCCCTCGACCTCGCCGGCCTTGCCGCCGCCGTCGATGATCGTAGTGTTGTCCTTGTCGATGGTGACCCGCTTGGCCGTGCCCAGGTCCTCGATCTTGACCCCCTCCAGCTTGATGCCGAGGTCTTCAGTGATCGCCTTGCCGCCGGTCAGGATGGCAATGTCCTGCAGCATGGCCTTGCGCCGGTCGCCGAAGCCGGGCGCCTTCACCGCCGCCACGTTCAGCGTGCCGCGCAGCTTGTTCACCACCAGGGTCGCCAGCGCCTCGCCTTCCACGTCCTCGGCGATAATCAGCAGCGGCTTCGCGGTGCGCGCAATCGACTCCAGCAGAGGAAGCAGGTCCTTCATCGACGAGATCTTCTTCTCGTAGATCAGGATGTAGGGGTCCTCCAGCGCGGCCTCCATGCGCTCCGCGTCGGTTACGAAGTAGGGGCTCAGGTAGCCGCGGTCGAACTGCATCCCCTCCACCACCTCCAGCTGCGTCTCCATGGTCTTCGACTCTTCCACCGTGATCACGCCGTCCTTGCCCACCTTCTTCATCGCCTCGGCGATGATGGAGCCGATCTGCTCGTCGGAGTTGGCCGAAATCGTGCCCACCTGCGCGATCATGTCGCCCGTCACCGGCTTCGACAGCTTGCTGAGCGCGCCATCCTGATTCCACTTGCCATCCTTGTCGCGCGTGCCGTTGATCACGGTAACGGCTTTCTCGATGCCGCGTTTCAGCGCCGTCGGATTCGCGCCCGCCGCCACCGTCTTCACGCCTTCGCGGAAGATCGATTGCGCCAGCACCGTCGCCGTCGTCGTACCGTCGCCGGCCACGTCGCT